>DATBPG010000103.1:0-3639 GCA_036561485.1 Steroidobacteraceae bacterium | reverse complement strand
GCGTGTGCGTGAGGCGGCAGCTCTCATCGAGCGCATCGCATCCGGCCCGCGCAGCGTCTACGGCGTCAACACCGGCTTCGGCTCGCTCGCACAGACGCCCATTGCGCGCGATGAGCTCGAGCAGCTGCAGCGCAATCTGGTGCTCTCGCATGCTGCCGGTACCGGCGCGCTGCTGCCAGACTCGATCGTGCGCCTGGTGCTGGTGCTGAAGATCGCCAGCCTGGCGCAGGGATTTTCTGGCGTCCGTGTACAGACCATCGGCGCGCTGCAGCGCCTGCTGCAGACCGACACCTATCCCTGCGTGCCGGCGAAGGGCTCGGTCGGCGCCTCGGGGGATCTGGCCCCGCTGGCGCACGTCGCAGCGACGCTGCTCGGTGTGGGCTCGGCCTCGCATCGGGGACGCACGGTGGGGGCAAGCCAGGCGCTGCGCCTGATCGGGCTCGAGCCCCTGCAGCTTGCACCCAAGGAAGGCCTGGCACTGTTGAACGGCACGCAGGTGTCCACCGCCCTGGCGCTGGCCGCGTTGTTCGCGATCGAAGAGGTATTTGCCGCCGCGCTCGTCGCCGGCGCCATGTCCCTGGATGCGCTCAAGGGCAGCGACGTGCCCTTCGACGATCGCATCCAGCGCCTGCGCCGGCACGAGGGACAGCGTCGCGTCGCGCGTGCGCTGCGCGGGCTGCTCGCCGGCAGCCACATCCGCGCCTCGCACCTGCAATGTGGCCACGTGCAGGACCCTTATTCGCTGCGCTGCCAGCCGCAGGTCATGGGTGCGTGCCTGGAGCTGATCGGGACAGCGGCAGCCACGCTGTTACGCGAGGCCAATGCCGTCACCGATAACCCGCTGGTGTTCGCGCGCGAAGGGCAGGTGCTCTCCGGCGGCAACTTTCACGCCGAGCCCGTCGCGCTCGCAGCCGACATGCTGGCGCTTGCCGTGGCGGAGATCGGCTCGATGTCCGAGCGGCGCGTGGCGCTGCTCACCGATACGAAGATGAGCGGGCTGCCCGCCTTTCTGGTGGAGAACAGCGGTCTGAACTCCGGCTTCATGGTGGCGCAGGTCACCGCTGCGGCGCTTGTCTCGGAGAATAAACTGCTCGCGCACCCGGCCAGCGCCGACAGTATTCCGACCTCCGCCAATCAGGAGGACCACGTGTCGATGGCGACGCACGCAGCGCGGCGCCTGCTGGAGATGGCTGATAATGCGGCCACCGTCGTGGGCATCGAGCTGCTGGCGGGCGCTCAGGGACTGGAACTGCATCGGCCGCTGGCGAGCTCGCGCATTCTGCAGCGGGCGCTGCGCAGCGTGCGGGCGCGCGTGCCGCACTATGAGCGCGATCGCTTCTTCGCTCCCGACATCGAGGCGGCGCGCCAACTGGTGCTGTCAGGGCAGCTGCGCGAGCTGCTCAGGCCGCTGCTCACGGTGCTGCCGCGCTAACTGGGCAGCCGTGCCCCTGTCGCGCCACTGCTCCTATAATGGCGGGGGTCGTCGACAGCATTGCAGAGGCAACATGGCACTCAAACGTTCAGCCAAAGGGTTCGGCAAGTCGGTGAGCAAGCCGATGGCCTCGGCCGTCGGCCACGTCGAGGCAAGGACGCGCCAGCAGATGGTCGGCGGCCAGACCTACGAGGGCTGGCTGTGCAAGGATCCCAAGTGCGGACGGGTCATCGCGATCGCCCCGCCGCCGCCGGGCGCCAAACAGGCCGCCGGCGGTTCGGAGGATCGGCTGGTAGCCCTGAAGTGCCCACATTGCGGTAACGAGGATCTCTATCGCTGGAACCAGCGCGGCGAGCACCCCTTCCAGCCGCCGCAGAGCAGCTGAGCCCATCAGCGGAGAGGTGGCAGAGCGGTTGAATGCACCGGTCTTGAAAACCGGAGGCCCTTCACGGGGCTCGTGGGTTCGAATCCCACCCTCTCCGCCATCCACTGCGAGTGGCTGCGAGCCGCTCGAGGCGGCCGATCCGATCGTCTGCTGCAGGGGCTGACGATGCGCCTCGACGCCATTGGCGACCCGGAAATCCGGGTAGTACGATGTACGTACGAATCAGGCTTGCGCAGCCATCCAGTTCGCAGGACAGAGATTCCCTGAGCGGGGAAATTCCGGGATAACCATGTCCACAGCCTTGCTCTCGCCGACCCAACAGCGCACCGACGTCCGCCACAGCGATGAGTTGCTGCAACGGCTCGACGAAGTGGGCTTCATGACCTGCATGACGGTGGTGCTGCTGGGCAATTATGCGCAGACCGGCCATTTCGGCGGCCCGCTCGCCTATACGCCGTATAACGTGTGCGCACACCTGGCGGGGCCGGATCTGGGGGGTCTGCGCTACGACTACCGTCGTCCCAAGCATCCGTTCTGCGATAAGTTCATGCTGGCCGGCGGACATAACATCCCGACCGGCTATGCGTTGTGGATGATTCTCGGGCAGGCGCTGGAGCGCCGCTACCGGCTCACGGGGGACAGGCGCTATTACACCGATCCCGCCGTGGCGATCCTGCCGATCGATGCGCTGGGATTCCGGCGCGGCGCAGGCGCTCTGAAGACACTGCTGCAGGATCGCGGCCTCACGGACCACCCGTTGTTCGAGCAGGCGCGGCTGCGCGGGATCAAGGCCCTCGCCGGACATGCCGAGAGCACCGATCTCACCAATGACGTGAATGGCGGGCCCTCGGGTGTCGGGATCGCCACCGCCGGGGGCAAAGCCGCGTTCTGGGACATGATCGGGGCGCCCCCGTCACTGAAGATCATCGCGCTCGAGGGCGAGTTTGCGATGACAGAGGGTCATGCGCAGGAGCTGAAAACGCAGGCGCTCGCCCTGCAGGTCGGCAAGAGACTGCGGATCCTGCTTTCCGAGAACAACGCCGGCATTGATGACGTGCTGCTCGGCGGAATCATTCATTCGAGATTCAGCGAGTACGATCTGGTCAAACAATGGACCTCCTACGGCTGGAACGTTTTTCATCTCCAGAACGGCAATGACTATGCGCAGATTCTGCGCACTCTGATCGAGATGGAAACATGGGACCCGGCGGATCGGCGTCCCATGATCGTCATCGGACACACGACCAAGGGTTACTGGCCCTGTGCCATCGAGCGTCAGCTGATCAGTTATCAGAGCCATCCCTACGGCATGAAGATGAATTCGGACTACTTCGTGTCCCTGGCGAAGACGTTCGAAGAGCGATTTGGAGTGACGTTCCAGGGAATCCGCGACGGGCAAGTGGCCGACCCGCGTGAGCGGCTGATCCAGTTCAAGACCAACATCGATGTCGTGATGTCGGTGCTTGAGCGCAACGGGCTCGGCGACTGGCTGGCCGAGCGTCTGGTCGAGATCGGCGAGGGCGTAAAGGATAACTTTCCCGTACAGATAGATGTTTCCCGCGATCCGTTCCTCGACGAGCGGCTGCGCGTCGCGAAGCTGCCGACCGAGCCGCAGACGCTTGGCGTCGTGAACCGGCTGACGGGTGCGCAAAAGAACGTCTCGATCAGCCTGTTTCGCAAGGCAGGAGAGATCGCAGGCACGCGGCGCGCCATCTCCGAGATCATCAAGTGGATGAACTACGTCACCGATAACCGCATGGTCTCGCTCGCCGCGGACCTGTCCGAGTCCATCAATCTCGAGCACGGCAGCCTCTGGGGCCAC
>DATBPG010000102.1:0-12128 GCA_036561485.1 Steroidobacteraceae bacterium | reverse complement strand
CGCAGATCGGCTTTGGCGAGCTGGTGGAGGAGATGGTCGGGGAGGATCTGGCGATTGCCCGACGCGATGCGCTCGTTGCCCGCGAAGGCTTCAAGACCTACCAGCATCGCGAATAACAGGTGAGCGCCGAACAGCAAACCGGGCTGCTGGGCGACACGGCCATCTACGTGGCCGGGCATGGGGGGCTGGTCGGCTCGGCCATCGTGCGGCGTCTGCGTGCCGCGGGCGCACGACGACTGCTGCTGCCGGCGCGGGAGCGGCTGGATCTGCGCCGTCAGGAGCAGGTCGAGAGCTTCTTCGCCGCAGAGCGGCCGCAGCTGGTGTTCCTGGCGGCGGCCCGTGTCGGGGGCATCGAGGCCAATCGCAGCCACCCGGCTCAGTTCCTGGCGGATAATCTGCAGATCCAGACCAATGTCATCGATGCCGCGTGGCGCCATGGAGCACGCAAGCTGCTGTTTCTGGGCTCCAGCTGCATCTATCCGCGCGATGCTCCCCAACCGATGCGCGAGGAGTACCTGCTGACCGGTGCGCTCGAGACCACCAACGAGTGGTACGCGATCGCCAAAATCGCCGGCCTGAAGATGTGTCAGGCGTACCGCCGCCAGTACGGCTTCGACGCCATCAGCGCGATGCCGACGAATCTCTACGGGCCCGGTGACAATTTCAGCTTGTCGGATGCGCACGTGTTGCCCGCCCTGATGCGCAAGTGCGACGAGGCGCGCGAGCGCGCTGCCGACTCGGTGCAAGTCTGGGGGACCGGACGTCCGCGGCGGGAGTTTCTCTACGTGGATGACCTGGCCGATGCCTGCCTGTTCCTGATGCAGCACTACAGCGAGCTCAGCCCGATCAATGTCGGCTGGGGAGAGGACGTGAGCATCCAGGAACTGGCGCAGCAGGTGGCGCAGACGGTGGGCTTCACCGGCCGCCTGCAGTTCGACCCCTCCCGCCCGGATGGCACGCCCCGCAAGCTGCTGGATGTCTCGCGGCTGCGCCTGCTTGGATGGCAGCCGCGCCTGTCGCTGAAGGACGGGCTGGCGGTGACGTACGCCTGGTATCGCGAGCACCGTCACGCGCTGCGCACCTGACGCGCCGCCGGTTATCGCGCCGGCACAGTGGCGCGCAGACACGCTTCAAGTAAGCTTCAGTAAGCTTAGGGTAAGCATGAAGGTTGACGCCTTCATCGTCATTTTCGCTGTAAAATCCAGCGTCAGCTCTCGAGGCTGACAGTTCATTCACTCGCTAAGGATCCAAACCGATGAAGTTCAATGTTGCAGTACTGGCGGTTCTGGCCGCCACCCTGGCCGGCGCGCCGCTTTTCGCATCAGCGGCCGACAGCGGCAGCAGCGACACGACGACCACGACCACGAAGGCCAAGCACACCAAGCACCACAGCAAGAAGAGCAGCAAGAAGAGCTCCAGCAGCTCCGACAGCAGCGCTCCGCCCAAGTAAGGCTTGTTGTTTTCGCGGCAGCCGGCCACCGCCGTGGCCGGCTGCCGCGATCCTCGGCCCGGCGGCGCGTTAGCCGCGCTGAGGGCGTCGGTGGCTAGTCCACCCGGTGCGACTGCGGCAGCGGGTCGCTGGCCGGGAATGTCTGGGCGAGCTCCTCGTCCAGCTCGCTCTCCTCTACCTGCCATTCCCCGGACTGCCCGCCGCTGCCCAAGTGCGCCGATGAGCTCTGCGCCAGCGATGGCCGGCGTGCCCGGCGCCGTGCTGCCACCGCCAGCGTCAGTCCGGCGATTGCACCCGTCAGGCCAACCAGCACCCCGGCTGCAAATCCCCAGCCGCTACGCGAGCGCACAGAAGGTTCATCGTCCAAGTCCGTTTCGTCCAAGTCCACCGTTCGGTTCTTCATGTGCCGATCCTAGCCGGCCGCTGGCCGGCGGCGCAGTGCGCGCTGACGCGCGCGCGAGTGGGAGCTCTCCGACGCTCAGGCGCCGTCTTCGAGCTTTGCCGACAGGCTGATTTCCGCACGCAGCAGGCGCGACACCGGACAGTTGGCCTTGGCGTCGGCCGCGATCTGCTGGAATTTCGTATCGTCGATTCCCGGGATCCAGGCCTCCGTCTGCAGCTGCACTGCAGTGATGGTCCAATTGCCACCGACCTGCTCGAGCGAGACGGTCGCCTGCGTGGCCAGACGCTTGGGAGTGAAACCCGAGCGGCCCAGGGTGGCCGACAGGGCCATCGTGAAACATCCCGCATGCGCCGCTGCGATGAGTTCTTCGGGGTTGGTGCCGGGGGCGGCTTCAAAGCGTGAGGCAAACCCATAGGGAGTTTCCTTCAGCACGCCGCTGTGGGTCGCCAGTGCCCCATGTCCGGACTTCAGATCGCCAGACCAGATCGCCGATGCAGTACGCTTCATGGGGCGGCTCCTTGATGAATGCCTGGACGGAGGGCTGATGACTCTACAGTCGCGGACCGAGCGCGTGCAATGGAGGCGGCGGTGAACCTGCCGGATGGGCCCGAGCCGCGCTGGCTGACCTGGTCACGCGAGCTGCAGGCGCTGGCACAGGCGGGTCTGACGTTCTGCAAGGACCCGTATGATCTCGAGCGCTATCGGCGCCTGCGTACGCTGGCGCTGCAGATGATGGCCGCGGGTGCCGGCACTGCGCTCGAGCCGCTGGAAGCGCTGTTCGCGCAGGACCTCGGTTATCCCACGCCGAAGGTCGACGTGCGCGGCGCGGTCATTCGCGACGATCAGATCCTCATGGTGCGTGAAGCGAGCGATGGGCGCTGGACGCTGCCGGGCGGCTGGGCGGATGTGAACCAATCGGCCCGCGAGTGTGTCGAGCGCGAGATCCGCGAGGAGTCAGGCTATGAGGCGCGCGCCATCAAGCTTGCGGCCGTTTGGGATTCGCATCGCCAGGGCTATGCCTATCCGCATCCCTACACGATCTACAAGATGTTCTTCATTTGTGAGCTGGTGGGTGGCAGCGCAAGGCCGAGCCTGGAAACCAGCGAAGTGCGCTTCTTTTCCGCCGCGGCATTGCCTGAGCTGTCGCTCGGGCGGGTCAATGCCTCACAGCTCGCGCGCATGTTCGTGCATCAGCGCGAGCCGCTGCGAGCCGCCGACTTCGATTAGCGCCGATTGACGGCGGGGGGCGCGGCCCGCGCCCCGAATCTCTCGCTGGACGAAAACGGTGCAGCCCGCGCACGCGTGCGTGCGAAAAGAGTGCGGCTGGCCGACACACGACATGGCCCCGTCATCAGGCCGATGCACATCTATCAATGGTTTGCATCCGCAACGTTGCTGCTGGCACGCCAGCTGCATCCACGAGCTTGGAACGTGACGTTGCGACAGGGCGACGCACGCTCAGGGCCGCTTCCACGGCTCGAACAACATTCAGTGTGGCTGTACGGGAGTCGCCAATTCATGCGCAAAGAGAACGCAATCATGATCGCCGCAGCATCGCTGTTGATGCTGTCGAGCGCGCCCGGGTGGGCCGATGAGGCCGCGCCCGCCAGGCCGGCCATTCCTGGCCTGGCCGATATCCTGATGAGCTCGGGCATCACCGCCAGCGGCTACGTCGACGCCACATTCTCCGCCTTCGGCTACTCAGGATCGCAGCTGATCGACGGTGCGCAGGTATCTCATTCGGGCGGCTATGACAGCTTCAATTTTCAACAGGCCGGACTGACCCTGGCCTATCAACCCGCCTCGGGCTTCGGTGCGCTGATCAATCCCGTGGTGACGCCCTATGGCTCGGTGTATGTGAACAACGATGCTCCGGATGCCGATTACTATCTGCATACGCCGGGCTACTCCCCTGGTTCTCCGACCGTCACGATCTTCCAGGGCTACGCGCAGTACGTCAGGGGACCCTGGACCGTCATTGCCGGCAAGTTCGGGACGCTCGCGGGCGCCGAAGTGTACGCGCCGGCGGGCGACAGCAACGTCACGCGCTCGATCCTGTTCACGTTCGAGCCGCTCACGCACACGGGCGTGCGGGCGACGTTCGCTGCCAACAGCAAGCTCAGCTTCATCATCGGCGTGAACAATGGCTGGTTCAATGCCGGCGACGAGAACTCCTACGGCGCTTCCAAGACGCTGGAGGCCGGTGTGGCACTCAATCCCACCAAAACGCTGACCTGGACGCTGCAGGATTACTACGGCAGCGATCTGAACGCGTACGGCACGCACTCGGGTCTGGAATTCTTCGACACGGTGTTGACGTGGACGGCGGCCTCGCAGCTCACCCTCATCGGCAGCCTCGACTACGGCAATGTGGCGAGCGCGGCCGCAAGCCCTTCCGCCAACTGGTGGGGTGTTGCCGGCTACCTCAACTATCAGTTGACTCCGAAGTGGCGTGTGTCGCTGCGGGGCGAATACCTGGATGATAAGGATGGCTATCTGACCGAGGTCCCGGCAGCAGGCTCCTTGCTGGTAGCCGGCTCCGGGCTGTATGCGCCGGGCGAGGAGGAGCTCAAGGAGGTCACGCTCACCTTCGGCTGGGATCCGGTCAGCCACCTGGAATTGCGCATCGAAGGCCGCTACGACGATCCGGGCAGCGTCAGGCCGGCACCCGGTGGGGGTAGCGTGAACGTCTATTCGAAGAGCGAGCAGGGCTGGCTCGAGGCGCTCTGGAAGTTCTAAGCGCGCACCGCTGCGGGCCCGACCGATTGTCGGGCGGGCCCGTTGTGCACCGTCCGCTCCTGGTTTGACAGCCCCCCGGGGCCGGCGCCATTGTGCCGCGATGGCAAGAGCAGAGAGTGGCGTGACTGCCGCGACGTGGCGGGAACGCGCGCGCGCAGTGCGCCCCGAAGGCCGGGCGCTCATCGATGGACAACTGCGTGAGGCGGCATCGGGCCGCACCTTTGCCGATGTCAGTCCGATCGATGGCCGCACGCTCGCGGCCGTGGCGGCAGGGGATGCGGCGGATGTGGATGCCGCGGTGGCGGCTGCGCGCGCGAGCTTCGAGCGGCGCGACTGGGCGGACCGGCCGCCGGCCGATCGCAAGCGCACGTTGCAGCGCTTCGCCAGCAAGGTCGAGGCCGCCGCCGAGGAGCTCGCGCTGCTCGAGACGCTGGACGTCGGCAAGCCGATCCGCGACAGCCTTGCGATCGATGTACCGGCGACGGTGCACTGCCTGCGCTGGTACGCCGAGGCCATCGACAAGATCTACGATGAGATCGCACCGACCGGAGCGGCCGCGCTGGCGCTGATCACCCGCGAGCCGGTGGGCGTGGTGGGCGCCATCGTTCCGTGGAATTTTCCGATGATCATGGCGGCCTGGAAGATCGGCCCGGCGCTGGCCGCCGGCAACTCGCTGGTCCTGAAGCCCTCGGAAAAGTCCCCGCTGACGGCGATCCGCATGGCACAGCTGGCGCTCGAGGCGGGTCTGCCGCCCGGGGTGTTCAATGTCGTTCCTGGCGAGGGAGTCACGGCCGGCCATGCGCTCGCCGCGCACCGCGACGTCGACGCCATCGCCTTCACCGGCTCGAGCGACTCGGGCCGCTCGGTCATGCAGGCCGCTGCACAGTCCAATCTCAAGCGCGTGTGGCTGGAGTGCGGTGGCAAGTCAGCGAACATCGTGCTCGCCGACTGTCCGGATCTGGCTCGTGCCGCACGCAGCGCGGCCGCAGCGATCTTCTTCAACCAGGGAGAGATGTGTTCAGCGGGCTCGCGACTGCTGGTGCAGGAATCTGTGCGCGAGCCGCTGCTCGAGCAGATCATCGCGATCGCGCGTAACCTCACGCCGGCCGATCCGCTGGATCCTGCAACGCGGCTGGGCGCAATCGTCGATGAGACGCAGACTCTGCGTGTGCTGGACTACATCCAGATCGGCACCCGCGAGGGGGCCCGGCTGGCTTATGGCGGCGCGCGCACGCGTACGCAGAGCGGGGGGTGCTATGTCGAGCCCACGGTGTTCGATCAGGTGCGCCCGCAGATGCGCATCGCGCGCGAGGAGATCTTCGGGCCGGTACTCGCAACACTGAGCTTCACCGATCTGGATGAGGCGGTGCGCATGGCCAACGATGTGGACTACGGACTGGCCGCGGCCGTCTGGACGCGCGATATCACTGCCGCGCATCGCGCCGCGCGTTCGCTGCGCGCCGGCATGGTCTACGTGAACTGCTATGACGCCGACGACATCACCGTGCCCTTCGGTGGTTACAAGCAGTCGGGCTTTGGTCGCGACAAGTCGCTGCATGCATTCGACAAATATACCGAGCTTAAGACGACCTGGATCGATCTGACCGCCGGCGCTGCGCGCCGCTGAGGCAGGCGGAGCGATCCGGTGAGCTCGCGCTATCGTTTCATCGCCACCGCGCCGCGGGGGCTGACGGATCTGCTGGCACGCGAGCTGTCCGCGCTCGGCGCCGAGCAGCTCGCCCAGTCGGGCGGCAGTGTGCACTTCGAAGGCGCGCTCGCGCTGGGCTATCGCGCCTGTCTATGGTCGCGCGTGGCGAGCCGGGTGTTGCTCGTTCTGGCGGAGCTGCAGGCCGACAGCGCCGATGAGTTCCATCGGCAGGCAGCGCAGATCGAATGGGAGTCACACGTTTCCGCCAATGGCACGCTGGCGTGCGATTTCAGCGGCGTGCATCCGGGCATCACCCATTCACACTTCGGAGCGCTGCGGCTGAAGGATGCCGTGGTGGATCGGCTGCGCGAGCGCTGCGGAAGCCGCCCGCAGGTCGAGCTGACGCGTCCCGCCGTGCGCCTGCATGCTCACGCACGCGGCGCGAGCATCATGGTCGCGCTAGACCTGTCGGGAGAGAGCCTGCATCGGCGTGGCTACCGGCGTGAGGCCGGCGAGGCGCCGCTGCGGGAGAATCTCGCGGCCGGAGTGCTGCTGCGCGCTCGCTGGGATGAGGCCGCCGCCGCGGAGCAGGAATTTCTCGATCCTCTGTGCGGCTCGGGAACGCTCGTGATCGAGGCGGCGATGATCGCTGCGCACCGGGCTCCCGGACTGGACCGCGAGTACTTCGGTTTTCTCGGCTGGCGCGGACACGATGGGCCGCTCTGGGACACCCTGCGCGAGCAGGCGCGGGCGCAGGTGCGCACGTCACTGCCCAATCGCATCCGCGGCAATGACGTCGATGCGCGTGTGCTGCAGCACGCGCAGCACAACGCTTCGCGTGCCGGTGTCGCCGCGCTGGTCAGCTTCGAGCACGGCACGCTGGCGGCCGTGCGCCCCCTGGCCGCTGCGCCGGGCATGATCTGCACCAATCCGCCCTACGGCGAGCGCCTCGGCGATGTCGAGGCCGCGCGAGCGCTGCATGCGCAGCTGGGACAGGTCCTGCGACAGCACTTTCAGGGTTGGGACGCCGCGATCCTGAGCGCCGCACCGCACGCTGCACGCGAGCTGCGGCTGCGCAGTTACCGCGTTCATGAGCTCTGGAATGGACCGATTGCCTGTCGGTTGCTGCGCATCGATCTCGCCGCGCCGGGGGCGACGGATCTGATGCATCGTACCGCGACGCCTGCGCCGTCCGTGAGCCCTGTGCCGCCCGGGGGCGCCGTGGCGGGGACCGGCGCTGTGCCGGCCGTGGCGCTGCCTGCCGATGCAGCCGGGGCCGGCGCCTCGGGCGCAACGATGTTTGCCAACCGGCTGGAGAAGAATCTGCGGCGACTCGGCCGCGCGGCACGTGCCGCTCACGTCAGCTGCTACCGGCTCTACGATGCGGATATGCCCGAATATGCCTTTGCCATCGATCGATATGAGCAGTTGGCAGCAGCGGCGGAGGCGACCCCGTGCGTGCATCTGTACGTTCAGGAGTACGCCGCGCCCGCGAGCATCGATGTGCAAGCGGCTCGCCGGCGCCGACGCGAGGCGCTGTCGGTTCTGCCCGGAACCCTGGGCGTACCACCCGAGCGCATTCACCTGCGTGTGCGCCGTCCGCAGCGCGGGGCCGCACAGTACCAGGCGCGACGGAGGCTTTCAGCGCGAGGACTGGAGGGGGCAGCGCTCGCAAACATGATCACCGTGAGCGAGGCGGGGCTGAAGTTCCTGGTCAATCTCGATGACTACCTGGACACCGGGCTGTTCCTCGATCACCGGCTCACGCGTGCGCTGCTGCGCGAGCGCGCCAGCGGCCGCCGCTTCCTGAATCTCTTCTGTTACACCGCCAGCGCGACGGTCTGCGCGGCGGCGGCAGGCGCGCGCGAGAGCCTGAGCATCGATCTGTCGCACCGGTATCTGCAGTGGTCGAAGGCGAACCTTGCGCTCAATGGCGCAGATCCCGCGCAGCACCGCCTGCTGCAGGCGGATTGTCTGGCCTGGCTCGGGGACGGGGATGCCGGGCTTCGCGACGCGCGCCGCCACGACTTCGATCTGATCTTCCTGGACCCGCCGACGTTTTCCAATTCCAAGCGCATGCAGGGCGTGCTTGACGTGCAGCGCGATCACGTCGAACTGATCGGGCAGTGCATGGGGCGGCTCGCACCGGGCGGTACGCTCATCTTTTCGACCAACGCCCAGCGCTTCAGACTGGCCGCCGAGGTCGGCGAGCGCTGGCGTGTCGAGGATCTGTCACGCCAGACGCTGCCGTTCGACTTCCAGGGCAATCCGCGCATCCACCGCTGCTACCAGATCAGCGCCGCCTGAGCATGTGCTCCGACGCGCTGTGGCCCGGCTGGGCGTCAGCGGGCGTCCTGCTCGGCCTGGTCGCGCTGGGCGGCGGCCGCCGCCTGCGCGGCGTGTACCTGATCGCGCACGTGCTGCTCGATCTGCTGGGCCTGCTGCGCCTGCTGCGCCTCGGCCGCGGCGCCGGCTGTGCCGCCGACCGCCGTGCCAGCCAGACCGCATCCGTTCAGCAGCAGCGCCACCGCGGACAAAGCCGCGAACCGGGGGGCCGCAGAGCCGATGAGTCCTCGCATGTGTCTGCCTCCTTGAAGCTGCATGCTAGACCCCGTGACGCGGCGTTTCTGAGCGCCGTGCGGCAGTTTGGCCTCAATAGAGGCCGGGAATGAGGCGCGAGGTCCTGCGCATGTAATCGGCGTACGCGCCGCCCAGTCCGTGCAGCAGGGCTGCTTCCTCCACGCTCATTCGATAATGGTAGGCAGCCAGCGCAGGGAGCAGCAGGGCAGCGAGTGCCGGCAAACTGCCCAGCGCAACCCCCAACCCCCCCAAGGCGAGCAGTGCGCCGGCATAGGAGGGATGACGGATGAGCCGGTAGGGTCCGCGATCGATGAGGCGGTGATCGATGGCGATGGCGACGTCCACCGTGAAGAGGCGCCCGAGCGATGTGATTGCCCACCAGCGCAGGGCGACGCCGGCGACGAGCAACAGCAGCGCACTGCCGAGCAGCACCGCGCCGGCATGGAAGCGGCCGGCCGGCACGGTCGCGGCGAGGCAGAACGCCAGCACCCAGGCCGCCACGATGACGATCCACAGCACGTGCAGTGAGCCACGATCGGCGCGCACCGCGCCGCTGGCCGAGCGTTTGCGCAGCGAGAGCGCCAGCTCCGAGAGGCCGAAGGCCATCGCCAGCGACACCGTGACCGCCGGCGCGCTCATAGCAGGTCGCGCAATCGATACCACAGCATCGCCAGGGCCAGCAGCGGCCGGCGCAGCGCGCGCCCGCCCGGAAAATTCCGGTGCGGCAGGCGTGCGAAGACGTCGAAGCGCTCGGCGGAGCCGGCAATGGCCTCGGCAATGAGCTCACCGGCGAGGCCTGCCAGCGCGACGCCATGGCCTGAGAAGCCTTGCAGGTAGTAGACATTCGGCGCCAGGCGGCCGAAGTGCGGGGCGCGGTTGAAGCTGATGTCGAGCAGGCAGCCCCAGGCATACTCGATGCGCGCCCCGGCGAGTTGAGGAAACACCCCGACCATCCGCTGACGCGTCGCCGGAGCGATGGCGCGCACGTCGAGCCCGGAGTAGTTGACGCGACCGCCGAACAACAGGCGCTCATCGCGGCTGCGGCGAAAGTAGTCGAGTATCCAGTTCGTGTCGCACACGGCCGCATCATTGGCGATCAGGCGCCGTGCACGCTCGGCGCCCAGCGGCTCGGTGGCGATGATGTAGCTGCCCACGCTCATGATCTTGCGAGTCAGGGAAGGCACGGTGTCACCGAGCCAGGCGTTGCCGGCGAAGATGAGCCACTCGCAGGTCACCTCGCCGTTCGCGGTGCGCACCTGCAGCTTGCCACGCTCCCGGTCGAGCCTGTAGCCGAGCACGTGGCTACCCTCATGCATGCTGACCCCCGCGGCCAGCGCCGCCTGCGCAAGGCCGAGCGTGTATCGCAGCGGCTGCAGGTGACCGGCGGCCGCGTCGTAGAGGGCGCCGAGGTAGCGCTGTGACTCGAGCACCGCGCCGAGCGCGGCTCGATCGAGCAGCTGAGTGTGCGCATATCCCTGTCGTTGCAGCCAGCTCTGCCAGTGCTGCAGAGCCTGCCACTGTCGGGGTTTGATGGCTGCCAGCATCTGCCCGTCGGTCCATTCGCAGGCAATGGCATGACGGGCGAGGCGCTGTTTGAGCAGTGCGATGGCCTCGAGCGACAGTCGCCAGATGTGCAGCGCCGTGTCCTCACCGGCCAGTTTTGCCAGCGCCTGCTGCTCGGCGGCGATGCCCGGGAGCACCTGGCCACCATTGCGGCCCGAGGCTCCCCAGCCAAGCCGCTGGGCTTCCAGAAGGATGACACGGTAGCCGCGCTCGGCCAGGGCCAGCGCTGCCGAACAGCCGCCGATGCCGCCGCCGACCACGCAGACATCGGCGCGCTCCCGGCCCTGAAGTGGCACGCGCGCGGACAGGGGCGCAGTGACGGCGCTGTAATAAGTCGGCGGATAGGCAGGGAGTGAGACGGGCGAGGCCACCGGGTCATTTGACAGAATCCGTGCACTGCATCAAGCGGCGCTGCATGATGGGGGTCCGGGACGCTGCCAGGCACCTATGGTCTAATGCCCCGAAGGCCGGCGACAGCGTCCGCGGACGCTCCCCCGGTCCCGCGGTAGCCATGTGACCCCCCAAGATCCCCGCCATGAGCGCAAGGCGTCCTGTCATCGGTATTCCGGCGGACCGGCGATTGCTGGGCGCACACCAGCAGGCCTACCACCTCGCCGGGGAGAAGTACCTGACGGCGCTGCTCGATGCGGCCGGCGCGATTCCGCTCATCGTGCCGGCCATCGGTCGGGAGCTGCAGCTTGAGGCGCTGCTCGAGACGCTCGATGGGCTGATGTTCACCGGAAGTCCCTCGAATGTGGAACCCCATCACTACCGCGGTGAGCCCAGCGAAGCCGGGACGCTGCATGACCCGCATCGCGACGACACCACGCTGCCGCTCATTCCCCAGGCGGTCGCAGCCGGCGTGCCGGTGCTCGGGATCTGTCGCGGTTTCCAGGAGATGAACGTGGCCTTCGGCGGCACGCTCTGGCAGCAGCTGCACCAGGTGCCGGGGCATTTCGATCACCGCGAGGACGATGAGCAGGCGCTCGAGGCGCAGTACGGACCGGCACACGAGGTCATCCTGGAGCCGGGTGGACTGCTGCGGCGCCTGGCCGGGACCGAGCGGGTGCGGGTCAATTCGCTGCATGGGCAGGGCGTGCGTGAGCTGGGGCGGGGGCTGGTCGTGGAGGCGCGCGCGCCCGACGGGGTGATCGAGGCCTTCCGCGTGCAACAGGCCCCCGGTTTCGCGCTGGCGCTGCAGTGGCATCCGGAATGGCGCGTTGCCGACAACCCGTTGTCGCTCGCGCTGTTCCAGGCCTTCGGCGCGGCCTGCCGCGAGCGCCACTGAAGGCTCAGCGCTGCCGAGCCGCAAGGACCGCGAGGAGCCGGACAGCCGGCCAGGCAAAAAAAGGATCGATCATGGCGAGTGAGATTCAACAGTTCTTCCGCGACCACGGCATCGCCGAGGTCGAGGCCATCATTCCGGACATGGCCGGCATCGCGCGCGGCAAGATCATGCCCTCGGAGAAGTTCGGCGAGGATGAGGGCATGCGGCTGCCGGAAAGCGTGTTCCTGCAGACCGTCACCGGCGACTACCCGCCCGATACCAGCGAGGCAATGAGCCCGGCGGAGATCGACATCGTGCTGCGCGCGGACGCCAAGACGGTGCGTGTGGTGCCCTGGACAGCCGAGCCGACTGCGCAGGTGATTCACGACTGCTTCTACTCGGACGGGCGGCGGGTGATGATGGCGCCCCGACACGTGCTGCGGCATGTGCTGGAACTGTATGCACAGCGCGGCTGGGA
>DATBPG010000101.1:0-7170 GCA_036561485.1 Steroidobacteraceae bacterium | reverse complement strand
GGATTTCCCTCGTTGGCCGGTGCAGCGGCAGCGGGAGCGGGCGCTGGCGCTGGAGCAGGCGGGGTGACTGCCCCTGCCGGGCTACCGGGCGCCGGCGCACCGGGCTCCGCCGTCCTGCGCTCGGTCAGGTTTTTCTCGATCGTCGCGATGGCGTCGAGCTTCGCCTGGTCTGCTTCGACCTGCTTGCGCAGGTGCGCGTTCTCATCCTCGGCCAGCTCCAGCCGGCGCTGGTCGGCGACGCTGCGCTGCTGATCGGTGCGCAGCGCAGCGGCCTGCAGCTGCTGGTTGACAGCCGCGAGGTCCAGCTCGTGATCGAGCTGCGCGAGCTCGACCATGACGACAGCCCGTTCAATGGGCACCAGGGCTTCCGGCTGCGCGGCGAGCTCGCGTAGCAGCTTTTGGGCCATGACGGCGTCGCGGGCCGGATGGCCCGGCGTCGCCAGCAGCAGAGCATAACGCAGTTGCGTCTCGCCGCGTGGATCGCGCTGATAGGCATTGCGGGCGGCACTGACGATCTCGGCCTGCTCGGCGGGCGCAGCCTGCGTCAGACGCTGCATGTTCTGGAACGTATCGGCCATGACCATCGCGGCGGCCAGGTCGCGATCGTTGCTCGGGGTGTCGCTCGGTGGCGGTGGAGCGGGGGCCGGCTGCGGCGCGCTCTGGCAGCCGCCGGCGATGACGCCTGAGACGGCCAGCGCCAGCAGCAGCGCCAGACGCCGCCCGGTGCGCGGGTGCCTAGGCCGCGGCATCGGCCTGCTTCTTGACGGCCGGCGGCATATCGGCCGGCTGCTTTTGCGGCGCGGGCGCCATGACGCGCATGGGCATGCGCATGCGAAAGTGCGCACCTGGGAATTCCCCATCGACGACTTCGATGGTGCCCTTATGCACGTTGACGAACTCATTGACGACGGAGAGGCCGATGCCGGTGCCGCGCACGTGCCCGGCGGGCGCACGGCCGGTGTAGAAGGCCTCGAAGATGCGGGCGCGATCCTCGAGCGGCACGCCTGGGCCGGAATCGGCGACCTCCAGGATGAGCTCCTCGCCGCTCGAGAGCGCGCGCAGGTAGATGACGCCGCCGCGCGGGGAGTACTTGATGGCGTTGGACAGCAGATTCTCCAGGATGAGTCGGATCTTGCCGCGATCGGCATTGAGCGTGACATCCTCGACGTGTACGTCGAGTCGCACGCGCTGTGATACCAGCGTGAGCTGTTGGTTCTCCAGCACCTGCTTGACGATGGGGCGCAGGCGGAATTCGGACAGGTCCAGTCCGGTGCTGTTGCTCTGCCAGGCGCTGAAGCTCAGCAGGTTCTCGATGAGACGCTGCAGCTTGATGCCATTGTCGCGCAGGATCGCGGTGACCTCGCGCTGACCGCTGCCAAGCTCACCGACGGCCCCATCCATGAGCAGCTCCGTGCCCTCGCGGATGTTGGCGAGCGGCGTCTTCAGCTCGTGCGACATCTGCCGCAGAAAGCGATTGCGCTCCTGCGCCAGCTCGAGCAGGCGGTTGCGCAGCCACTCGAGCTGATGGCCCAGGCGCTCGAGGTCGATCGGGCCGCTGATGGTGATGGAGCGCGAGAAGTTGCCGCGGCCGAGCTCGCCGATCGCCCGATCGATCTGGCGCAGTGGGCGCGACAGGCGCAGCGCGAACAGCAGCACCACGATGAGCACCAGCGGCAGCAGCAGCGTCGAGTCCTGAAACAGCTCGCGCCGCTCGCGATCGGTCTGCCGCTGCAGCGACTGCACGTCATCGTCGATCTGACGGTTGGACAGATCGGCGATGCCGCCGGCCAGATCCGACAGTTGCGTGAAGGTCTGGGACAGCTGATCGGCCGAACGTGTGCCGGCAGGATGCACCAGCACCAGCGAGCGGATCTGATCGAGCGCATCCTCGAATTGCTGCAGCTGCGTGCGCGCCTGATCTCCACGCAGCGCGCTGTGCAGCGCCGCGGCGTCTTCACTGATGCGCTGATCGTGCTGGCGGAAGGCGGCCAGCACGCTCGGGTCGGTGAGCACCAGGTAGAGGCGCGCCGAGCGCTCCAGCAGGGCCAGTTGCGCGAACATGTCCTGGGACAGCCGCGTGGTGCGCACGCTGTCGGCCACCAGACCCTGGCTCGTGCTCGCCAGCCGACGCATCTGTACCGTCGCATTGAGAATCGCGAACAGCAGCGGGCCGGCCAGCACCACCAGGCCGAGCAACAGAAAGCCGTTCAGGGACTTGGGCAGCAGCCAGCGCATCGTTGGATTCTAAGTCTGCCTCGACATGCGCATATGCCACGCGGCGCGACGGCTGTCTACCACGGCTCACGCAGAAGCTTCGACTCGAAGGCGAGTGAGCTCTTGACGATGGCATCCAGATCGTCGAGCTGCGGGCGCCAGCCCAGCTCGCGACGGATGCGCTCGGCACGCGCCACGAGCACCGGCGGATCGCCGGGGCGGCGCGGCTCCTCGCGTATCGATAGCGGCTTGCCCGAGACGCGCTCGACGCTCGCGAGCACCTCCCGCACGCTGTAGCCGTGGCCGTAGCCACAGTTCAGTACCGTCGTCGCACCCCCGCCACGCAGGTAATCGAGCGCATCCAGATGCGCGCGCGCCAGGTCCTCGACGTGGATGTAGTCGCGGATGCCCGTGCCATCGGGTGTGTCGTAGTCGGTTCCGAAGATCGACACGTGCGCTCGCCGTCCCACCGCGACCTCGCAGGCCACCTTGATCAGCAGGGTCGCCTTGCGCGTCGCCTGGCCGATGCGCCCCTGGGGGTCGGAGCCCGCGACATTGAAGTAGCGCAGGCTCACGTACCGCAGCGGGGTTGCCGCCGCAACGTCGCGCAGGATCCACTCGGACATCAGCTTGGAGGTGCCGTAGGGGTTGATCGGGGCCAGAGGTGAATCCTCGGCCGCGACCCCGGCCGCAGGCATGCCGTAGACAGCGGCGGTGGAGGAGAACACCACCGAGCGCACCTGGTGCGCCAGGCACATCGACAGCAAGCGAAGCGTCGCGCAGGTGTTGTTGCCGTAATATTTCAGCGGGTCGCTGACCGACTCGGGTACGATGGTATTGGCCGCGAAATGCAGCACGGTGTCGACCTCGTGCTCGGCGAGTGTGCGGCCGACGAGCTCGCGGTCGGCGATGTCCCCGACGATGAGTGGCACATCGCGCACCGCCTGACGAAAGCCTGTGTAAAGATTGTCGAGCACCACGACACGCTCGCCGCGCGCCTGCAGCTGCAGCAGCACGTGGCTGCCGATATAGCCCGCGCCTCCGGTGACCAGGATTGACTTCTGACCCAATTGATTCTCCTCGAGTCCGTTCGACGCAATCGCCGATGATAGCGGCAATCGACACGCCCTTCGCCGGCCTGACCCCCGATGCGGTCCTCGATGCCGCCGAGGCCCTGGGGCTCTCGCCCGACGGGCGGATGTTCGCGCTCAACAGCTATGAAAACCGTGTCTACCGTCTCGGTCGGGTGGAAGCCGAGCCGGTGGTGCTCAAGTTCTACCGCGCAGCGCGCTGGTCCGATGCGCAGATCCTCGAGGAACACGCCCTGGCCGCAGAGCTCGTGGACGCCGAGCTGCCGGTCGCAGCGCCGCTGTCGCTTGCGGGCGCGACGCTGCACCAGCACGGCAGCTTTCGGCTGGCGGTCTTTCCGCTCTGCCCCGGGACCGCTCCGGACCTGGACCAGCCCGGGGCGCGCGAGCTGCTCGGCCGCACCCTGGCGCGTGTGCACGCCATCGGCGCCCGGCGCCGCTTCCAGCAGCGCCCGACCCTGGACGCCTCCGCCGCGCGCCGTGCGCGCAACGCCCTGCGCGACAGTCCCCTGCTGCCCGATCACATGCGCAGCGCCTATCTGCAGGTGAGCGCGCAGCTGCTCGAGGGCATCGAGGCTGCATTCCAGGCGGCCGCGCCCCTGCCAGGCATCCGTCTGCACGGGGACTGTCACCTCGGCAACATTCTCTGGCAGAGCACCGGCCCGTTGTTCGTCGATCTGGATGACTGCATGAACGGCCCGCGCATCCAGGATCTGTGGATGTTCCTGTCCGGCACCGAGGCGGAGCAGCAGCGCCAGTGGCGCGATGTCATGGACGGCTACGACCAGTTCGGTCGGGTGGAGTTCCATGAGCTGGCACTGATCGAAGCGCTGCGCTCAGTGCGCATGCTGCAACACGCGGCCTGGATCGCTGCCCGCTGGGCCGATCCGGCCTTCCCGCGAGCCTTTCCCTGGGCGGGCGAAGCGCGCTACTGGGAGGGCTATGTGGGGGACCTGCGCGCGCAGTGCGAGCAGCTGGCCGATCCGCCGCGAGTGGGCTAGCCGGGCGGGCGCGCGTCGCAGCGCTAACAGCCGGCGCCGCCCCGCGCGCGGTGGCTGTGCTAATGTCCCGGGCCGATGCAGATCCTCGGGTGGCAATGCCAATTGGCTCATTCCGGCCGCAGCGCCAGGGCGGGTTCTTGCCTGATGCTCGCCGTCGCCGCCTGCCTGCTGGTGGCCTGCGGGCGCGCCACGCCTCCGGCGGCCGATGAGGCCGGCGCACTGGCGAGCGCGAATGCCGGGGCCGCGGGCGGCGCGGAGGATGAGAGCTCCGCCACGAGCGATGCGGACCTGGTATCGGCGGTCAATGCCGGTGGTCCCTCCAAACCCCTGATCGTCAAGTTTCGCGTCGAGGCGCGGCCGGTGGTGGGTATGCCGGTCAAGGTCCTGCTGGTCCTGACACCGACCGACGAGGGGGGCGCGATCGATCACATCCATGCGTCCCTGACCCCCGGCGAGGGGCTGCTGATGCAGTCGCCCGCGAGCTTCGAGCTCTCCGGTCTCAAGCCCGGCAGCCCGCAGAACCGCGAGGTTACGGTCGTGCCCCAGCAGACCGGCGTGCTCGACCTCAGCGCCACGCTGCTGCTGCAGTCCGATAAGGCGACCCAGACGCGTACCTATTCCATCCCGCTGATCGCCGCCGATAACAGCGGACCCTGAGTCCCTTCGCCGAGTTGCTGCGCTCGGGCCCGAAATGGGACGCCATCGCGATTTGCCGTCGCACCCCCGCCGTATGATGGAGCCCGTCCCTGAAGCGGCGAGGTTATGTCATACGAGGCGGGGCTGATCGGGGGCGCTGGCGCCGCGGGCCAGGGTGCGGAGCGTACCGGCGAGCGCGTCACGGCAGCCGAGCGTGACATCTTCGAGCGCATTGCGGCCGACGCTCCGCTGTCCGCGGTCCTCGGCTCGATCATTGCGCTGGTCGAGTCGCTCGGTCCGGACCTGTGGGTCGGCATCTCGCGTGTCGATGCCCAGACGCAGCGCTTCGTGGAGATCCTCGGAGAGCGCGTGCCAGCGGGCTGGCGCCAGGTCGAGCAGGGGATGCCGATCGATCTGCGCAATGGCTCCAGTGCCGCGGCTGTCTATCTCGGCCGCCAGGTGCTGGTGGCGGACATTTCCACCGATCCGTTCTGGCAGCGGCATCGTGCGTGCGCGCAGCTACAGGGTTTTCAGGCAGCCTGGGCGGTGCCGATTCCGGCAGCGCGCGGGCGCATTCTCGGCGCGCTGACCGTTTACCGCTCGATGCGTGGGGCACCCGGGGCGCTGGAGCTGGCGCTGCTGACGCACGCCGCACAGATCGCCGCCATCGCCATCGAACGGCACGATGCGGCCGCGGCGCTGCGCGAGAGCGAGGCGCGCTATCGCAGTCTGTACGAGCGCGTGCCCGATGGCGTGTATCAGTGCGCAGCGGATGGACGGCTGAAGGCGGCCAATCCGGCGCTGGTGCGCATGCTGGGCTATCGCGACGCCGCCGAGCTCTACGCGCTGCCGGGCATCGCCAGCCTGTATCGCGATGGCGCCCGACGCCCGGCACTCGAGCAGCAGCTCGCCGCTGGCGGGGCCATCCGCAACGCCGAGACCCTCCTGCAGCGCGCCGATGGCAGCGCCATCGTCGTGCTCGAGAGCGCCTGGGTCATCCGTGCGACCGATGGGCAGATCGAGGGGTATGAGGGCACGCTGTCCGATATCAGCGCGCGCAAGAGCGCCGAGCAGGCCATGTTTGCCCAGAAGGAGCGCGCAGAGGTGACGCTGCAGTCCATCGGCGATGCGGTCATCACCACCGATCGCGAGGGACGCATCGACTACATGAATCCGGTCGCAGAGCGGCTGACGGGCTGGCAGGGTGAGGCCGCCCGTGGCGAGCGGCTTCCCGCCGTCATGCGGGCGCACGATGAGCGGGCCGAGGGAGAGCCCGGCGATAACCTCACTCATCCGCTCTGGCGCTGCATGGCCGAGGGCCAGGTCATCCGCTCGGCCGATTTCAGCGTGCTGGTGAACCGACAGGGACAGGAGATCGCCATCCAGGACTCGGCGGCGCCCATCCGCGATCGCAGCGGGCAGATCGCCGGGGCCGTGGTGGTGTTTCGCGATGTGACCAAGGAGCGGCGGCTGAAGCGCGCGCTCGCGTACCAGGCCAGTCACGACGCGCTCACCGGACTGATCAATCGCCGCGAGCTCGACAACCGCCTGGCCGAAGCGCTGCGCAGCGCTCACGAGCAGCAGGGGCCGCATGCACTGCTCTATATGGACCTGGATCAGTTCAAACGGGTGAACGACGCCTGCGGGCACGGTGCCGGTGACCGCCTGCTGCGCGATATCACCGGGCTGCTGCAGGCACAGGTGCGCGCCGGTGACACCATCGCGCGCCTGGGCGGGGATGAATTCGGCATCCTCATGCAGCACTGTGCGGCCGAGCAGGCCACAGCCGTCGCCGAGAATATCCGCCAGGCCATCCAGGACTATCGCTTTTCCTGGGACCAGCACACCAGTCGCATCGGGGTCAGCATCGGAGTGGTGGAGATCAACGCCGAGAGCCAGAACATCGCAACGCTGCTCTCGGCGGCCGACATCGCCTGCTACGCCGCCAAGGAGGCCGGCCGCAACCGCGTGCACCGCTACGATTCGCACCTGGACGCGGGACGCCAGCGCGACCTCTACTGGGTGGGTCGCCTGGCGCGTGCTCTCGAGCAGGGCAGGCTGGAGCTCTTCTGCCAGCCGATCGTACCGATGGGGGCCCGCGTGCGTGGCCAGCCACCGCTCTACGAGGTGCTCACGCGTCTGCGCGATGACGACGGTGAGTTGGTGCTTCCGCGCCACTTCATCCCCGCAGCCGAGCGCTACAACGTGGTCTCGGCGATCGATCGCTGGGC
>DATBPG010000100.1:0-11901 GCA_036561485.1 Steroidobacteraceae bacterium | reverse complement strand
CGATGCGGGGTTGACCATGCCTGGCGCCCACAGCGGCAACCACGGCAAGAAGCAGCCGAGCGGACGACTCTACTTTCAGACGCGAGCCCTCTCGGGTGGCCTGCCGGAAGGGTTACCGGGTGGCGGCGCCGACAATCTCATCCTCGGCCAGACACTGGCGCTGCAGCGTGAGGAGACGCGCACACACGTCACGCTGGTCTCCAAGGACATCAACCTGCGCATCAAGGCCGCGATCGTCGGTGTACATGCCGAGGACTACTACAGCGACCGCACGATTGAAGATGCAGACGTGCTCTACACCGGCGTCGAGACGCTGCCGGGGGACTTCTGGGAACGCCACGACAAGGATATGCGCTCCTGGAAGGAGGGCGATCGCACCTGGTATCAGGTCAACGGCCCGCTGGTCGAGGCGTGGTGGCCCAATCTGTTCGTGCACGAGCCGGACGCGCAGGGCATCGAGGCCATCGTGCGCAGCGTCGAGGGCCAGTCGGCGCGGCTCGAGCTGGCGCGCGATTTCAGGAGCGAGCGGCACGGCGTCTGGGGCATCACGGCGCGCAACCGCGAGCAGAACTTTGCGCTGAACCTGCTGCTCGATCCGGACATCGACTTCGTCACGCTGCTCGGACCGGCGGGCAGCGGTAAGACGCTGCTGGCACTCGCCGCCGGGCTGACGCTCACGCTCGAGCGCAACCGGTTCCTCGAGATCATCATGACCCGGGTGACGGTACCCCTGGGCGAGGACATCGGCTTTCTGCCCGGGACCGAGGAAGAGAAGATGGAACCCTGGATGGGCGCCCTCATGGACAATCTCGAGGTGCTGACGCGCTCCGAGGAGGGCGGCAGCTGGGGGCGGGCCGCCACCAACGATCTGCTGCGCAACCGCATCAAGATCCGCTCGCTCAACTTCATGCGTGGCCGCACGTTCCTGAATCGTTTCATCATCCTGGATGAGGCCCAGAATCTGACGCCCAAGCAGATGAAGGCGCTGGTCACGCGCGCCGGACCCGGCAGCAAGCTCATCTGCCTGGGCAACATCGCCCAGATCGATACGCCCTACCTGACCGAGACCACCTGCGGCCTCACTTATGTCGTGAATCGCTTTCGCGGCTGGCTGTATGCCGGGCACGTCACCCTGGTGCGCGGTGAGCGATCGCGGCTCGCGGACTTTGCCTCAGAGGCGCTATAGTCGGCCAGACTGCACACGGGCGCGCTCATCGTGCGTGGCCGCCGGCGGCGCTTCCAGGGCCTCGGGGCGGTGCGCGGCGCTGAAACTCGCCCGGTGCCGGTCAGTCCAAGGTCGAGCTGCCGCGTTATTGTAGGAGTCTATGCGCCGCACCCTCGCCGCCTGCGTCGGAAGTCTGCTGACTCTCAGCAGCTCGCTGAGCTTTGCAGCCGCCGCCCCAGGCCCCTACGGGCGCTATGGGCCCTATGGCACTCAGCCCGCCCATCCGGCCCCTGCACCGCTGCCTTCACAAGCTGACAAGGCCCCGCCGGATCCGGCGACCGCACCGCTCGGCAGTGCGGCCTTGTCCGGCGCCGTCCCCCAGACCGTGACCTCCGATACCGGGCTATTCGGCACTCTGCCCGACCTGGGCGGGCCCGCTTACGCCAGGGTTACACGCTCGGACGAGGACCAGATCGGGCAGATGATCGTCGCGCAGATCCGCAATGCCCATCTGCTGCTGGAGGACCCCGAAGTCGACGACTACCTGCAGCAGCTCGGCATGCGCCTGGCCTCCCAGGCCCACGATGAAAAGCAGAGCTTTCACTACCGCTGCATGAACGACAACGAGCTCAACTCGTTCGCGACCTTTGGCGGCAATGTGTTCATGTTTACCGGGCTGATTCTGCAGATGCAGACCGAAGGTCAGCTTGCGGCGGTCATGGCGCACGAGACCGGCCACGTCGTACAGCGGCACATGGCTCGCGCCGTGGAGGCCCAAAGCCATATGTCGATCGCCTCGACGGCCGCAATGCTCGCCGCCGTGCTGATTGGAGTGGCGGGCCGGGGCAACCCGGGCAGCAGTGAGGCGATGGAGGGCGCGATGGCCATGGCACAGGCCACGGCGTTCCAGAAGAGCATCAACTTCACGCGCAGCGAGGAGATCGAGGCGGACTACGTGGGCATTCAGCTGCTGGCTGCCGCCGGCTTCGACCCGCAGGAGATGGCGGCCCTCTTCGAGCGTTTTTCGCAGTCCGAAGGTCTGGAGGGTAACGGGATCCCCGCTATTCTCCAGGACCACCCGGTGACACCCGAGCGACTGGCTGCGGCGCGCGAACGCGCGGCGCAGTTCCCGCGGCTGTCACACTATGGGGAGTCGGAGGATTTTGCCTTTATCAAAGAGCGGGTGCGCGTACTGTCTGCGACGCCGGACCAGCGTATCGACCAGTATTACGCGGCGCTCAAGGTCAACCGCGCCCTGACGCCTGCCGAGCGCTACGGGGAGGCGCTCACACAGATCCGGGACGGTCGCGGCGCCACCGCCGTGCCGACGCTGCAGGCGCTGCAGGCACAGTATCCTGAGCTCATCATGCTCTATACGGCCCTCGGCCAGGCGTACGCGAGCGCCGGCCAGGAGCGCCAGGCGCGCGCGCAGTTCGCCGAGGGCGAGCGACTCTTTCCGCGCAATGTCCCGCTGACCGTGCACTACGCCGAAATGCTGATCAGGGACGGCCAGCCGGACCAGGCGCACGCGCTGCTGCTGGATCTGTTCAACAATGTCGATCCGACCCCCCCGCAGATTCAGCTCACGGCTCAGGCCGCCGGCGCTGCGGGAGACACCGGCGACGCCTACTACTACATGGCGCAGTACAACCTGGCCAACGGTGAGCTCGGCCTGGCCAATCAGGAGCTCGAGTTGGCGCTGGCCGCTCCGCAGCTCTCCAACGTGCAGCGCGAGCGCTTTCGGGCGCAGCTGCTGCAGGTGCGCGACTGGATGCGCGAGCAGCAGCAGGCGCGTCACGGCGGCTGAGCCGGCGGGTTGGCGGGGGCTGCTACACTGGCGGCCATGCATCGCATCCTCCTGACGGCCACGCTCGCGCTGTCCGCCGCCCTGACCGGCTGCGCGACTCTCCCCACTGGCAAGCACACCCCAGGGGATCCCTGGGAGCGCATGAACCGCTCGATCTGGACGTTCGATAACGCGCTGGATCATGCAGTGCTGCGGCCGGTCGCGCGCGGCTATGTGCGCGTGACGCCCTCCCCTGTGCGTCACAGCATCAACAACTTCATGACCAACCTGACGTACTCGGACACGATCATCAACGATTTTCTCCAGGGCAAATTCAACGACGGCGGCAATGACATCGCGCGTCTGATCGTCAACACCGTCGTGGGGATCGGCGGTCTGTTCGATCCCGCCTCGCATATGAACCTGGAACGCCATGACACCGATGTCGGGCAGACGTTCGGCATCTGGGGCCTGCAACGCGGCCCCTATCTGGTGCTGCCGTTCCTCGGCCCCTCGGATGTGCGCGATGCGTTCGGCCTGGCAGCCGATGAGTATCTGACCCCACGCGCCTATATTTCCGATACCTACGCGCGCTGGAGCCTCTTTGTGGTCAACGAGGTCGACAAGCGGGCGGGCCTGCTCGACCAGGATCGTCTGATCGACAGCGCGTACGATTCCTATAGCTTCGTGCGCGACGCCTACCTGCAGAATCGCGAGTTCAAGGTGCACGGCAGCAGCCCCTCCGAGAAGCCCGAGACGCCCGAGGATTTCTCTGCCGACTCCAGCGGCACCTCGGCTGCGGCCCCGGGAGCGAGCCCGGCAGCGGCCCCGAGCGCGCAGCCTCCCGCAGGCAGTACCCCGCCAGAGCAGCCATGACCCCCAGCGCGACCCGTCCGCCCCCCCTGCTGCAGATCCAGGGGCTACGCAAGGGATACGGGGAGCGCACGGCGGTACTCGAGCAGGTCGATCTGACGCTGCAGGGCGCAGAATTCGTCTCGATCATGGGGGAGTCCGGCAGCGGCAAATCGACGCTGCTGAACCTGATCGCCGGCCTGGATCGCCCCGACCAGGGCAGCGTGCAGCTCGAGGGGGTGGACCTGGGCTGCCTGTCGGACGATGAGCGCACGCGCCTGCGGCGCAGCGCCATGGGCTTCATCTTTCAGGCCTTTCATGTGCTGCCCTATCTGACGGCGCTGCAGAATGTGCTGCTGCCGCTGCAGCTGCTGCATGTGCCGGCCGACCGCGGCGTCAAACTGGCGCAGGAATATCTGGAACGCTGCGGCATCGGCGCCCTGCAGGGGCGTTATCCGCGCGAGCTCTCCGGCGGGGAACTGCAACGCATCGCCATCGCGCGCGCCCTGGTGCACCGGCCACGGCTGCTGCTGGCGGATGAACCCACCGGCAACCTCGATGCGCGCGCCGCGGCCCTGGTCCTGCAGCTGCTGCGTGAGCAGCTGCGCGAGACCGGCGCCGGGGCGATCCTGATCACGCACTCGGCCACGGCCGCCGCCTGCGCCGATCGCACGCTGCGTCTGACGGGCGGTCGGCTGACAGCGCGTCCACAGATGTCCGCCGCGCAGGGACTGTGAGCGCCGCGGGCGATGCCAGCGCGGTCGCGTGGCGGGTCCTCTGCCGTCTGCAGTGGCATGAGCAGCCACTGCGCGCGCTGATTGCGCTGCTGGCGGTGGCGCTGGGCGTGGCGCTGGGCAGCGCCGTTTACCTGATCAACGCCGCCGCGCTCGATCAGTTCAACCAGGCCACACGGCGCATCACGGGCGCTGCCGATCTCATCGTGCGCTCGCCGGCTGCGGGCTTCGACGAGCAGCTGTTCGTGCGCCTGGCACGTAATCCTTCCGTCGCGCAGGCGAGCCCGCTGCTGCAGTTGCAGCTGGCCCTGCCGGCCGCTGCGCAGCCGCGCGATGCGCTCGCAGGACCTGTGCTGCCGCTGCTGGCGCTCGATCCGTTCCGGGCCGCCTCGATGCAGACCACGCTCGTCGCGGCCCTGGCGGGCGATGTCACGCGGCTGTTCGATCACGATGCAGTGGTGTTGACGCAGGCGGCCGCGAGCGAGCTCGGCCTCTCGCGCGGCCGTGTGCTGCCGATCATCGTCGGCAATCGCGAGCGCACACTGCACGTCATCGACGTGCTGCCGGACAGCGCCGATCCGGAGCCGCTCGCCATCATGGACATCGCCTCGGCGCAGTGGATGCTCGGACGACTCGGACGTCTCGACCGCATCGATCTGCGTCTGCGCAGCGGCGTCGACGCAGAGCAGTTCGCGCGCTCGCTGCGCGGGCAGCTGCCGGCGGGGGTCGTCGTGACCACCCCGGCGCTGGAGAATGCGCGCGCCCGCAGCGCCACGCGGGCCTATCGCGTCAATCTGAACATGCTGGCGCTGGTCGCGCTGCTGACGGGCGCCTTTCTGGTCTTCACCACGCAGTCCCTGGCGGTGCTGCGTCGGCGGGTGATTCTCGGACTGCTGCGTGCGCTGGGAGTCACGCGCGGGGAGCTGCTGCGCGCGCTGCTCGCCGAAGGCCTCATCATTGGCGTTGCCGGCTCGCTGCTCGGGCTGCTGATGGGGGCGCTGTTTGCCGGCGCCGTGCTCGACTGGCTCGGCGCGGACCTCGGCAATCGACAGCTCGCCGCCCTCGGCGCGAGCTTCGCCCTGCATCCGCTCGGAATGCTGGCCTTTGCGCTGCTCGGTACGCTCGCCGCGGGGTTGGGCGCCTGGGTGCCGGCGCGCGAAGCCGCGCAGCGCGCGCCCGCCGCGGCGCTGAAGCCCGCCGATGTCGAACCGGTCCTGGCGCGTCTGCCGCGTCTGGCGCCGGGGCTGTCGCTGCTGCTGCTCGGCGGCGCGCTCGCCTGGCTGCCCCCTGTCGCCTCCGTGCCCGTGGGCGGCTACGCCGCAGTGGGTTGTCTGCTGCTGGGCGCGGTGCTGCTCGTGCCCCTGCTGGTGCGGGTGGCGTTTGCACGCCTGCCCGCGAGCGGCGGCGTCGTGCTGGATGCTTCGGTCGCGCATCTGCGCGGCAGCGCCGGCGCGGCCACCATCAGCCTGGCCGGCGTCATCGTCAGCTTCAGCCTGATGGTGGCCATGGCCATCATGGTCCACTCGTTTCGGGACTCATTCGAACGGTGGCTGATCACACTGTTACCGGCCGACCTGACCCTGCGCGCCGATCCGGCGGCGGACACCGCGGCATTGAGCGCGGCGGATCAGGCGCGGCTGGCAAGCCTGCCGGACATCGAACGCGCTGAATTCATGCGGCTGACGCCGGTGTATCTGAGTGCCGAGCGCGCCGCGGTCACCGTGATTGCGCGCTCGCTGTCGCCGGCCGATGCCGCGGATGTGCTGCCGCTGCTGAGCACGGCGGTCCCGCCCGCGGGCGCGCGGCCCGCCTGGATCTCAGAGGCGCTGCAGGATATCTACGGGGTGCATCCGGGACAATGGCTCGAGCTGCCTCTGGGCGGCCACAGCGAACGCTTCTTCGTCGCCGGGGTGTGGCGCGACTATGTGCGTCCGGCCGGTGCGGTGGTCGTGCGCCGCGCCGACTACGTCGCCCTCACCGCCGATCGCAGCGCGAGCGAAGCGGCCCTGTGGCAGCGCGCCGGCAGCAATAGCGAACGCACCGAGGCGGCAATCCGCCAGCTGCTGCCGCAATCCGGGGCGCTGCAGATGTTTGCGACGCCGGAGCTGCGCGAGCGCTCGCTGCAGATCTTCGACCGTGCATTCCTCGTGACCTATGCATTGGAGGCGGTGGCGGTACTCATTGGACTGGCGGGCATCAGCATGGCCAGCAGCGCCGCGACGCTCGCACGCCGGGCACAGTTCGGCATGCTGCGACACCTCGGCATGCTGCGCCGGCAGGTACTGGGCATGATTGCCTGCGAGGGCGTGCTGCACAGTGTGCTGGCCGTGGTGACCGGCCTGGCGCTCGGTGCGCTGCTGAGCGTGATTCTCGTCTACGTGATCAATCGCGAGTCCTTTCACTGGAGCATCGACCTGGCGATACCCTGGGCAGAGCTGGCCGCGCTGGGCGCGGCACTGATTGCCACCGCAGCCCTGACGGCCTGGCTGAGTGGGCGCGCCGCACTCGGCGAGGATGTGATCCGCGCCGTGCGTGAGGATTGGTAGAGATGGGATGGTCGGACAGACACGCGCGGCGGCTTGCGGGGCTGCTCAGGCTGGCAATGCTGGCCATGCTCTCGGCGCTGGCAGCGCCAGCGTGCCTGGCGGCCGGCACCGATGCCACGGATGACACCGCCGCCGCCTTCGGCCCGGGCGTGCTGCCGGGGACGAGGCTGCAATTCCCGCGCGACTACGGCAGTCATCCGCAGTTCAGCATCGAATGGTGGTACATCACCGGCTGGCTGCAGGATACGCACGGGCAGCCGCTGGGCTTTCAGGTCACCTTCTTCCGCGTACACCGCCATCTGGATGCGCCCAACCCGAGTGCCTTCGCGCCCGAGCAGATTCTCATCGCCCATGTGGCCATCAGCGATCCGCAGCATGGGCGGCTCTGGCAGCAACAGCGCGTACGCCGCGCCGGACTCGGACTGGTGCAGGCGGGCATAGGGGACACCGACGTCGTCATGGACGATTGGAGCCTGCAGCGCCACAGTCGCGGCGCACAGTCGATCTACCAGGTGAGCGTAGCCGCCGAGGACTTTGCGCTGCAGTTGACCGTGACCGATGAACGCGCGCCGCTGCCCAATGGCGTGCAGGGCTTCAGCCAGAAGGGACCCGCGCTGCGATCGGCGAGCTACTACTACAGCGAGCCCCATCTGCAGGTGCGTGGCAGCCTGCTCGCCGGCAGCCGTCGCGACAGCGTGACCGGGCAAGCCTGGCTCGATCACGAGTGGGCGAGCGAATATCTGGACCCACGTGCACAGGGCTGGGACTGGGTCGGCCTGAACCTCGAGGACGGTGGCTCACTGATGGCCTTCGAGATCCGCGATCGACAGGGCCACGACTACTGGGGCGGGGGCACGCTGCGCGATGCCCAGGGGCAGGTGCACATCCTCTCCGCCTCGCAGGTGCAGTTCACACCTCTGCGACGCTGGCGCTCACCGCGTTCCGGTGTGAGCTACCCCGTGGCCGAGCGCGTGCGCGCCGGGCAGCGTCAGTTCATCGTCCGACCGCTGATGGACGATCAGGAGTTCGACGCCCGCATGAGCGTGGGTGCCTATTATTGGGAGGGAGCGGTGACGGTGAGCCTGTCCGCGGCCGAGCTCCCCGCGAAGCCGCGGCTTGCCGCGGGCTCCTCCGCCGCGCCGGTGGGTCGCGGCTATCTGGAGCTGACCGGTTACGATCGGCCGCTGTCGCTGCGATAGCCGCGGCGCACGCGCAGGCCGAGCGCGCTGAAGCGCTGGCGCAGACGCGCACGCATGGCAGCCGCCGGGAACTGCGCCTGCCACCAGTCGAGAATGCGCTGCTCGATGCTGGCGCGGTCAAGGCCTGCGCTGACCAGGCAGTCCTGCCGCGAACCGTGTTCGATGAAGCGGTCGGGAATGCCGATATTGAGCACCGGCACGCGCACGTCCGCCTCGATCAGTACCTCGTTGATCGCGCTGCCGGCGCCGCCGGCCACGACATTTTCCTCGACCGTGACCACCGCCTCGTGCTCGGCCGCCAGCAGCAGGATGGTCTCAGTGTCGAGCGGCTTGACGAAGCGCAGATTCACGAGCGTCCAGTCCTGCGCCTCCGCTAGCGCCTGGCAGGCACCGACCATCGGCCCGACCGCCAGGATCGCCACGCCCTGCCCCTCGCGACGCACCTCGGCCCTGCCGATGGGATAGGCAGTCATCTGCGCTTCGATGGCTACGCCCGGGCCGCTGCCGCGCGGATAGCGCACCGCCGCGGGCTGACCTGCCAGCACTGCGGTGTAGAGCATCTGGCGGCACTCGTTCTCGTCCGCCGGCGCCATGATGAGCATATTGGGCACGCAACGCTGAAAGCTCAGGTCGAAGCTGCCCTGGTGGGTGGCACCGTCGCTGCCGACCAGGCCGGCGCGATCGAGCGCGAACACGACCGGCAGCTTCTGCAATGCCACGTCGTGGATGAGCTGATCGTAGGCCCGCTGCAGAAAGGTCGAATAGATGGCCACCACCGGCTTGAGGCCGTCACAGGCCATGCCCGCGGCCACGGTGACGGCATGCTGCTCGGCAATGCCGACGTCGAAGTAGCGCTCGGGGAAACGACGCGAATACTCGACCAGACCCGAGCCCTCGCGCATCGCCGGTGTGATGGCCACCACGCGCTCATCGACCGAGGCGATATCGATGAGCCACTGGCCGAAGATCTGCGAATAGGTCGGCCCGCTGCTCTTTTCCTTGTAGACGACCCCGGTGCGCGGGTCAAAGGGGCCAGGGCCGTGCCAGGTGATGGGATCGGCTTCGGCCGGCGCGTAGCCCTTGCCCTTGGTGGTCACGACGTGCAGCAACTGCGGACCGCGGCACTCGCGCAGATTGCGCAGCGTGCTGAGCAGGGCCGGCAGATCGTGGCCGTCGATGGGACCGACGTAATTGAGCCCCATGTCATCGAAGATCGTCTCGGGGCGCATGATGCCGCGTACGAACGCCTGCGAGCCGCGCGCCAGCGCCAGTGCTGGTGGCAACTGGCGCAGCAGCCGCCGGCCGCGTGCCCGCAGGTCCACATAGCGCTTGCTCGACAGCAGCCTCGCCAGATAGTTGGAAAAGGCACCGATCGCCTCGGAGATCGACATGTCGTTGTCGTTGAGCACCACCAGCATGTCCAGATCGAGCGCGCCGATGTGATTGAGCGCCTCGAAGGCCATGCCCGCGCTCATCGCGCCATCACCGATCACCGCAACGACGCGTCGTGGCGTGGCGGTGCGCGCCGCGGCGATCGCCATGCCCAGCGCCGCGCTCAGAGAAGTACTGGAATGACCGGCCCCAAAGGCGTCATAGGGACTCTCGTGGCGCGCCGGGAACGGCGCGAGGCCCCCCTTGTGCTTGATGGTCGGCAGGCGTGCGCGCCGTCCGGTGAGCACCTTGTGCGGATAGGCCTGGTGACCCACATCCCAGACGAGCCGGTCATGCGGGGTCTGATAGATGTAGTGAAGCGCGACGCTGAGCTCGACCACGCCGAGACCTGCGGCGAAATGCCCGCCCTTCTGACTGACGGCATCGATGAGATAGCGCCGCAGCTCGTCCGCCACGGGCAGCAGCTCAGCTTCGGACAGACGGCGCAGATCCTCGGGCGAGTCGATCGCGCTCAGCAGCGGGTAGGCTTCCGTGGCTTCCATGGCTTGCATGGCTCGCTCTTGGTGTCAGTTATGACGCGCCACTAACCAGTCCGAGACATGACGCAGCGGATCAGCCGCCGCTCCGAAGGGGGCGAGCGCCTCGCACGCCTGCACATGCAGTGCCCGCATGCGCTCGCGCGCGGCGCTGACACCGGACACCACCGCGTAGGTTGCTCGCTGCTGGCGCACGTCCGCGCCGGCCGCCTTGCCGAGCGTGACCGTATCACCGGTGGCATCGAGCACATCGTCTTTGATCTGAAAAGCCAGCCCGACGGCCTGCGCATAGCCCTCGAGCGCGGCCCAGTGCTCTGCCGGCAGTTGCGGCTGGCAGAGCGCGGCCATCAGCACGCTGGCGCGGATGAGTGCGCCGGTCTTGCGCTGATGCATGATCTCGACCTCGGACGGCCCGAGTCGCCGGCCCTTGGCAGCCAGATCGATGGCCTGCCCGCCAGCCATGCCGAGGCTCCCGCTCGCCGCCGCCAGCAGCTCCACGAGTCGCAGACGCACCCGCGGCGCGGCGGGCAGCGCCGCATCGCGCGCCAGCAGCTCGAAGGCGAGCGGTTGCAGCGCGTCACCGACCAGCATGGCGGTCGCTTCATCATAGGCCCGATGGCAGGTGGGCTTGCCCCGTCGCAGGTCGTCGTTGTCCATCGACGGCAGATCGTCGTGCACCAGGGAATAGGCGTGGATCAGCTCCACGGCGCAGGCCGCGCCCTCGACCAGGTCCTCGGAGAGCCCGATCGTGCGGGCGCTCGCAAACAGCAGCACCGGCCGCACGCGCTTGCCGCCGCCGAGCACGGCGTAGCGCATGGCGGCGTGCAGCCGCTCCGGCACTGCCGACTCCGGTGCCAGCCGCGCCGAGAGCGCGCTTTCCATGCGCGCCTGCCAGGCAGAGAGCTGGGCGGCAAAGCCGCCTGGCGCCGCGTGCTGCGCTTCGACCCGTCCGTCGCGTCCGGGGACGACTGCCACGAGGTCTACGGCTCGCTGCCGACCGTGGCGCCGCTGCGCGAGGCACGCTTGAGCGACTGCACCGGCACAGTCGTCTCGCGCACCGACGCGGCGCCCTGCAGATGCATGCCCTCGTCGTAGACGAACGGCACCTCCGGGGCCATGGGCCCCTCGACGGTCGGGCCGCGCAGCCGCACCGCCAGCGCCTTGATCGGATGACGCATCGTGTCCTCGACCGCCGTGCCTTCGAAGCCACAGTGGGCCATACAGTTGTCGCACTTGGGGTCCACGCCCACGCCGTAGCGGTTCCACTCCGTGCTCTGCATGAGCTCACGGTAGGTCGCGACATATCCCTCGTCGGCACGCAGATAGCACGGCCTCTGCCAGCCGAAGATGGTGTAGGTCGGATTGCTCCATGGCGTGCAGTGATAGGTCTGGTTACCGGCAAGGAAATCCAGGAACAGGCCGGATTGGTTGAAGACCCAGCGCTGCTTTCGCTCGCGGCCGCGCGCGAAGATCTCGCGGAACAGCTGCTTGCTCTCGGTGCGGCCGAGGAACACGTCGTGCCGGTGCGCGCGCTCGTAGTGATAGCCCGGCGAGATCATGATGCCCTCGACACCCAGGGAGGTGGCGAAGTCGAAAAAGTCAGCGACTTCGTCCGGGTTCTCCTTGGAGAAGAGTGTGCAGTTGATGGTGACGCGAAAGCCGCGCTCGCGCAGCAGCTTGATGGCCGCCAC
>DATBPG010000099.1:0-34535 GCA_036561485.1 Steroidobacteraceae bacterium | reverse complement strand
GGCGCAGCTGCGCGGCCAGCGCCTGCACTCGCGCCGAACCGGCGCCCTCCGCCGCCTCGAGGCGGCGTGCGCGCTCGGCATTGAGCTCGCGCGCCAGCCCCTGCAGCGCCGCGAGCGCCTCGGGGGTGTTGAAATCATCGTCCATCGCCGCCTCGAACTGCGCCACCTGGGCAGCGCCCGCCTCGGCCCCCGCCCCGGCGCGGTCTCGGGCATCGGCCGGGGCCTCGGCTCCGAAGAGCTCGGCAGCGCCGCGCGTTGCGGGCTGCGCGGGTACGCCACGCAGCGCCGTATAGAGACGCGTCAGAGCGGCGTCGGCCAGCTGCAGCTGGGCAGGCGAATAGTTGATCGGTCCGCGATAGTGGCTCGCCAGCAGCAGCATGCGCAGCACCTCCGGGTGACGCAGATAGGGCAGCACCTCGCGGATGGTGAAGAAGTTGCCAAGCGACTTGGACATCTTCTGGTCGTCGACGTTGACGAAACCGTTGTGTACCCACAGGTTGACGAAGGGCCCGCCCGATGCCGCACACGACTGCGCAATCTCGTTCTCGTGATGTGGAAACTTCAGATCCATGCCGCCGCCGTGCAGGTCGAACTGCTTGCCCAGCAGCTGCGTGGACATAGCCGAGCACTCGATATGCCAGCCCGGGCGGCCGGCGCCCCAGGGCGAGGGCCACGCGGGCTCGCCGGGCTTGGCGTGCTTCCAGAGCACGAAATCGAGCGGATCGCGCTTGTCCTCATTGATCTCCACGCGCGCACCGGCGCGCAGATCCGCAAGGTGCTTGCCCGAGAGCTGTCCATACGCTGCGAACTTCTCCACCGCATAGAACACATCGCCACTGGGCGCCGTGTAGGCAAAACCGCGCTCGAGCAGCCGCTCGATCATCTCGATGATCGCGGGCAGGTGCGCCGTCGCGCGCGGCTCCTCATCCGGTGGCTCGATGGCCAGCGCCGCGAAATCCTCGTGCATTGCACGGATGAAGCCGCGCGTCAGCGCCTCGGTGCTCTCGCCGCGCTCGGCCGCACGCCGGATGATCTTGTCGTCGATGTCGGTGATGTTGCGCACATAGTGCAGCTCATAGCCGCGGTGGCGCAGCCAGCGACCAATCAGATCGAAGGCGACATAGCAGCGGGCATGCCCGACGTGGCAGTAGTCATAGACCGTCACACCGCAAACGTACATGCCCACGCGCGGCGGCTTCAGCGGCACGAAGGGCTCCTTGCGCCCGCTGAGGGAATTGAAGATCTTGAGCACGGGATCGAGTGTCCGCCGCCGCTAGGCCGCCGCGTGCGCGAAGCGCAGCAGCCGCTCGCGCGCTCGCTCGGGCGGCATCGCGGCAAGCAGCGGCACGAGCTCAGGGCCGTGCAGCCGGCCCGTCAAGGCGGCGCGCAGCGGCTTGAAGAAGGCTGCTCCCTGGCGTCCGGTGGCCTCACGCAGGGCGGAGAGGTCGATTTGCCCAGGCGCACCGGCGAGCGCCAGGGCGCCGGCGGCGGCAGCAAAGAACTCAGCGCCGGCCGCCTGCACGGCCTGCAGCGCCGGCGCCTCGAAGGCGAGCGTGTCGCCGAAGACGACCTCGCGCCACTGCTGCACGTCCTCGGCCAAAACCACGTTGGGCAGCACGGCCGCGACGAAGGCGCGCGCCTGCGCCGCCGATAATGTCCCGGGCAGCATCGGCCCGAGCCACGCGAGGGCCTGCTCGGGCGAGAGCGATCGCACCCACTCGCCCTGCCAGTGACGCAGCTGCTGCACATCGAAGTGGGCGCTGGCGCGCTGCAGATGGCTCAGGTCGAAGGCGGCGCTCATCTGCTCGAGCGTCAGCAGGCGGTTGTCTGCGCTGAAGTGTCCGAGCCGGAAGAGCTGGTTGCAGATGGCACTCGCCGAGTAGCCCGCCTCGCGCAGCTCCTGCACGCTGGTGGCCCCGTGGCGCTTGGACAGTGGCGCCCCGTCCGCGCCGATGAGCAGCGAGAGATGACCATAGCCCGGCGCGGGCAGCGACAGCGCATCGAGCAGCAGCCGCTGGCGCGGCGTATTGCTCAGGTGATCTTCCCCGCGCAGCACGTGCGTGACCGCCATCAGCGCATCGTCGACGGCATTAGCGAACAGAAAGTTGGCGCTGCCGTCCTCGCGCCGAATGATGAAATCGCCGAAGTCATCGGACTGAAAGTGCTGCGGCCCGTGCACCAGATCATCGAAATCGATCGAACGGCCGGCCGGTACGCGAAAGCGCAGGCTCGCTCGGCGCCCTTCGGCCACCCGCGCCTCGCGCTGCGCGGGGTTGAGCTCGCGGCAGGTGCCGGCGTAGCGCGGGGCACGACCCGCGGCGCGCTGCGCGCGGTTGGCGAGCTCGAGCTCCGTGGCGCTGCAGAAGCACGGGTACGCGAGACCGCGCGCTTGCAGCCGTTCGAAGAAACCGCCATACAGCGCAGCGCGCTGCGACTGCAGATAGGGTGCATGCGGGCCGCCCCGGTCCGGACCCTCATCCCAGGCGAGGCCCAGCCACATGAGGTCCTGGTAGAGCGCCTGCGTGAAGCTCTCACGACTGCGCGTCGCGTCCGAATCCTCCACGCGCAGCACGAAGCGACCGCCGCGCTGGCGCGCCAGCAGGTAATTGAACAGCGCGGTACGCGCATTGCCCAGATGCAGCTGTCCCGTGGGACTGGGCGCAAAGCGAGTGACGACCGGGTCTGCCGACATCCGTACAATGTAGCGTAACTGCCCCGCCGGAGGCGATGCGCCGTGACTACGCTGTTTGTCTCCGATCTGCATCTGGATGCCAGCGAACCGGCCGCCGGCGTGCAGTTTCGTCGGTTCCTCAGCGGCGCGGCGCGCAGCGCCGAAGCACTCTATGTCCTCGGTGATCTGTTCGAGACCTGGATCGGGGATGACGACGACGAGCCCTATCGCGCCGGCATCTGCGCAGCGCTGGCCGAGCTCACCGGCGCGGGCGTACCCTGCTATGTCATGCACGGCAACCGTGACTTCCTGCTCGGCCGCGGTTTCGAGCAGCGCACCGGCGCCTTCCTGGTCGGCGATCCGCTGATCGTGCAGCTGTCCGGCGAGCCGGTGCTGCTGACGCACGGCGATGCGCTGTGCACCGACGATCATGCCTACCAGCGGCTGCGCGCTCTGGTGCGTGCGCCGCGCTGGCAGCGCCGCTTTCTCGCCCTGCCCCTTGCGGTGCGGCGCGCGCTGGCCGCGCGCGCTCGCTCGCGCAGCCGCCGGCACATGGCCAGCATCGGCGATGACATCACGGACGTGGACGAGGAGGCGGTACTCGCCGCCATGCGCGCCTGCGGGGTGCGCAGTCTCGTGCACGGCCATACGCACCGTCCCGCCGTGCACGAGCTGCGGCTCGATGGCGAGCGCGCACGGCGCATCGTACTGGGCGCCTGGCACGAGAGCGGCAGCTGTCTGTCCTGGGATGAGCGCGGCCCGCAGCTCACGAGTCTGGCGCGCGAGACGGCTGCCTAGCCGCCGGCTGCTCGGCCCCGTGCGAGCGCCCCGGGAAGCTCAGGCCGGAGTGGCCGCCGCGTGCAGCACTGCGTGCACCTTGTGCAACCACAGCGCCCGGGCGGCCTCGATGGCCTGCACGGTTTCTGTGGCGTTCTGGTAGCGCTCCTCGGGCAGCGGGCTGAGCAGTCGGTCCAGCAGCGGCTGCAGGGCCCCGAGCGGCTCGGGCAGGCGCGGCCGCGGCGAGTTGCGGTGCATATAGATGATGGCCATGGGGTTGTCGGCGCTGAAGGGCTTCTGACCGGTCAGCATCTCGTAGAGCACGACGCCGAGGCTGTACAGATCGCTGCGGGCGTCGAGCTCCTGCCCATGTCCCTGCTCGGGGCTCATGTAGTGCGGGGTGCCGAAGATCAGCCCCGCGTCGGTCAGATCCTGCTCCAAGGCATCGTGGGTCGCGAGGCCGAAGTCGATCAGGGCGATCTGCTCGTTCAGGCGCAGCATGACGTTGCCGGGCTTGAGATCGCGATGCAGGATGCCCTCCTCGTGCAGCGCGCCCAGCGCCCGCGCGATCTGCGCCGCAAAGAACATCGCCTCGGAGGGCGAGAGGCCCGCGCGCATGCGCCGGCGCAGATCCCCCTGATGGAAGTACTCCATGGCGAGATAGGCGTGATCGTCGGCGACACCGAGCTCGTAGAGCCGCACGACGTTTGCATGGCGCACACGCTGGGCAATCTCATATTCCTGGATGAAGCGCGCCAGGGCCAGGTCAATGCCGGATTCATCGCGCCGCGAGGGGGTGACCTTGAGCGCCACGAGCGCTCCGACCTTCTCGCTCTCGGCGACGTAGAGCTGTGAGATCGAACCGCGGGCCAGCAGCCGCGCACGCCGGTAGCCCGGGATACGGGCATCGCCGAAGCGCCGCGACTCCTGCGCCTCGGCCGACACACGCCAGTCCGCCAGAGCGCGGCGGTGCTCGCGGCGCGCCCGCTGCAGCAGCTCGATGAAGCGCGTGTGCTCGATGCGGTTACGATAGATGACACCGCAGGCGCCGATCGCGGCCGCATTCACGCGCAGCGCCTGTTGCTCATCGTCGGCGAGAAAGATCACTGGCGCGAAACCCGGACGGCTCACGAGCTCGTGCAGCCAGACCAGCCCCTGCCCATCGCGCAGGCTCGAGAGCAGCACGGCGTCGTAGCCCTGCGCCAGGAACTCCGCCGGCAGCGGACCGCGGACCGCGGGGGGGTGCGAGCGGATCTGTGCTTCGGGCCAGTGGCAGGTGACGTGGTGGCGGATCAGGGCGCGGACCTTGGGGTCCTCTTCGATCAGCAGCAGCCGCAAGCGCGGCTGCCCGTCCACTCCGGTCGCCTGGTGGCTGGGCTCGCGGGCCGGGATAACCATGCGTCAGGGACTGCCGACGGCCTTCAGCCCGGTCTGTGACAGACGCCGGCGGCTGCGGGCCTCATCCGAGCGCGCACGCTGCAGCCGGTCCAGATACGCCGGCGTGACATCGCCGGTCACGTACTGGCCCGAGAAGCAGGAGGTGTCGAACTCCTCGATGCGCGCATCGTCGTGACGACAGGCGGCCACGAGGTCCTCGAGGTCCTGATAGATGAGCCAATCGGCGCCGATCAGCTGTGCGACCTCATCGTTGCTCTTGCCGGCGGCCACGAGCTCGTCGGTCGCCGGCATGTCGATGCCATAGACATTCGGGAAGCGCACCGGCGGGGCGGCCGAGGCGAAGTAGACCTTCCTGGCGCCCGCTTCGCGCGCCAGATCGATGATCTGCGCCGAGGTCGTGCCGCGCACGATCGAGTCGTCCACCAGCAGCACGTTCTTGTTGCGAAACTCGAGCTCTATCGCGTTGAGCTTGCGGCGCACCGAGCGCTCGCGCTGCTCCTGGCCGGGCATGATGAAGGTGCGGCCGATGTAGCGGTTCTTGTTGAAGCCTTCGCGGTATTTGAGACCCAGGCTCTGCGCCATCTGCAGCGCGCTGGTGCGGCTGGTGTCGGGCACCGGTATGACGACGTCGATGTCGTGGTGCGGCCGCTCGCGCAGGACCTTGGCCGCGAGCTTCTCGCCCATACGCATGCGCGCCCGATACACCGAGATGTTGTCGATGATCGAATCGGGACGGGCAAAATAGACGTACTCGAAGATGCAGGGCGTGTGGCGCACGGTGGCCACGCACTGCTGCGTATGCAGCCGTCCGGCCTCGTCGATGAACACGGCCTCACCCGGGGCGACGTCGCGCACGATCGAGAAGGACAGCATGTCGAGCGCGACGCTCTCGGAGGCGAGCATGTACTCGGTGCCGCGCGGGGTACGGCGCTGCCCGAGCACCAGGGGCCGGATGCCGTTGGGATCGCGAAAACCGAGAATGCCGTGGCCGATCACCATGGCCACGACGGCGTAGCCGCCGCGGCAGCGTCGATACACGGCATTGACGGCGGCAAAGATGTCCGCAGGGGTGACGCGCGCGGTGCCCACGCGCTGCAGCTCGGAGGCGAACACGTTCAGCAGCACTTCCGAGTCCGACTCGGTGTTCAGGTGCCGCCGATCCTCGCGGATCAGCACCTCGGCCAGCTCCGCGGCGTTGGTCAGGTTGCCATTGTGCCCAAGACAGATGCCGTAGGGTGCATTCACGTAGAAGGGCTGCGCCTCGGAGGCGCTGTCGCAGCCAGCGGTGGGATAGCGCACATGGCCCAGACCCACATTGCCCGCGAGCTCGAGCATGTGCCGCTGCTCGAAGACATCTCGCACCAGCCCCGCGCCCTTGCGCCAGCACAACCGTCCCTCGAAGGCAGTCATGATGCCGGCCGCGTCCTGGCCGCGGTGCTGCAGAACGGTCAGCGCATCGTACAGGCGCTGATTGACGGGGCTGGTGCCTACGATGCCGACGATGCCGCACATGGTGCGTGTCTGCTCCCTACCCGTTTGCGCTGTGGAAATGCCTCACCGCGATTTTACGCTCGCCTACCATGCTGCGCAGCACATTTGCCGCATGCTCCCCGTAGGGCATGAGCATTGAGCCGCGCCACCACGACTGCCCATCCAGCCGCAGCGCATGACAAAGAATGACAAACAGCCCAATGATCACCCACCCGCGCAGCAGTCCGAACAGGCCGCCAAAGAAGCGATCGACGCCGGTGAAAAGCGACAGGCGCACGAAGCGGCTGACGACCACGCCGATAGCCGTGCCCAGCAGCACCACGACCATGAAGATGAGGGTGCGCGCGGCCCATGGGCGCACGGCCTCGCCGGCGAGCGCACCGCCCAGATGCGGCTCGAGCAGCGGGGCATAGGCCCAGGCGAGCCACACGGCGAGCACCCAGGTGACCAGCGCAATCACCTCGCGCAGCAAGCCGCGCACGAGCCCGGCGATGCAGGAGAGCACCACCAGCGCGATCAGCAAATAATCTGCCCAGTTCATCAGTCCCTTCCCTGTGACGGCGTCGAAATTCTAGGGGTCCGCAGGCTGCTGCTGGCGATTTGAGTTCTCATTGCCGGGGGAAATCCGGCCTGGGCGACGTGATGTTCATCGCGGTCCGAGAATCGCCGCGGGCAATCCGGCGCCGCGCAACCGATGTGAGAGCTGTTCGGCAGACGCGCGATCGGCGATGCCGGCGACCGCCACGCGGTACAGCTGGCGCGGCCCGAAGCGCGAGATCTGCACGGTAAAGCCGTGGCTCTGCGCCGTGTGCGCCAGGCGCTCGGCGTTGGCCGCCTGGGCGAAGAGGCCCAGCTGTACCGTCCAGCCGCCGGTGCGCGAGTGGGCGGGGGATGCACTCGCCACGCGCCCCTTCGGCGGCGGTTTGGATAGCGGCGCAGATGCCGACGGCGCGGCGACGGCCCGCGTCCTGGTGGGGCGCTCCGCCGGCGCTGGGGGACCCGAATGCGGTGCCGGGAATCTGTGGGCGGGGGGCTTCCCGGCTGTGCCAGGCGGCTCTGCAGCCACCCGGGGCCTCTCGGAGCCCGGCTGCAGCGCCGCCGGGGCAGGCTGTGCCGGCGCGGCCGGGCGCGGTGCCCCGCCCGACGGCGGTGCTGCGGCAAGCTCGATCGTATAGGAGCGCGTGGGCGCGGTGGCCGCGCCGGGTGCGGCGGGTGCGCCGGACTGCGCGGCGGGCGCTCCAGCGACCGGGGCCGGGGCCGGGGCGCCGCGGCGGTCGTGGAAGATCTCCGGCACGATCAGCACGATCAGCGCGACGAGGATGGCGGCGCCGGTCAGGCGCTCTTTGAGGCGACTTTCCATAACGCCCGGCGCCTCAGTATAGCCCAAGCCACGCCAGCGCCGGGCCGACCACGTGGAAGGAGCCCAGCACCACGATGCGATCGCCCGGGCGGGCAAGCTCGCGCGCGTGCGCACAGGCCTGCGCCACATCCGGGCACCGAATGGGCACCGAGCGCAGCGGCGCCAGCCGCGCGGCCAGGGCTTCTGCGGACTGGCCGCGCGCCTCCCCGGTGACGCCGGCCAGCACCCAGCTGTCCACCTGCGCATCCAGCGCGCCTGCGATGGCCGCGGCGTCCTTGTCGGCGAGAATGCCCACCACGGCGAGCGTACGTCCCGAGTGCGGCCGCGAGGCCAGGGCACGCGCGAGCACCTGGGCGGCTGGCTCGTTGTGAGCCACATCGAAAATCCATTCGACACCCGCAACGCGCTCGATCTGAAAGCGCCCCATCAGGCGCAGCCCGCGCAGCGCCCGGCCCACCGGGCCCTCGACACATGCGCCCGGCCCCTGCAGCAGCAGCAATGCCGTCAGCGCCGTGGCCGCGTTGGCATACTGGATCTGTCCGGGCAGCGCCGGCGCAGGCAGCTGCGTCAGGCGGCACAGCGCCGAGTCGTAGTTCCAGGAGGCCCCCTCACCGTGCAGGGTGGCGTGAAAATCGCGCGTGGCCGTGTAGACAGGGCAATCCTGCGCGCCGATCTCCCGCCAGACACTCGCGGGCATGTCGGGGCTGCCGAGCACCACGGGTCTGCCGGGGCGGAAGATGCCCGCCTTCTCCGCGCCGATCTGCTCGAGCGTGTCGCCGAGCCAGTCCCGATGGTCCAATCCCACCGAACAGAGCACCGCCACATCCGCATCGACGATGTTGGTGGCGTCCAGGCGGCCGCCCAGCCCGACCTCCAGCACGCGGCTCTGCACCCCGGCGATGCGGAACACCTCGAGCGCCGCGAGCGTGTTGTACTCGAAGAACGTCAGCGTGATCTGCCCACGCGCGGCCTCGATGCGCTCGAACGCCGTCACCAGGGCGGCCTCCTCGACCGGCACACCGTCGATCTGCACGCGCTCGGTGTAGCGCAACAGGTGTGGGGAGGTGAACAATCCGGCGCGCTGTCCTCGGGCTGTGAGCATTGCCGCGAGCATCGTCGCGGTGGATCCCTTGCCGTTGGTACCGCCGACGATCACCGTCGGGCAGCTCGACGCGAGCAGGCCCATGCGCATCGCCACGGCCCGCACCCGCTCGAGCGTCAGATCGATCGTCGGGCCGTGCACACCCTGCTGGTAGTTGAGCCACGCTGCCAGCGAGCGTGGTGGTGACATCGCGTCGATCAACGCCTCAGGCCGCCTGCAGGGGCGGTCGCTTCTGCAACAGTCGCAGCAGCTGTGCGATGCGCTCGCGCATGTCGCGGCGGTCCACGATCATGTCCAGCCCGCCGTGCTCGAGCAGGAATTCGCTGCGCTGAAAGCCCTCGGGCAGGGTTTCGCGCACGGTCTGCTGAATGACGCGCGGCCCGGCAAAGCCGATGAGGGCGCGCGGCTCGGCGAGATTCAGATCGCCGAGCATCGCCAGGCTCGCCGAGACGCCGCCCATGGTCGGATCGGTCATGACGGAGATGAATGGCAGCCCGGCGCGCCCCAGACGCACCAGCGCGGCGCTGGTCTTGGTCATCTGCATCAGCGACAGCAGCGCCTCCTGCATGCGTGCCCCGCCCGTGGCAGTGAAGCACACCAGCCCGCAGCGCTGCGCGAGACAGTGGTCGATGGAGCGCTTGAAGCGCTCGCCGACCACCGAGCCCATGGAGCCGCCCAGAAAGTCGAACTCGAAGCCGCAGGCGACGATGTCCTCCCCGTGCAGCCGGCCCGCCAGCGCAATCAGTGCATCGTTCTCGCCCGTGAGCTTCTGCGCCTGCGCCAGTCGCTCCTTGTAGCGCTTGCTGTCCTTGAACTTCAGCGGATCCTCGGGCTCGATGCTGGCGCCGATCTCGCTGATGGGCTCGGGATCCAGGAATCTGAGCAGCCGCTCGCGCGCACGGATGCGCATGTGGTGGCTGCACTTGGGACACACGTGCAGATTGCGCTCGAGATCGGGGCGATAGAGCACCGCGTCGCAGATGGGACATTTCTCCCACAGACCCTCGGGCACCGAGCGCGAGCGGCGCTGCGTCTTGATGCGGGAAGCGACTTTGTCGAACCAGGACATGGCAGGCTCCAGGGCGCTAGGCCGCTCCGGGTGCAGACACCGGCGGCATCATAGCCGAATCGCCCGGCAGGCCGAATGCGGCCGGATAGTGCACGCTCCAGAGGTACAGGCCCGCAGCGGGCGCTGTCACGACATGTGCATCACGCGTCCGTGAGGCCAGACGCAGGCGTGCATGCTCGCTCGGCACCCGCCCCTGCCCGATCGCCACCAGCAGACCGACCAGATTGCGCGCCATGTGATGCAGGAAGGCGTTGGCGGTGATGTCGATGCTGACCCAGTCACCGGCGCGCTCGATGCTCAGGGCACGCAGGATGCGCACCGGCGAGCGCGACTGGCACTCGGCGGCGCGAAAGGCGCTGAAGTCGTGCTCTCCCAACAGCCAGGAAGCGCCCTGCCGCATGGCCTCGATCGCCAGCGGTGCGGACACTCGCAGCGCCCGTCCGGCGGCCAGTGCCGAGCGCGCGCGACGATTGAGAATGAGGTAGCGGTAGGTGCGCCAGAGCGTGCTGTAGCGTGCATGAAAGTGCGCCGGCACGGCACGCGCCCAGCCGACACTGATATCCGGGGGCAGCAGCGTGTTGGTGCCGAGCACCCAGGCCGCAGCATCGCGCACTGCCGTGGTATCGAAATGCGCAACCTGCCCGCGCGCATGCACCCCGGCATCGGTGCGTCCGGCGCAGATCACGGCGATGGGTACATCGGCGATGCGCGAGAGCGCCGCCTGCAACTGCGACTGAATGCTCGGGGCACTGGCCTGGGACTGCCAGCCGGCATAGGCGCTGCCGTCGTACTCGATCTGCAGCGCGATGCGTCGCGTGCGCTGGGGCAGCTGCGGCAAGCCGAGCGCGGGACCTGCGCCCGCGGCCACGGTCAACCCGGCAACGCGTCCATCAGGCGCCGGGCTTCCTGCTTCTGCGACAGCGAGCCCTCGCTCAGCACCTCGGAGAGGATGCTGCGCGCACCTTCCGGATCACCCATGTCCATGTACGCGCGTGCCAGATCGAGCTTGGTGCCGACTTCGGAGAGCGTCACCGGCTCCAGATCCGGCAGATCTTCCTCGGCGTGGCCATTGCCATTCGGCGCTGCATGCTCGCGAGTTCCGCCGCCGACATCCAGATCCACGGCACCGGCGGGCTCATCATTCAGACTGCCCAGCGAGCTCAGGTCCAGATCCAGATCCGAAGTGTCGAGCGCCGTCAGCCGCGAAGTCGAGCTGGTATCGATCTGCGGCGCCTCGGCCATCTTCGCGACGAGCTCGGTCTTCGCCTGCTGGGTCGAATCGGCCCCGGCCCCCGGCCCCTTGACCGGCGCCATCTTGGCGAAATCCGTGTCGGTGAACATCCAGGTGCCGGTCGCGCGCATCTGCCCGTTCGGCGCCGCACGCACCTGCGTGGTACCGCCGCTCTCGACGCGATCGCCCGCCGCACGGGCGAGTGTCTGCCGTGCGGTCCCGTCCATCTCGGCGAGCATGGTCGGCGCATCGGGGCTGTTGGCAACCGCGCGCTCTTCGGCCGGCGCTTCCAGTGCGCCCAGATCCAGGCCCAGATCATCGATCGCCAGCTCCGCCGTCTGCTCGCCGGTCAGCAGGCCGTTGCGGGCAGCGGCATCGAGCTTCTGGCGGATCGTCGCATTCTCGTCCTGGCGCAGATGCGGCTGCTCCACCGTCGGTGCATCGCCCGTGAGCTCAGCGCCCCCCATGGCCACGCGCTCGGTGTCGCCCACACCGCGCGCGGCAGCAGCCACCGCCGGCATCTCCCGCGTGGTGCCCGCACCGCTGGCGGCGCCGGGCATCTTGAGCGTCGAGCCGGTCGCATCCGCGGAGGGCTGAGCGCCCTCCAGATCAAAGTCGATGCTGCTGCCGAGGGCATGTGCCTGCCCGGTAGGGTCGGCCGCGCCCAGACGATTGTGGGTGCGGTCCGGATCACTCTGACCGAGAGCGGTACCCAGGTCCAGGTCGACCGCGCCGTCCGGCGCGGCCGCGGCCAGCGTCGGCTCGCCGAGCAGATCGAAGTCGACGCGGTTCTGGCCGCCTTCCAGATTCAGATCCACGCCGGCGCTCGCGGCACCTGCCACGGCGCGCCCGTCGGCGAACAGCGCATCTTCGGGCGCAATCTGCCGGCCCATGATGACGATCTTTTCCCACTCGCCGGCCGGGGCCTGGTTGCGCGTGTCCGCAAGCTCGTGGGCACTCTGCAGGAAGCGCTCCTTGTTGCCCCAGACGAAGAACACTTCCAGCAGCTTCAGTTTCAGATCGCGTCGCTGCGGTTCGCGCGCGATCGCGTTCTGCACCAGCTCGGCCGCCTGGTCATAGAGACCATAGGCCATGTGGAAGTCGGCTTCGGCCAGAGGATCGCCCTGGTCGAGCGCCACCGGCACCTCACCCGTCATGCCCTCATCGATGGCAACGCGCTGCTTGCCGCTCTCGCCTGCGGGCAGCGGCTCATCGAACACCGGCCGCTGGTGGGTGCCCGACTCCTCGACGCTGTAGGAAGGCTCCTCGCGCGGAGCCATCGTGCGCACCGGCATGGTGTCGCTGCGCGGTTGAGGCGCGACGTCCGACTCGAGCTCCGGCGACAGGCGCCCGAGCGAGCGGTCGAAGGCATCCTCGCGGCGCGCGCGGCGCGCCCGCAGGACCACGAAGCCGACCAGCAGCAGCACCACCAGCGCGAGCACATACCAATACTGCGCCAGCAGGCCGAGCACCGAGCTCGAGGGGGCGGGCTTGGCCTTCGGATGCGCCGCCACCGGACGATGGACGGGCGGGCGCGGATGCGCAGCGACCGCTGGCGTAGTTGCCGGCGGACTCGTCGCCGGCGGACTCGCCGCCGGCGTGGCCGGCGCCGGTGTCGCGGCGTTGACCGGCGGTGCCGGGGCCGGAGTCGGGGCCGCAGTGCTCGCCGGCGCGCTCGGCGTTGCCACCGGGGGGTTCGGGGCAGCGGCGGCGTTGCCCTGATTGGCCAGGCGCGCCTGCATGTCCGCGAGCTGCGAGTTCTTCAGTTGCAGCAGGCGCTGCGACTCGGCCAGCTGCGACTCGAGCTGCTGCACGCGCTGCTGCAGCGCTGCGCTCGAGCCATTGCCGGCACCGCGGCCCGCACCATTGCCGGCACCGGGGCCGGGGGCATTCGGGCTGTTCGAGTTGCTGGAGTTGGAAGCCGCTTCCTGCGCCGCCTCCTGCGGGGCGACCAGGCGCAGCTGACCCGCCGCACCGGCACCGGCCGCGGCGCTCGCCGCACCGGGAGAGGCCGCGGCTTCACCGCCGTGAGCCGAGCGCCAGGCGTCGTACTGCGAGCGCACTTCCGTAGAGGCTTCTCCGGGCCCCACGGCAGCGAGCTCATCGTCGCCGGGCAGATTCAGCTGACTGCCAGCGCGCAGCGCATTCATGTTGTTGCCGGCGAAGGCATTGCGATTGGCACGGAAGATCGCCACCAGAGCCTGATCGCGTGCGCGCCGGTTGGAGGGAGAGTAGGTCTGCGCGGCGATCGAGGACAGCGTTTCCCCGGCACGCACGGTATAGGCGCCGCCGGCGGCGCCGTTGCCCTGCTCGCTGGCCGTCGGTTTGGCCGCCCCTGCGCCGCCCGCGCCTGCCGCGGCGCTGGCCGCAGCCGTGGCCGTGGCTTTGGCGCGTCGGTGACGCGCCGGCGGTGCGGCACCCGCGGCTGCGCTCGCGCTTGTGCCCTCGCTGGGCGTGCTGCCGCCCGGGGCCGAGGGGGCTGTCGAGGCGGAAGCGGTCTCATTCTTCCCGGGGCCGCCCGATGCGGCGGCGGCAGCGGCACTCGCCCCCACAGCGGCCGCTTGCGGATGATCAATGCTGCCGCTGCGCGCGCCGCTGTCCACCTGAGGGGCGGAAACTGCGGCATTGCTCGGCCTGCTGGAGTTGAACACCGGCGGATCGAGCAGCACGGTGTATTCGCGCACGACATGCCCGCGCGCCCAATCGGCCTCGACCAGAAGTGTCGCAAATGGCTCGTCGGCGACGCCCGAGGAGCTGACGTGAATGACCGCGTGGCCATCAGCCGCGCGTTGTGTGGTGAAGCTGAGGGTGCCGAGGAACGAGGGATAGTCCGCGCCAAAGTGCGAGAACGTATCGCGCGAGGCCAGCGAGGCCTTGAGCGTCGAGAGGTCATCGGCATTGGCATCGACCACGTCGATGTCCGCACTGAGGGGGGCATCGAGCGTCGATTTCAGATGAATGTCGCCGAGGCCAAGGGCCTGGGCGTTGGAGGGCAGCAGTATGAGGGCCGGCAGCCCCAGCAGGCAGCTGATCAGTACCGACAGCCTAAGCCCCGGAAGATTACGCACGAACATCATGTCTCCCTGCGGCTTAGTGCTCATTTATGCTTGCCAAACAGGCACCTAGCGTAAGACATAAGTCCTGCGCCGTGCCGGTCGCAATATAGCTTATAAGTACTCACGAGCCAAAACCTCGGCGATCTGAATACTGTTGGTGGCCGCGCCCTTGCGCACGTTGTCTGAAACGATCCACAGGTCCAGACCGCGCTCATGCGACATATCTTCGCGGATGCGCCCGACGTAAACCGTGTCGTGGTTCGCTGCTTCGGTAACAGCCGTGGGGTACCCCCCCGGCCGGCGATCATCCAGCACGGTCACCCCCGGTGCCCGCTCGAGCAGGGTACGCGCCTCGGCGGCCGAAATTTTGCGCCGCGTCTCAATATGGACAGCCTCCGAGTGCCCGTAGAACACCGGTACGCGTACGGCGGTGGCATTCACCCGGATCGAGCGGTCCTCCAGGATCTTTTGGGTCTCCCAGAACATCTTCATCTCTTCCTTGGTGTAGCCGTTGTCCTGGAACTTGTCGATCTGCGGAACACAGTTGAAGGCGATCTGTTTGGGGATCGCGCGCGCCTCGCCGGCGTCGCGGCCGTTCAGGAGCTCGGCGGTCTGCGCGGCCAGCTCCTCGACCGCCTCGCGCCCTGCGCCGGAGACTGACTGATAGGTCGCCACGTTGATGCGCTCGATGCCTGCCGCATCGTGCAGGGGCTTGAGCGCCACCAGCATCTGGATGGTCGAGCAGTTGGGATTGGCGATGATGCCGCGTGTCCGGTACTGGGCGATGGCGTGGGGATTGACCTCGGGCACCACCAGCGGGATGTCATCGTCGTAGCGAAACTGCGCGGTGTTGTCGATCACGACACAACCGGCCGCCGCAGCCTTGGGGGCGAATTCCGCCGAGATCTCACTGCCGGCGGAAAACAGGCCGATGTCCGCGCGTGAGAACTCGAAGCCGGCGAGCTCGAGCACCGGCAGGTGCCTGCCCTGAAACTCCACGCGCTTGCCGAGCGAGCGGTTGCTCGCGAGTGCATACACCTCCGAGACCGGAAAGCGCCGCTCCTCGAGCACACGGAACAGGGTCTCACCGACCAGCCCGGTTGCCCCGACCACCGCCACCCGAAAGGACTTGCTCATCTTGCTTGCGACTCCTGACCGACGATCTTCAAGGCAGCACTCTGCGTGCCCTGCGCTGAGGCCGCCGCCTCGCCGCGCGCGATGTCGGGCGTGCCCGAGCGCACCTCGGCGTTCTGCGCGCGTTGGCGCAGGTAATGATCCATCAGCACCAGCGCGAGCATCGCCTCGGCGATCGGCACGGCGCGCAGCCCGACGCACGGGTCATGCCGCCCGGTGGTGACGACCTCCACCGGCAGGCCCGACAGGTCGATGGTACGACCGGGCACCTGGATGCTCGAGGTGGGCTTGAGCGTCAGGTGCAGCACGATCGGCTGACCGGACGATATGCCACCGAGCATGCCGCCGGCGTGATTGGATGCGAAACCTGTGGGCGTCAGCTCATCGCGGTGCTCGCTGCCGCGCTGTGCCGCCACCGCCACACCATCGCCGATCTCCACGGCTTTGACGGCGTTGATGCCCATCATCGCGTGGGCAAGATCGGCATCGAGCTTGTCGAACACCGGCTCCCCGAGCCCGGTGGGCACGCCCTCGGCACAGACGGTCACGCGTGCCCCGACCGAGTCACCGGCCGAGCGCAGCTCCCAGAGCAGCGTCTCGAGCTCGGCCACGCGCGCGGGATCGGGACAGAAGAACGGATTCTCGTAGGCAAAGGCCGCATCGCGCACGTCCAGGCGCAGCGCACCGATCTGGCTGAGATAGCCAAAAATGCGCACGCCGCAGCGCTCGGCAAGATACTTGCGCGCGATCGCCCCTGCGGCCACGCGCATCACCGTCTCGCGGGCCGAGGAGCGCCCGCCACCGCGGTAGTCGCGCACGCCGTACTTCTGCTGATAGGTGTAGTCGGCATGGCCGGGACGGAAGCGGTCCTTGAGCTTCTCGTAGTCGCGCGAGCGCGCATCGGTGTTCTCGATCAGCAGTCCAATCGGCGTGCCGGTCGTGCGGCCTTCGAATACGCCGGACAGGATGCGCACCGCATCGGCCTCACGACGCTGACTCACGAACTGCGAGGTGCCGGTGCGACGCCGCTCGAGATCGCGCTGCAGATCCGCCTCGGTGAGCGCCAGTCCCGGCGGACAGCCATCCACGATGCAGCCGAGCGCGGGCCCATGGCTCTCGCCAAAGCTCGTGACCGTGAACATGCGGCCAATGCTGTTGCCTGACATCTATGGTCCTAGCGGCTCGTCAGTCCGGATCCGTGTGCGATCAATTGCTCGCGTGACAGCAGGAACACACCGCCGCCGCCGCGCTCAAAGTCGAGCCAGAGAAATGGAACTCTGGGAAAGGCGCGTCGCAGCGCCCTCTCCGAGTCGCCGACCTCGACGATGAGAATCCCGGCTTTGGTCAAATGGGCTGCTGCGCCGCGCAATATGCCCCTCACCGCGTCCAGGCCATCCCTGCCCGCCGCGAGTGCCAGCCGAGGCTCATGCCAATATTCTGCGGGCAGGCCCTGCAGCTCCCCCTCCCGTACGTAGGGAGGATTGCTGACGATGATATCGTAGCGCGCGGACTTGATCCCCGTGAACAAATCCGCATTCCGCGCACGCACACGTCGTTGCAGCCGGTGCCGGGCAATATTGATGCGCGTCACCGCCAGCGCCGCAGTAGAAACGTCCGTGGCATCCACCCGCGTGCGCGGGAAGGCGCGCGCACAGGCGATGGCGATACAGCCCGAGCCGGTGCCCAGATCGAGGATGCGCCGCACACGCTCGGGTCGCACCCAGGGCGCAAAGCGCCGCTCGATCAGCTCGGCGATCGGCGAGCGCGGAATGAGCACGCGCTCATCAACATACATCGGCAAGCCTGCGAACCAGCAGCGCTGCGTGAGATAGACGACCGGCACGCGCTCGCGGATGCGCCGCTGCAGCAGCGCCTCGAGTCGTACGCGCGCCGCCTCGGACACGCGTCGCCTGAGCGCCGCGGCGGCCTTCTCGTCTGTCAGTCGCATCGCATGCAGCACCAGTGCAGCGGCGTCATCGCGCGCGTTGTCCGTACCGTGGCCATAGTGCAGCCCGGCGCGCGCCAGGCGCCGCGCAGTGGTGCCGATGAGTGCCTGCACGGTCGGTGGGCGCTCTTGCCTATGCGATAATCGAGTCATGAAGCGGGGCACCCTGCTGTTGTGGTCCTTGGTCGGCGCCGCCGCAGTGGCGCTCGGCATCATGCTCGCACAGCTGCTCGCGCCCGCCAGTGTGTCGCTTGCGGCCGGCACTTGGTTGCCGCAGCCCGCGCCGGTCAGCGATTTTCATCTGAGCGATCTTTCCGGGCACGACTTCAGCCTGCAGAGTCTGCGTGGCCATCCATCCCTGCTGTTCTTCGGCTTCACCAACTGCCCGGATGTCTGCCCGCTGACGCTCGCGACGCTCTCGCAGCTGCCGCGCGATACGCTGCCGGGGCTCGCTGTGGTGTTCGTGAGCATCGACCCGCAGCGCGACAGCCGCGCGGTGCTGCAGGCGTATCTGGCCGCCTTCAGCCCAGCATTCCTCGGCGCGCGCGGCTCGCAGAGCCAGCTTGCGCCGCTGCTGCGAAGCCTGCACGTGAGTGTGCAGCGCGAGCAGCTGCCCGATGGCGGCTACACGATGCAGCACTCGGCCACGCTCTACCTGCTCAACAGGCAAGGGCAGCTTGCCGCGATCTTCACTCCTCCCTACTCGGTGGGCGCGCTGAGTACGGATCTGCGGCGCATCGCCGCCAGCGATCAGCTCTAGCGGGCCGGCCACTCGACCGCTCCTGCGATGGCCCGGCTGTTCATCACGCTGCAGTATCTGCTGCCGCATCATCTGCTCTGCCGCCTGGCCTATGCGCTGACGCGCTCGCGCCGTCCCTGGCTGAAGAACCTGCTGATCAGCCGCTTCGTGCAGCACTACCGGCCACGCATGAGTGATGCGCTCGAACCGGATGCGCTGCGCTATGAGAGCTTCAATGCGTTCTTCACGCGCGCCCTGAGGCCCGGGGCGCGACCGCTGGCGGGCGAGCCCGGCCGCATCCTCTGCCCCTGCGATGGCACCGTGAGCCTGTGCGCAAGCATCGAGACGGGCCGGCTGATGCAGGCCAAGGGACATGACTACAGCCTCGAGGCGTTGCTCGGCGGGGATCGCACCTGGAGCGAGCGGCTCGCCGGCGGTCACTTCGCGACCCTGTACCTGGCGCCCTACGACTATCACCGCGTGCACATGCCGCTGGCCGGACGACTGCGCGCCGCCTGGCACGTGCCCGGACGGCTCTTCTCGGTCAACAACGCCACCGCCGCACGTGTGCCGAGGCTGTTCGCACGCAACGAGCGTGTCGTGTGCGCCTTCGAGGGCGAGCACGGCTGTTTTGCCGTGATCCTGGTCGGCGCGCTGTTCGTCGGCAGCATGAGCACCGTCTGGCACGGGGAGATCACGCCCTGGCGCGCGCCGCGGCGCGCAGCGAACCGGCCCGCCAGTGCCTCGAGTGCCGCGCGCACGCCCTGGGATGTGCATCCCCTGGACACACACGCGGCCGGCGGCATGCTGGCGGCCGGCTCAGAGCTCGGGCGCTTCAACATGGGATCCACCGTCATCGTACTGTTACCGGCCGGCAGCGCACGCTGGGACGAGGCACTGTGCCGCACGGGCCAGAGCTGTCGCGTGGGCCAGGCCCTGGGCACGCTCACGGGCGCTGTGCCACACACGAGCGGCACCGGTGAGCTGCTGGCGCTGCCTGGGACCGACCCGCGGTGACGGCACGGGCGTGACAGGCTCCGGCGTGACCGACAGCGACTGGCGTCCGGGCGCCACACAGCACACGCTGCGCCTGCGCGCACAGCTGTTGGCGCAGGCCCGCGCCTTCTTCGCCGAGCGCGGCGTGCTGGAGGTCGACACCCCGCTGCTGGTGCGCCATGCGGTCACCGACCCGCAGCTGCACTGCGCCGAGGTGCACCTGCCTGGCCGGCCCGGCAGTCTCTATCTGATCAGCTCGCCCGAGTATGCAATGAAGCGGCTGCTCGCGGCCGGCAGCGGTGACATCTATCAGATGAGCCACGTGTTCCGCGGCGATGAGAGCGGGCGCCTGCACAACGCGGAGTTCATGCTCATCGAGTGGTACCGTCTGGGCTGTTCGCTGCACGCGCTGATGCACGAGACCGCACAGCTGGCGGCGCAGCTGCTTCAGCTGGCTGACGGATCGCCCGAGCTGGTGAGTTATAGCGAGGCCTTCGAGCGCCACGCCGGCGTCGATCCGCTGCGCCTGGATGAGCGCGCAGCGCGCTCCCTGGCCCTCGCGCACGGCCTGGACCGGCACGCCACCGAGCGCTTTACGCTCGCAGAGCTCACGGACTGGCTCATCGGCGCGGTCATCGGACCGCAGCTCGGGGGCCAGCGGCTGTGCTGCCTGCATCACTACCCCGCCTCGCAGGCGTCCCTGGCACGCCTGGACCCGGCCGATGCGCGCTTCGCGCTGCGATTCGAGCTGTACTTCCGTGGCGTGGAGCTCGCCAATGGCTTCGAAGAGCTCGCCGACCCGGTCGAGCAGCGCGCGCGCTTTTTGACGGATCAGCAGGAGCGCCAGGCCCGTGGCCTGCCGGTGCATGCTACCGATGAACGACTGCTGGCGGCGCTGCAGAGCGGACTGCCTGCCGTGGCCGGCGTCGCCCTGGGCTTTGACCGGCTGCTGCTGCTGCGCAGCGGTGCCGCCGCCCTCGGGCAGATCATGCCCTTTACACTCGAGCGCGCCTGAGGCGCCTGCCGCACCCGTACCTATTGCTTGGCGCGCGAGATGTACGAGCCGGTGCGCGTATCGACGCGGATCACCTCGCCTTCGTTGATGAACAGCGGCACGCGCACTACGGCACCGGTTTCGAGCTTCGCGGGCTTCTGACCGCCCGTGGCGGTGTCACCGCGCACTCCCGGGTCGGTTTCCACCACTTTCAGTTCGATGTGCGGCGGGGGTGTCACGACGATCGGCACTCCATTCCACAGCGTCACGATGCACACCGTGCCGTCCTTCAGCCACTGCGCATTGTCACCGACCACGTTCTTGCTGGCGGCATGCTGCTCGAAGTTCTCGGGCACCATGAAATGGAAGAACTCGCCGTCGCTGTAGAGATACTGCATGTCGACGTCCATGACGTCGGCCGCCTCGAGACTCTCGCCGGACTTGAAGGTGCGTTCGATGACCCGACCGGTCTTCAGGTTGCGGATGCGCACGCGGTTGAAGGCCTGCCCCTTGCCGGGCTTGACCATCTCGTTCTCAACGATCGACCAGGGCTCACCGTCGATGATGATGCGCAGACCGGACTTGAATTCGTTGGTCGAATAGCTGGCCATTTCTTTTCCGCCGGTTCTTTTCCGTCGAGGATGGCCGCACAATGACGGCCTCCCAAAAAGGGCGCGTATGATAACGGCATCCCCCCCGACCCGCCACCCGCAGCCACAGCCGCATCAAGCGCCGCAGGGCCCGCAGGACAGCCCGGCGCCCGCCGCGTGCTGGCAGCGCGAGCTTGCCGCGGCGATCGAGGATCCGCTCGAGCTCTGCCGCCTGCTGCAGCTCGACCCCGGCACCGCACTGGCTGGCGTCGAAGCCGCCCAGGGCTTTCGACTGCGGGTGCCGCGCGGCTACGTCGCGCGCATGCGGCGCGGGGATGCCAACGACCCGCTGCTGCGACAGGTGCTGCCGCAGGCGGCCGAGCTCATCGAGCACAGCGGTTACGGCTCCGATCCACTCGGTGAATCCGATAGCCGACGCGCCCCGGGCCTGCTGCACAAATACCACGGCCGCGCACTGCTGCTGACCACGGCGGCCTGCGCCGTTCACTGCCGCTATTGTTTCCGGCGCGAGTATCCGTATGGGGAGGCAGAGGGCCCCTGGCTCACGGATGCGCTCAACGTCATTCGCGAGGACTGCTCCATCGAGGAGGTCATCCTCTCCGGCGGCGATCCGCTGACGCTCGCCACGGCACGCCTGCGGCGTCTGACCGGGCAGCTCGCCGAGGTGCCGCACGTGCGCCGGCTGCGCCTGCACACACGCACCCCGATCGTGCTGCCCGAGCGCGTCGATGAGGCTCTGTGCGGCTGGCTCCGCACGCTGCCCTGGCCGGTGGTGTTCGTGCTGCATGCGAACCACGCGCGCGATGTCGATGCGCAGGTGCGCGTGGCCATGCAACGCCTGCGCGCGAGCGGCGCGACGCTGCTGAATCAGGCGGTGCTGCTGGCAGGCGTGAACGACAGCGTCGAGGCGCTGCAGGGGTTGTCCGAGGCGCTGTGGGATGCGGGTATTCTGCCCTACTACCTGCATCTGCTCGACCCGGTGCGCGGCACCGCGCACTTCGCCGTCGATGAAGCGCGCGCGCGCGAGCTCATGGCGGGCCTCGCCGCGCGTCTGCCGGGCTATCTCGTGCCGCGCCTGGTGCGCGAGAACGCCGGTGAGCCCGCCAAACGTGTCATCGCGCCGGCCGCCTGGTCCGCCGGGCGCGATGCGCTTCACAGCCCGCGCAAGGGCGGATGCTAGAATCCGGCCGCTCTCGGAGGGATTTTGAACGACACCACGGCTGTTCCACTGATCGTGCACAGCGCCACGCGCGATCCCGTGGAGGCCCTCAACAGCCTGCTGCGCCGGACCGGCATGGCCGCGCATTGCACCTGGATCCCCGCGCTGCAGGACATTCCCGACGCACTCGAACAGCTCAATCCGGAGCTGCTGCTGTGCTATCCGGGCAGCGCCGAATCGGTGCAGGCGCTCGCCCAGGCACGCGATCAGGTGTCGGGCATCCTGCCGCTCGTGGTCATCCGCGAGCGCGTGGATGAGCAGCGCATCGCCGCGGACATGGCGCAGGGCGCGCGCGACACCGTCTCGCTGCAGGAGCCGCAGCGTCTGCAGTCGGTCATACGGCGTGAGCTGCATGCCTTTCGCCTCGAGCGCACGCTGAATGCGACGCTGCGTGCCTCGCAGGACTATCGCAGCCAGCTGGAGGTGGTGCTTCAGCGCTCCAACGATGCCATCGCGCAGGTGCAGGAGGGCATCCTCGTGGACGCCAATGCCTCCTGGCTCGAGCTGTTCGGCTTCGTGGAATCCGCCGGTCTGGTGGGTCAGCCGGTCATGGACCTCTTCGACGATGCCACGCAGGCGCCACTGAAGGCGGCGCTGACAGCGTGCCTGCAGGGACACTGGAGCAACCACGCGCTCAAAGCCGGCGCGGTGCTGGGCGACGGCTCGGTGGTGCCACTGACGCTGACGCTTGCGCTGGGCCAATACGACGGGGAAGCGAGCGTGCGGCTCATCGTGGCGGCACAGAAGCGCGATGACGAGCAGCTCGCGCGCGAGCTGGAAGCGGCCGTGCAGAGCGATCCGGGCACGGGTCTTCCCACCCGCCGCCACCTGCTCACGGCGCTGCAGGACCGGCTGCAGAAGCCGGTCGCCGGCGGCCTGCGCTATCTGGCGGCCGTGCGGCCGGACAAGTTTGCGGGCATCGAGCGCGACGTCGGCGTGCTCGCAAGCGAGCAATTCCTCATTGCCTTTGCCAACATCGTGCGCTCGCTGCTCGGCCCGCACGACCTCGCCGGACATTTCGGCGGCACGACGCTGCTGCTGCTGCTCGAGCGAGGCAACCAGCGCGACCTCGAAGCCTGGTGTGAGAGCCTCATCGATCGCGTCGGCCGCCAGCTCTTCCAGGCCGACAAGCACACGCTGCATGCGACCTGCACCGTGGGTATCGGTGTGGTGCCACTCGCCAAGCCCGACCTGAACGCCGCGGTGCTCGATGCACTCGAAGCGCTGCGTCGTGGCCGTGCGCAGGGCGGCAACCAGATGATGACCGTGGATCGCGCGGACAATGACACGCGCGTGCAGGCCTACGATCAGATCTGGGTCAAGCACATCAAGGCGGCACTGATGGAGAATCGCTTCCGGCTGAACCAGCAGCCGATTGCGGCGCTCGGCAGCGGCAAGCAGAAAATGTTCGACGTGGCCATCCGCATGCTCGACTCGCAGGGCAAGGAGGTGCTGCCCTCGGAGTTCCTGCCGGCCGCAGCACGCAATGACCTGCTCAAGAACATCGATCGCTGGGTCATCGGCGCCTCGCTCTCGTTCGCCGCCAAGAAAAAGCCCGATCTGCTGTTCGTGCGTCTGTCCCGCGACAGCGCGCTGGACAGCTCGCTGCTGCCCTGGCTCGAGCTGCAGCTGAAGGCGACGCATGCCGAGGCGCAGCGCCTGTGCCTGCAGATCACCGAGGAAGTCGCCGCCAAGCAGCTGCAGCAGACGCAGCAGACTCTCAAGGCACTGCGCGAGCGCGGCCTGCGCGTGGCGCTCGAGCATTTCGGCACCGGCCGTGACTCGCAGAATCTGCTCACCACGCTGCCGCTGGACTTCGTCAAGATCGACGGTTCACTGATGCAGGGCCTGGCAGGCAGTCCCGAGCTGCAGCAGCGCGTGCGCGCGCTGGTGGGCGCAGCACGCGCGCGCAATGTGCAGACGGTGGCCGAGCGCATCGAGGATGCCAACACCATGGCCGTGGTGTGGCAGCTCGGTGTGCAGCACATCCAGGGCTACTTCGTGCACGCACCCGAAGAGGTCGTGCTGAAGTCGTGAGCGTCCCAGCGCGCCCGGTCGCGCTCGCCGCCGCGCTTGCGCTCGGCTGGCTGGCCGGTTGCAGCGGCGCGCATGCCGATGGTTCACGGGCCGCCAGCATCCAGGTGGGGCGCTCGCCGGCGAGCGAGCAGCGGCTCGCCCGCACGCTCGATGATGAGCCGCGTTCGCTCGATCCGGCCCTGGCGAGCGATCAGCCCGCTGAACGCGTACTGGATGACCTGTTCGAAGGCCTCACGACGCTCGACGTGGAAGGCCGCACCGTGCCAGGCGTGGCCGCCTCCTGGCAGCAGAGCGCCGATGGCCTCACCTGGACTTTCCATCTGCGCCCGGCGGCGCGCTGGTCCAACGGCGCACCGGTGACGGCGCAGGACTTCGTCTACGCGTGGCAGCGCGTGGTCGACCCGCACACCGGCTCGCAGGCCGCGCAGAATCTCTCGCCGATCCGCAACGCGCTGCAGATCGCCTCGGGCGAGGCGCCGGCGCAGACACTCGGCGTCGAAGCAGTCGACGCGCGCACGCTGCGCGTGCATCTGGCCGGTCCCACTCCTTACCTGCTGGAACTGGTGTCCCAGCCATACCTGTACCCCGTCTACGCGCCGATGGTGCGAGCTTACGGTGACGCATGGACCAGTCCTGCACACCTGGTCTGCAATGGTGCATTTCAGCTCGCCGAGCACGTCATCGGCAATCGCATCACGCTGGTGCGCAATCCGACCTACTGGGACGCAGCGCAGGTGCGCCTGCAGCGGGTCGTCTACTACGTGCTGCCCGATCGGAACGTACAGGTGCAGCGCTTCCTCGCCGGTGAGCTGCAGTGGACCGATTCTTTCGCTGCCAATGAGTATGCCTACCTGAAGGCGCGGCTCGGCCCTCAGGTCGTCAATGCGCCCTACCTCGGCATCTACAAGCTGGACTTCAATTTCGACCTGCCGCCCTTCCGGGACAACTGGCCGCTGCGCGAGGCGCTGGTGCTGGCCGTCGATCGCGAGGCGCTGGTGCATGCCATGCGGCCCTTCTATCAGCCGGCCTACACGCTGATGCCGCCGCTGCCCGGCTATGCACAGCCGCAGCCGGCCTGGACGCATCTGTCGAGGGCTGCGCGCCATGCGCTCGCGCGCCAGCTCTACCATCGGGCCGGCTACTCCGACGCCGATCCGCTGCGCGTGGACATCGACACCTCCGTGCAGGGTGCGGATGAGCGCCACTTCTACGAGGCCGTGGCCGCCAGCTGGCGCAGCATCCTGGGCGCGCAGGTGCAGGTCGATGAGCGCGAATTCAAGGTGCTCATCCAGGACCGCGAGCTGCACAAGCTGCCGCTGGTGCATGGAGCCTGGATCGGTGACTTCGCCGATCCCTACACGTTTCTGCAGCTCTACTATCGCGGCAGCGGCAGCAACTTCGCCGACTATGCCAATGCCGCCTACGACGCGCTGCTCGATCAGGCGGCGCAGGAACACGATCCGGCGCGCCGCTATGCGCTGTTCGAACAGGCCGAAACGGCATTGAATGCGGATGCCGCCTATGTGCCACTCTTCTATTACGCTTCGCGCCACCTGGTGAAGCCCTTCGTGCGCGGCTGGCAGACCAACCTCATGGATCGCAATCTGTCGCGCTACATGGTCGTGCTGGCGCACCAGGGTTACTGAGCGTGGGGCGCTACCTGCTCCGCCGGCTGCTGGTGGCGATTCCGACGCTGCTGCTGATCACGACGCTGGGCTTCGCGCTGCTGCACGCGGCGCCCGGCGGCCCCTTCGATGCCGACAAGCGCATGCTGCCGGCCATCCAGCAGGCGATCGAGGCGCGCTATCACCTGCACGAGCCGCTGGGGCGCCAGTACCTGCGCTACCTCGGGCAACTGGCGCACGCTGACTTCGGACCCTCGTTTCAATACCGCGGCGTCAGCGTCAACCAGATCATCGCGCAGGGCCTGCCGGTGGATGCCGCGGTGGGCCTGAGCGCACTGACGCTGGCACTGCTGGTCGGCGGCGGCATCGGTGTCAGCGCGGCTCTGCGCGAGGGCGGCGCCTGGGACCACGGCGCGATGGCACTCGCCGCGGTGGGCATCTCGGTGCCGCTGTTCGTGCTGGCGCCGCTGCTGGTGCTGATCTTCGCCGTGACCCTGCACTGGCTGCCGGCCGGTGATTGGGTGGCCGGCTCGCCCTCGCATCTGCTGTTGCCTGCGCTTGCCCTGGCGCTGCCCTATGCGGGCTACATCGCACGCCTCATGCGTGGCAGCACCCTCGAGGTGCTCAACAGCACCTTCATCCGCACCGCGCAGGCCAAGGGCCTGCCGCCCCATTACATTCTCTGGCATCACGCGCTGCGACCGGCGCTGACGCCGCTGGTGTCGTACCTCGGGCCTGCATTTGCCGGGGTGCTGACGGGCTCCATCGTCGTGGAGAGCATCTTCGGGCTGCCCGGCATTGGGCGGTTTTTCATCACCGCCGCTCTGAACCGCGACTACACCCTCGTCATGGGCATCACCGTGCTCTACGGAACGCTCATCATCCTGTGCAATCTGCTGGCGGATCTGTGCTATGCCTGGATCGATCCGCGCGTGAGGCTCGGGTGAGATCGGCCGTGCTCTCGCGCCTGCTGGCCCAGCCTCTGACGCGCATCGCCGCCTCCGTGCTCGCGGCGATCGTGCTGGCAGCGCTGCTGGTTCCCTGGCTGTCCCCCTACGACAGCTACACCCCGGACTTCGCGCTGCTGGCACATGCGCCGATGCTGGGCGGCGCTCATGTGCTCGGCACCGATCCGCTCGGCCGGGACCTGCTGGTGCGCGTGATGTGGGGTTGTCGCATCTCCCTGGCCATCGGGGTGGTCGCGACGCTGATGAGCGTGCTGATCGGGGTGAGCTGGGGAGCGATCGCCGGCTATGCCGGAGGCACGACCGATCAGCTCATGATGCGCGTGGTCGACGTGCTCTACTCGGTGCCCTTCGTGCCGTTCGTGATCGTGCTCACGGTGCTGTTCGGCCGCGGGCTGTGGCTGATATTTCTCGCCATCGGTGCGGTCTCCTGGCTCGACATCGCACGCATCGTGCGCGGCCAGACGCTCTCGCTCAAGCAGCGCGAGTTCATTGAGGCGGCGCGCATCGGCGGCGTGCACGGCCTCGGCATGATCCGCCGTCACATCGTGCCGAACCTGCTCGGCATCGTGGCCGTGTACGCAACGCTGACGATCCCGGCGGTGATTCTGTTCGAGGCGCTGCTGAGCTTTCTGGGCATGGGCGTGCAGTCGCCGATGGCCTCGCTCGGCTCGCTGGTGGCCGACGGGGCATCGGACATGCAGTCGCATCCGCACCTGCTGATCGTGCCCGCGGCGTTTCTGACCGCCATCATTTACGCGTTCAACTACCTCGGCGATGGGCTGCGCAAGGCGCTCGATCCGCGCGGCCAGCGATGAACAGCCCGCCCTCCGCAGAGCCGCTGCTGCAGCTGCAGGACGTCTCGGTCGCCTACCCCACGGCCAGCGGCGCTGCCGTGCCGGTGGTGCGCGGGGTGAACCTGCAGCTCGCGCCCGGAGAGATCCTCGGGCTGGCCGGCGAATCGGGCTGCGGCAAGACCCAGCTGCTGCTGTCGATTATCGGATTGAACGGACCCCATGCGCAGCTGCACGGCAGCGTGCGCTATCGCGGCCAGGAACTGCTCGCTAGTCCGCTCGCCGAGCTCAACCGCGTGCGCGGCGCGCGCATCGCCATGGTGTTCCAGGACCCGGCGACGGCGCTCAATCCCTACCTTTCCATCGGGCGCCAGCTCGGCGAGGTGCTGCGCTTTCACGGCGGCGTGTCCGGCCGCGAGGCGCGCGAGCGCGCCTGCGAGATGCTCGAGGCGGTTCAGGTCGGTGATCCGCGCCGGCGGCTGCAGCAATATCCCCATGAGCTCTCCGGCGGCATGCGCCAGCGTGTGGTCATCGCGATGGCGCTCATGGCTTCCCCCGAGATCCTGCTGGCCGACGAGCCGACGACCGCCCTGGATGTGACCGTGCAGTCACAGATCCTGCGCCTGCTGCGGGAGCTGCGCGAGCGACACGGGATCGCCCTGCTGCTGGTGTCGCACGACATGGGTGTGATCGCCGAGCTGGCCGACCGCGTGGCGGTCATGTACGCAGGCCGCATCGTCGAGCAGGCCGGCATCGATACGCTCTTCGAGCAGCCGCGCCATCCCTACACTGAAGCGCTGCAGCTGTGCGTGCCGAGCCTTGCGGGTCCGCTGCCGCAGCGCCTGCCCAGCATCCCCGGCGCCCCGCCCGACCCGGCAGCGCTGGCGCCAGGCTGTGCCTTTGCGCCGCGCTGTGCCTACCGCCTGGCGCTGTGTGAGCAGCACCCCCCCGAGCTGCTGGAAGCCGAGCCGGGGCATTGGAAGGCGTGCCACTACGATCAGCCGCTCGGGCGGCTGCGCGATGCGCTGACATGAGCAGCGCCGCCCCTGCGCGCTCACTGCTTCGCGTCACGGGGCTGTCGGTCAGCTATCGCGTGCGCGTGGGGCGGGGCCGCGCGGCACTGCTGCATGCGGTGCGCGATGTGAGCTTCGAGCTCGAGAGCGGGCAGACGCTCGGCATCGTCGGTGAATCCGGCAGCGGCAAATCGAGCATCGCGCGGGCGCTGCTGCGGCTGATCCCGGCGAGCAGCGGGCAGGCCTGCTTCGACGGGCAGGACCTGTTGCAGCTGCAGGGTGCGCCACTGCAGCGCATGCGCCGCTCGCTGCAGCTGATCTTCCAGGATCCGCTCGCCTCGCTCGATCCGCGCATGAGCGCCGAGGAGGCCGTGTCCGAGCCGCTGCGCGTGTTCGAGCCAGCGCTGTCCGCTGCCGAGCGCAGCGCACGCACGCTGGCCATGCTCGAGGCCGTCGGACTGTCCGCGCGCTATCTGCACCGCCTGCCGCACGAGCTCTCGGGCGGTCAGGCACAGCGCATCGCGATCGCCCGGGCGCTGATTGTGCGGCCGCGGCTGCTGTTCTGCGACGAGCCGCTCTCCTCGCTCGACGTGTCCATCAAGTCGCAGATCGCGAACCTGCTGATGCAGCTGCAGGCGCAGCTCGGGCTCTCCATGGTGTTCATCTCACACGATCTGGCGGCGGTGCGCTTCGCCTGCTCCCGCGTGCTGGTGCTCTACCTCGGTCGTGTCATGGAGCTGGCCGATCGCGATGCGCTCTTCAGTGCGGCACGCCATCCCTATACGCGTGCGCTGCTGCAATCCGCTCCACTGCCCGATCCGCGCCTGGTGCGCCAAAGGCCTGCGGCCGCGCTCGGCGGGGAGATCCCCTCGCCACTCGCGCCGCCGTCTGGCTGCGTCTTTCGTACGCGTTGTCCGCACGCCATCGATCGCTGCGCGGCGCAGATCCCGGCCCTGCGCCGGGTGGGCGACAGCCTCGTGGCCTGCCATCGCGCCGAGGAGATCGCTGCCGCCACATTGACGTCGTGTGCGCCTCCGGGTCGATAATGGCCGGAGGGTCGGAGGAAGCTTGGGTGGACATGGTACGTCACGCGGGCGGCTGTCATTGCGGCCGCATTCGCTTCGAGGTCATGGCTCCGGCGGATCTGGAGGTCAGCGACTGCAACTGCTCGATCTGCAGCAAGTCGGGCTACCTGCACCTGATCGTGCCGAAGTCCCGCTTCCGCCTGCTCTCTGGAGAGGGGCAGCTGACCAGCTATCAGTTCAACACGCGCACGGCGCAGCACCTGTTCTGCTCCGTCTGCGGCGTCAAATCCTTCTATGTGCCGCGCTCGCACCCCGACGGCTACAGTGTCAACGCGCGCTGCCTGGATGAGGGCACGGTGCGCTCGCTGCGCATCACGCCCGCCGATGGCAAGCGCTGGGAGCAGATGTATCCGGCGGGACGTGGGCCGCCGCTGACGGACTAGCACGCCCCCATCGGCGCCTCTATTCCAGCGGCTCGATACGCTCCACGGTGCGCCAGCCGCGCGGCAACAATGCGCCGCGCTGGGCGCGCTCGCCGGCATAGTCGGCCAGGTCCTGCACGGACAGCTTCATCTGCCGCTCGCCACTGAAGACGGCCAATGACTGGCTCGCGCCGATCACACACAGCGCCACGATGCGCTCCTCACCGGCCTCGGCCTTCCTGGTGGGAATGCCGAACAGCTTGTTGCCCTTGCCGCGCGGCAGCTCGGGCACCTCGCTCGCGGCGAACACCAGCAGCCGCCCCTCGCTGTTGACCAGCGCGACGCGCGCATCCGCGCCGCTCACGGCCGCGGCCGGCAGCACCTGCGCGCCGGGCGTGAGTTTGAACACGGCCTTGCCGGCGCGGTTGCGTGACTGCAGCTCCTTGAGTCGGACCGTGAAGCCGTAGCCCGCGTCGCTCGCGAGCAGCCACGTGTCCTCTGGGTCACCGATCGCGACCGCCGCGAAGCGCGCACCGTCGGGCGGGTCGAGCCGTCCGGACAGCGGTTCGCCCGCCCCGCGCGCCGAGGCGAGCGTGTGCGCCGGCAGGCTGTAGGCGCGCCCGGTGCTGTCGACGAACACGGCCTGCTGGGTGCTGCGACCGCGCGCCGCAGCCTGAAAGGCGTCGCCGCTCTTGTAAGAGAGCGCGCGCGGATCGATGTCGTGGCCCTTGGCTGAGCGCACCCAGCCGCCGGTCGAGAGCACCACGGTGACCGGCTCGTTGGCGAGCAGCTCGGTCTCCTCGATGGCCTGCGCGGCCGCCCGCTCGACGATGCGCGTGCGCCGCTCATCGCCATACTCGCGCGCATCGGCCTGGATCTCCTCGCGCAGCAGCTTCTTCAGCCGCGCGCGGCTCGCCAGCACCGCCGTGAGCTCATCGCGCTCCTCGGCGAGCTCGGCCTGCTCCTCGCGGATCTTCATCTCTTCCAGGCGCGCAAGGTGACGCAGCTTGGTCTCGAGGATCGCTTCGGCCTGCTCGTCGGAGAGCTTGAAGCGCTTCATCAGCACCGGCTTCGGCTCCTCCTCACGGCGGATGATGCGAATCACCTCGTCGAGATTCAGATAGGCGATCAGCAGGCCGTCGAGGATATGCAGGCGCCGTGTCACCTTGTCCAGGCGGTGCTGCAGGCGGCGGCGCACGGTTGCCTGGCGGAACTCGAGCCACTCGGAGAGCAGCTCCTTCAGCCCCATGACACGCGGGCGCCCGTCGTTGCCGATGACGTTGAGATTGACGCGGTAATTGCGCTGCAGGTCCGTAGTCGCGAACAGGTGCGCCATCAGCTGCTGCACGTCGACGCGATTGGAGCGCGGCTCGATCACCAGCCGCGTGGGGTTCTCATGATCGGACTCATCGCGCAGGTCCTCGACCATCGGCAGCTTCTTCTGCCGCATCTGCTCGGCGATCTGCTCGAGCACGCGGCTGCCGGAAACCTGATAGGGCAGCGCGTTGATGACGATCAGTCCCTCCTCGTCCACCTCGTAGGTCGCGCGCGCGCGAAAGCTGCCGCTGCCGCACTCGTAGAAGGCCACGAGATCGGCGCGCGGCGAGACGATCTCCCCGCCGGTGGGCAGATCCGGTCCCTTGATGTGCTTGAGCAGTGCGCGCGTGGTGCTGTCCGGATCATCCAGCAGCTGCACGCAGGCGGCGGCCACCTCGGTCAGGTTGTGTGGCGGGATGTCGGTCGCCATGCCCACAGCGATGCCCGAGGCGCCGTTCATCAACAGGTTCGGCAGCCGCGCCGGCAGCATGGTGGGCTCATCGAGCGTGCCGTCGAAGTTCGGCGTCCAGTCCACCGTGCCGTGCTCGAGCTCGGCCAGCAGCAGCTCCGCGTAGCGCGTCAGGCGCGATTCGGTATAGCGCATGGCCGCGAAGGACTTGGGATCGTCCGGCGAGCCCCAGTTGCCCTGCCCATCGACGATCGGATAGCGATAGGAGAAGGCCTGCGCCATGTGCACCATGGCCTCGTAGCAGGCCATGTCGCCATGGGGATGGAACTTGCCGATGACGTCACCGACGGTGCGCGCGGACTTCTTGTGCTTGGCGGCCGCCGAGAGGCTGAGCTCGCTCATCGCATAGATGATGCGGCGCTGGACGGGCTTGAGCCCGTCCCCGAGCGCCGGCAGCGCCCGATCGAGGATGACGTACATCGAGTAGTCGAGGTACGCCTTTTCGGTGAACTGGCCGAGCGCGCGGCGCTCGATGCCCTCGAAGTTGACCGGCATCAGACCGACACCTCGGCGAGATTGCCGTTGCGCTCGAGCCACTCACGCCGGTCGGCGGCGCGCTTCTTCGCCAGCAGCATGTCCATCAGGCTGTCGGTTTTGTCCTTGGCCTCGATGGTCAACTGCACCAGCCGCCGGGTGCGTGGATCGATGGTGCTCTCGCGCAGCTGCGAGGGATTCATCTCTCCGAGACCCTTGAAGCGCGTCACCGTCGGCTTCATGCGCGCGTTCTCGGCGGCCAGGCGCTTGAGCGTCGCAGCGCGCTCGGCGTCATCGAGTGCGTAGAGCACCTGCTTGCCCGCATCGATGCGATACAGCGGCGGCATCGCGACGTGCACGTGCCCGTTCGCCACCAGCGGACGGAAGTGTCGCAGGAACAGCGCGCACAGCAGGGTCGCGATGTGCTGCCCATCCGAGTCGGCATCGGCGAGGATGCAGACGCGGTGATAGCGCAGCTGCGAGAGGTCGCTGCCGCCGGGCTCCACCCCGAGCGCCACACTGATGTCGTGTACCTCCTGGGAGCTGCCGATCTCGCCGGATTCGAGCTCCCAGGTATTCAGGATCTTGCCGCGCAGCGGCATGATGGCCTGGAATTCGCGGTCGCGCGCCTGCTTGGCTGAGCCGCCCGCGGAGTCACCTTCAACCAGAAACAACTCCGAGCGCGCGGGATCCTGAGTGGTGCAGTCGGCGAGCTTGCCTGGCAGCGCCGGACCCCCGGTCGCGCGCTTGCGCACCACGCGAGCCGCGGCGCGCGCGCGCTCCTGCGCATTGGCGATCGCGAACTGCGCGATGCGCTCGCCGGCGTCGGGGTGCTGATTGAGCCAGAGGCCCGCGGCGTCGCGCGCATGACCTTCGACCAGCGCTGCCGCTTCGCGCGAGGAGAGCTTCTCCTTGGTCTGACCGGCGAACTGCGGCTCGCGGATCTTGATGGACAGTACGTAGCAGGCGCGGTCCCAGATGTCCTCGGCGGCAAGCTTCAGTCCGCGCGGCAGCAGGTTCCGAAACTCACAGAACTCGCGCACCGCGGCCACGACCCCGGCGCGCAGCCCATTGACGTGCGTGCCGCCCGCGGGGGTGGGGATCAGATTTACGTAGCTCTCATCGACCAGCTGCTCGGCGTCGGGCGACCACACCAGTGCCCAGTCCACCGCCTCCTGCTCGGAGCTGTGCTGGCCGATGAGGGGCTCGGGCGGCAGACGCTCGGCGGTGCCGAGCTGTTCCACCAGATAGGCGCCGAGCTCGCCGCTGTAGAACCATTCCTCGCGCTCGCCCGTGGCTTGATTGGTGAAGCTCACGCGCAGGCCCGGGCACAGCACCGCCTTGGCCTTCAGCACGCGTTTCAGATCCGGCACCGAGAAGCGCTCGGAGTCGAAGAATTTCGGATCCGGCCAGAAGCGCACCGTGGTACCGGTATTGCGCTGGCCCACGGTGCCGATCACCTCGAGCTTGGAGTGAACGTGCCCGTCCTTGAAGCTGATGTTGTATTGCTTGCCGCCGCGACGGATCCAGCACTCCAGATGCTTCGAGAGGGCGTTGACCACCGAGACGCCCACGCCGTGCAGGCCGCCGGAGAACTTGTAGGAGCCCTCGGTGAATTTTCCGCCCGCATGCAGGCGCGTGAGGATCAGCTCCACTCCGCTGATCTTCTCCTTGGGGTGAATGTCCACCGGCATGCCACGGCCGTCGTCCGCAACCTCGAGGGAATTGTCCTCGTGGAGCGTGACCTGGATGTTCCTGGCGTGACCTACGAGCGCCTCATCGACGCTGTTGTCGATGACTTCGTGCGCCAGGTGATTGGGGCGACTGGTGTCGGCGTACATGCCTGGTCGCCGGCGAACCGGTTCCAGGCCACTGAGGACCTCGATGTCCGAGGCGGTATAGGTTTCTGCCATTCTCTTCCAGAATCACCCGAGGGCGGAGCGGCAGCCTTGCCGCGCGCGCGATTCTAGCAGAGGGATGGGCGGCTGCCGCCCGTGCGATCGAGGCTGTGCGATCGCACGGGGGGCATGGGCGCAGCGGCGCTGGCCGGCCGTGCGCTTGGGCAGGCTAACGCAGTGTGTCTGCGCGGCTGTCGACCGCGGCGGCCACGTCGGAGGGCAGCTGCGAGAGGGCCGTATTCACGGCGGTGCTGACACATTCCTGATTGCTGCTGGTCCAGGAAGTGATCGGGTAGATGTCGGTGAGTTCCGCACAGGCGTCCCGCGCCGTCAGGTAGATGCGCCGGCGCAGTGTCGTGATCCCAGCGGGACTGTGAATATCGATGTCGCGGTAGCCAACCTCGCGCGTCAGCGTCACCTGCTCGACGGGAATGCCGGCATAGTCCTTACCGATGTTCTGATGCCGGGCCTCGCGGGCTGCCCGGACCGTCACCTCATCGGCAGTCAGGCTTTGGTCTGGAGGGGCATTCTGCACATCGGAATTGGAGTTGGGGATGAGCGGCCTGGTCGTGGCGGTCTGCGCCAGAACCGCGGTCGCTGAGAGTGACAGAGCTGCGCCGAGCAGGGTCGTGAGGATACGGGTGTGAGTGGGGGTTTTAGCAGTCATGGCATGTGCCTCATCGAAAATGATTGACTGCCATTT
>DATBPG010000098.1:0-8071 GCA_036561485.1 Steroidobacteraceae bacterium | reverse complement strand
CCCGGTCTGCTCCGCGGGGCCGCCGTTGCCTGCCATGGTCACCAGCCCGTCGACAAAATCGGTGGGTGCGCCCGGCAGCGGCAGCGGATCCCAGCGCAGCGCATCGGGCGGCGGGTGATCGATAAAGCTGGACATGACCCGCTCCGGCGCCAGGGGCCGAAAGGCGCCCGGCTGGGCAGCCGGACGAATGCGGTACAGCCAGGAGCGTCGGTTGACCGCGCGCGGCGCGGTAAAGGCGGTGCCCGAGAGCTGCTCGGCATACAGGCCGTAGGGACAGCGCTGCGGTGAGTTCTGCGCCGGCAGCGCACCCGGCAGTGCTTCGGTCTCGAAGTGATTGCCAAACCCGGTGAGCAGCGGCGGGGGCTGCCACAGATCGGAAGCGGACGTGGCCGGGCTGGGCGATGCGCACATGGGCGTGGCTCAGCTGCCAGAGCTGTCGTTTGCGGCGCCCGACCCCGGCGCGTCCAGCGACAGTACGCCGCGGCGTACCTGGTCGAGCTCCAGCGACTCGAACAGCGCCTTGAAGTTGCCCTCGCCAAAGCCCTCATTGCCCTTGCGCTGGATGATTTCAAAGAAGCACGGTCCGATGACGTTCTGCGTAAAGATCTGCAGCAGCAACCCCTGGCCCTGAGCAGGTGCGCCGTCGATGAGGATGCGACGTTCACGCATGCGCTGCAGGTCCTCGCCGTGGCCCGGTACGCGCGCATCGACCTGCTCGTAATAGGTTTGCGCCGTGTCCTGGAACGCGACGCCACGCGCGCGCATGCGATCGACCGTGGCGTAGATGTCCTCGGTCCCGAGTGCCACGTGCTGAATACCCTCGCCGTTGTAGGCGTGCAGGTACTCCTCGATCTGGGACTTGTCATCCTGGCTCTCGTTGAGGGGGATGCGGATCTTGCCATCCGGGCTGGTCATCGCCTTGGAGAACAGCCCCGTGAGCTTGCCTTCGATGTCGAAGTAGCGGATCTCGCGGAAATTGAACACCCGCTCGTAGAAGTCCGCCCAGGTCTTCAGGTTGCCGCGCTGCACGTTATGGGTCAGATGATCGATGTAGCGCAGGCCCGAGCTGTCGAGCGCCTCGCGCTCGCTCGCCCCGGCGATCGGTACGAAATCGATGTCGTAGATGCCCTGCGCACCGTAGCGATCCACGAGGTAGAGCAGCGAGCCGCCGATGCCCTCGATCGCCGGAATGTTGAGCTCGCTCGGGCCGATGGTGCCCTGGACCTGGCGCGCGCCGCGCTGCAGGGCAAGGTGCAGCGCACTGGCGGCGTCCCGGACCCGAAATGCCATCGCGTTGATCGACGGGCCATGCAGACCGCGAAACTGCGCGGGCTGCCCGCGCGGCTCCATGTTCAGGATGAAATTGATATCGCCCTGCTGGTAGCGCAGCACCTGCTTGGAGCGGTGGCGCGCCACGGCAGTGAAGCCCATGTTTTCGAACAGCCGCCCGAGCACCTGGGGCTCGCGGCTGGTGAATTCGACGAACTCGAATCCATCGGTGCCGAGCGGGTTGTCATTCAGGCCGGCCACCTCCCGAGTATATGCTGGTTTCATCTGTTACCAAATTTCTGTGGCGCAGTGCGACAGCGCAGCGACGCAGACGCTGCGCGCGAGGGCATCGCAGGTGCGCGCGGCAGGCCTTGCCGGGCGCCCGCCGATCCGGCCGCGCTCTGTCGCACGCCGGCCACGCCCGCAGCGCCGCCGTCGCGGATTCGCGACGTTGTCGCGTCCCCGAACGCACGCTGGAACCGTGCGACGGCGCGCAACAAGGGCGCACGCCCAGGTCGGGATTTCGGAATTATTCACTTTAGTATCAGCATGTTACATCTGCTGCGGCACGCCGGACCGACGCCGAATGCAACCGGGACCGTTCGTTATCGTTAGGTAATGTACAAGTAACAAATGGTTCACTTTACAAACGAAAATTCTGCTGTATATTTGTCTCCAGGGTGAGGCGGACGCCAGTTCGCCAAGCCCCAAAAGCCGCGGAACAAGACCCCCCCGTTTCCGCGCAACACCTTAAAGCCCCGCACTGCGGGGCTTTTTTTTGCGGCGCGCCCGTGTGCCGCCCACCCCGCGATGCGGCGCCGGTGCGCACTATGCCGCATCGTGGGCTTCACGTAACTTGCCGCACATGAGCAGACCGCAGGCATCGCGACCGCAGGATCCGCTGGCACAGCTGTCCGAGCGCTCACCGGCTGCGGCGGGCGCACTGGCCACGGCAGACCCGCTGCTGCGAGATTCGGCTCCCCTGGTACTCGGCTGCAGCGAGTTTGTCCTCGAGGCGCTGGTGCGCGATGCGGCGCTGGCCGCAGCCCTTGCGGCCCAGGCACCCGTGCGCCTGGCGGGGCCAGCCTGGCCGCTGCCCGAGCCGTTGCCGGCGTTCGAGGAGCGGGGGCAGCGCCTGGCCGAGCCGCCGCCGACCGAGTCCGAGGTCATGAGGGCACTGCGTCGCTGGCGGCGTGCCGAGCTGGTGCGCATCGCCTGGCGGGACCTGGCAGGTTGGGCAGACCTGAGCCAGACGCTGCATGCCCTGTCGGCCACGGCCGATCGCGCGGTGCGTGTGGCCCATGAATTCGCGCTGCGGGCGCTGATCAGCCGCCACGGCTGTCCGCGCTCGGCTGAGGGCGTCGAGCAGCGGCTCATGGTGGTGGCCATGGGCAAGCTCGGGGGTGAGGAGCTGAATTTTTCCTCGGACATCGACTTGGTGCTGCTGTACCCCGAGGAGGGAGAGAGCGACGGCGCGCGGCGCCTGAGCAACCAGGAATTCTTCACGCGCCTGGCGCAATCGATGATCCGCCTGCTGGCACAGATGACCGAGGACGGGTTCGTGTTTCGCGTGGACCTGCGTCTGCGCCCCTTCGGCGACAGCGGTCCGACGGTCTCGAGCATTGCGGCGCTGGAGGACTATCTGCAGATCCATGGACGCGACTGGGAGCGCTACGCCTGGGTGAAGGCGCGCGCGATCACCGAGACCGAGGCCTGGACACCTCTCTATCAGAATACGGTGCAGCCATTCGTCTACCGTCGCTACCTGGACTTTGGCATCTTCGAATCGCTGCGCGAGATGAAAGCGCTGATCGAGCGGGAAGTGCAGCGACGCGATCTGGCCGACGACATCAAACTCGGTGACGGTGGCATCCGCGAGATCGAGTTCATCGTGCAGTCCTTCCAGCTGATCCGCGGGGGTCAGGATCGGCGTCTGCAGGCGAGCTCGCTGCGCCAAGCGCTGGCGCTGCTGCAGGGGGGAAAGCTGCTGCCGGCCGCGGCCGTCGCAGAGCTGGATGAGGGCTACGTGTTCCTGCGGCGCCTGGAGAATCGTCTGCAGATGCAGGCAGACCGGCAGATCCATCGCTTGCCCGAAGAGCCGGCCGCGCGCGAGCAGCTGGCGGCAAGCATGGGCGAGCCCTCCTGGGCGGCGCTGCGCGTGCAGATCGATCGGCAGCGCGAGCTCATCGCGCAGCACTTTCGCGCCGTGGTGTTTGCCAGTCGCGACGCGCACACGCCCCCGGCACTGACGGCGGCGGCACTGCCGATCGGGGCCGATCAGGCCGGAGCGCTCGAGGCACAGCTCGCCACGTTCGGCTTTGCCGACCCGCGAGCGGCTGCACGCTGCGTGCTGGATTTTCAGGAGAGCATTGCCGCACGGCGGCTGGATGAGATCGGCAGCCGCCGGCTCGCCGAGCTGCTACCGGTGCTGGCCGCAGAAGCGGCCCGCACCGCCGATGGACTCGCGACGCTGCGCCGGCTGCTGAAGCTGCTCGAGGCAATCGGCTCGCGCTCGGCCTACTTTGCGCTGCTGCTGCACCATGCCCGGCCGCGTATGCGCCTGGTGGAGCTCGCCTCCCACGGCGAATTTCTGGCAGCGCAGATCACCGCGCATCCACTGCTGCTCGATGAGCTGATCGATGAGCAGCTGCTCGAGCAGACGCCCGATCGGGCAGCGCTCGCCGCGGACCTCGCGCAGCGTCTGGCTGGGACCGATCCCGCCGACGAGGAGCAGCTGCTCGAGCGCTTGCGGCAGTTCCAGCGAGCCGCACTGTTTCGCATCGCCGTGGCGGATCTGTTTGCGCGGCTGCCGCTCATGCGTGTCAGCGATCGGCTTACCGAGGTGGCCGAGCTGATCGTCGAGCAGGCGCTCGCGCTTGCCTGGCAGCATCTGACGCAGCGGCTGGGCACCCCGATGTGCGGGGAAGGCAGTGCGCGCCGGCCGGTTCGCATCATCGTCGTCGGCTACGGCAAGCTGGGCGGGCTCGAGCTTGGCTATGCCTCGGACCTGGACCTGGTGTTCGTGCACGACTCGCAAGGGGCCCGCCAGGAGACGGAAGGGGAGCGCAGCATCGACAACCAGGTGTTCTTCGTGCGCTTCGCGCAGCGGCTGGTACACCTGCTGACGGTGCATTCTGCGGCGGGCCGGCTCTACGAGGTGGATATGCGCCTGCGCCCGAGCGGCAAGGCCGGCATGCTGGTCAGCGGGATCGACGCCTTTGTCGACTATCAGCGCCGTGAGGCCTGGACGTTCGAGCACCAGGCGCTGCTGCATGCACGCGCGGTGGCGGGGGCCCCGCAGCTGCGCGAGCGCTTCGAGGCCATGCGCCTTGCGGTACTGGCCGAGTGTGTGCATCGCGATCGGCTGCGCGAGGATGTGCGTCACATGCGCTCACGCATGCGCAACGAGCTCTCGCGCGCCGCGGCAGGTGAGGTGGATCTGAAGCAGGACCCCGGCGGCATCGCCGATATCGAATTTCTGGCCCAGTACTGGGCCCTCAAATGGGCGCAGCAATATCCGCCCGTGGCCCGATTCTCCGACACCATCCGCGAGCTCGAGTCGGTCGCCTCCGCGGATCTGATTCCCCAGGCGACCATCGATGTGCTCACGCATGCGTATCGCAGCTACCGCGCCTGTCTGCATCACCGGGCACTCGATGGACTCGGCGCGGTGCTGCCCGCCGCCACGCTTGCCGCCGAGCGGGCCGCGGTGCTCGAGATCTGGAACCGTTATCTGGGCGAGGGGCCGGAGTCGCAGGAGCCGCAAGAGCGGCAAAAACCGCAGCAAACGCTGGCGCAGGCGCAGCCGCGCGCCTAGGAGCTGCGCTCGCTGCCCTCGGCGCGCACCAGATGCATGATGGCGCGCGTGCGTGAGGTTTCCTGGCCGGAAGTAAAGGTCTCGACGCAATTGCCGCCGTGGCGCTTGGCGCGATAAAGCGCGGCGTCCGCCGCGCGCTGCAGCGTCTCGAGAGTGCAGAAGCGGCGGCTGAGGCAGGCGACACCGAAGCTTGCCGTCACCGCCCGCTGCTCCGGGCCTGCGCGCAGGCCCGCATGCAGATGCGCGCGCAACTGCTCGGCGATCTGCGCGGCGCGCTCGCTCGGGGCCGACACCAGCAGCAGGAATTCCTCGCCGCCGACCCGTCCGAGCAGGTCCTGCGGATGGATCAGCTGGCGGGTCATCTGTACCAGCTGACAGAGCACCCGATCGCCCTCGGCGTGACCGAAATCATCGTTGATGTGCTTGAACTGATCCACGTCGAAGCTGATCAATGACACCGGCGCACCGGCTCGCACGCTGCGCTCGATCGCCTCCTGTCCGCGCGGCAGCATGCCGCGGCGGTTGTAGATGCCGGTCAGCACATCGATCGCCGCGAGGTGTTCTGCCCGCCGGCGCGCCTCTTCGAGCTCGCGCGTACGCTCCTCGCTGCGCTGCAAGTCCTGCTCGCGTGTCGAGAGCGCCTCACGAGTGGCGTGCTGCGCATCCCTCGTCGCGCGCTGCAGAGCGCGGATCTGATCTGCGAGGGCCAGCGACAGCAGCAGCGCCTGCAGCACGACGCCTCCCATGACCGCCTCACGCGGAGCGAAGGAGTGCGGCAGTGCCCCGCTGGCGCTCACCCCGAACATCAGCGTGCCCGTGGCGGCCGCGAGCTGCGCCAGCAGGTAGAAGCGCGCCTGGGGATGTCCGCGGCGGGCGCATACCACGCCCGTCAGCAGGCCCACCAGCGGCGTGATGAAGACAAGGCTGAAGAGCAGCGGATAGATCCTGCCGCTGGGCGCGAGCGGGGTGGCCAGGCACATCAGCGCCGCCATCCCCGCGCAGCCGAGCAGCAGCCGGTCGATCCACGGGATGCGCACTGTGGCGAGCAGGTGACGCGTGAACTGCACCGAGGCCAGAAACGCACCCGCCGCGAGCAGGACCAGCCCCTGATTGGCGAACCAGGTCAGTCCCGGATACAGGAGCCAGGGACCAAAGCCATCGAGCGCCGTGAACAGAAGAAACGCCAGCGGCACGAGCAGGACGTAATAGAAGTAGGCCCGGCGGCGCAGTGACAGCCACAGCAGCAGGTTGTAGACCAGCAGGACGGCGACGGCGCCCATGAACATGCCATTGATCAGCAGTGCCGTGCGCGTGGCATGCTCCAGCTGACCGGCACTCTGCAACTGCATCGGCAGCTGCATGATGCCCATGCGGCTGGCGAGGCGCAGGAAGATCTCGTAGTGCGCGCCGGGCAGCAGCTGGATCGGCAGGATTGGATAGCTGCCCGGCACGCTGTGCTGCCGCTGGGGCAGCGCATCGCCTGCGCGTGCCAGTTGCATGGCCCCCTGCGGGCCAATCGCATAGAGCCGCACGTCGTCGAGTGTCGGCTGCGAGATCGTCAGATAGACCGTCGTCGGCTGCGAGGCGCGACTTTGCAGTGAGAAATGCACCCAATAGGCGGCGCGGCTGAAGCCGAAGTTCAGCAGCCCGCTCGCTGGCACGAAGCGGCTGCGGGCCGCCCGCGCCGCCGCCAGATCCATGCTCCCGCCCGGATCCTTGAGCCAGCCGAGATCGTAGAGAGTGCTGACCGGCAGCCCTGGGGCGGAATCGATGGTGGCGGGCGCGGCGACCAGCGGCAATGCCAGCAGGCCGAGCAGGTACAGCAGCGGCCGAAACCGATCCCAATTCAACGAGGCGGGCTCCTGCGAGGGACGGACGTGTGGCCCTCCTGGGGCCGGACACGATGGCTACATCTTGCGGCCGGCGCTACCAGCGTGCATCCACATCGCTATAATTCTGTGCATGACGTCACGCGCGGAACTGCGAACGGCGAATGCCCAGAACCAGTACACGGTCACCCCCAGTGACCTGCCCCTGGCCTGTCCAATGCCCGACATGACGCTGTGGAACTCCCATCCACGCGTCTACCTGCCGATCGAGACCACCGGGTTCGCCAAGTGCCCCTACTGCGGGGCCGAATACACTTTGCAGCGCTAGGGGCGCGCGAGGCTGCCGGCCCCGTAGGGACGGTAGGATTTTTCCTCCATGAGCGCCGAGCCGAGCGCGAGGTTGATGCGCCGCTTGATGGCCGCGCGCTCGTCGTTGCGCAGGTACACCGCGCGCGCGAGCTCGATGAAGGCCGCATCGAAGCGGCCGGCTGCCTCGTGCTCGCGGATCCGATCCTCGATGTCCCACAGCGCGGCGTTGACCCGTTCGAGCGCAGCGATCTCCTCGGCCACGCTGCCGGCGTTGCCGCCCGCCGGCTCTCCAAGCGCCGCCTCGCAGGTGCGCTCGAGTGCTTCGAGCTCGCGGCGCACGTTGGCGAGTTTGCCGGCATCCTGCATGCGGCGGCCCTTGATGCGCAGAATCGTGATCTTGTCGAGCAGCTCCCCGGCGGAGATCGGTACCAGAATGTCATTCATGTGCCACTATGTTAGCAGGCGAGCGCATGAGCGCATCGAGCCGCTCGAGCACGTCCTCGACCTCGATCAGATCCATGACACCCCGGCGCTCGATCTTTTTCGTCCAGGGCAGCTGCGCGGCGCTGCGGCCGCAGTAACGGCGCGCGGCCTGCTCATAGCGATCCACGCACCAGGCGCGCGAGAGATAGGGTCCGCAGCGCGCGCTGCGCGTGGCCGCATACAGCCCGATGACGGCAGTGCCCACCATTGTCGCCATGTGAGCGGGTCCGGAATCCGGGCTCAGCAGCACCCGTGCGCGTGAGAGCAGCGCGAGCATCTGCGGCAGCGTATCGGCGCCGATCTGGTTGACGAGCGGCACGGCGCAGGCACGTTCGATGGCCGCACCCATGGCGCGCTCGGCCTC
>DATBPG010000097.1:0-29395 GCA_036561485.1 Steroidobacteraceae bacterium | reverse complement strand
GCCGTGGGCGCCAGGCTCGCAAACAGGAACAATCGATGCGTCGCCAGAGCGATGACCCCTGGCAAGGCGAGCGCGAGGGCCGTGGCGAGCGGCACCACGAGCCATTCCGGCGCCGGCGCGCGCAAAGCGGCGGCGCTCTTCCACTGATCGGCATCAGATACGCCCATTGCCCGATTGTCGCTAAAGCAGCGTTGCGGCTTGCGCTTGAGGCTCGGTCAGAGGTGGCTGACGCAGACCGAGCCGGCGCACGGCCGCACGGGCAGCGGGCAGCAGTTGCGCTTCGAACCAGGGGTTTCTGGCGAGCCAGGGCTGATTACGCGGCGAGGGATGCGGCAGCGGCAGCCATCCGTGCGGCAGATACTGCTGCCAGGCGCGCACGGTGGCGGTGAGCGTAGCCTGGCGGCTGCGGCCGAGGTAACGCGCCTGCGCGTATTGGCCGATCAGCAGCGTCAGACCAATGTCGGGCAGCAGCGCACCGAGCGCGTCATGCCATCGTGGCGCGCATTCGCGCCGCGGCGGCAGGTCGCCCGAGGCGGCCTTGCCGGGGTAGCAGAAGCCCATCGGAATGATCGCCACCTGGGCGGCATCGTGGAACTGCGCGAGCGTCAGCCCGATCCACTCGCGCAGTCGCACGCCCGAGGCATCGTTCCAGGGGACACCGGTCTCATGTACCTTGCGGCCCGGCGCCTGTCCGATGATGCGCAGGCGCGCGAAGCGCGCCACCTGGAGCACTGGACGCGGCCCCTGCGGCAGATGCGCTGCGCACAGCCGGCACGCGCGTATGTCGGCGAGCAATGGGCTCAGCGCATCGGCGTGCACACCCTTGGCCCCTTTCATAGCAGGTCCGGCTGCTCGGGCGGATAGGTGATCGAGAGGCCCTGCACGCGAGCAAACGGCGTGAGCGCATGCATCCGATACTGGGTTTGCGACAGGATCTCGACGACCGGGACGCCCCTGATCTGCAGCGCATCGGCGACCAGTGATCGATGGCAGCGCCAGGGCACCGCTTCAGCACACATGATCGCCGTGCGCGCGCTCTGAGCCATCTGCAGCAGTCTGTCGATGCCCTGCCGGAACTCCTCGGTCTGCATGTAATCGGCATAGCCCCGGAAGCTCTTGTTACGCCAGCCGCTGTTGGGTGAGTCGCGCCGTGGCTGGCGCAGTCCGCCCAGTTCCGGCATGGGCACGTAGCTGATGGCGGCGGCGGCCAGACTGCCTGCGAGCGCATCGGCATTGAACTGCGGGTTGTGCCGCGAGCGCGGCACCGTGCGCACGTCGGCCAGCTGCCCGATGTCGTAGGCCTGCAGCAGCGCGGTGAACTGCTCGATCGGCAGAGTGGAGTGTCCGAGCGTGAAGATCGCGCCGGCGGCCCAACGCGCCTGTGAAGGCGGCAGTTGAGTGCTCATCCGGTGGGCCCCTGGCAGGACGATGCCATCGGTGCGCGCGGCTCGATCCACACGCCCACTGCTCGCGCGCACAGTTCACCATCCTCGTCGAACAGCGCCGTGCCGACGCGGTATTTGCGCCCCTCGACGCTCAGGCGCCAGCCGGTCACGATGCAGGGCTCATCGACGTGCACGAGCCGGTCGATGTGCACGGTGAACTCACCGAGCAGCATCGGCACCGCATCGCTGCGCGCGGCAAAGTAGCCGGGACAGTCCAGTGCCGCGGCGATGAACTCGGGCCGCACCTTGCCAGCGGCGTTGGCGACAGAGCCATCCGGCGTCCACGGCGCGGCGACCAGGCCCTCGACGTGCGGCGGCGCGTTCTCGAGGCTGCCGGCAAAGATGCGCAGTCCATCACCGCGCGCGCGTGCAGTACCGCAGACGAAGCAGTCCGGAAAGGCGTGCTGTGTGAAGCCGATGAAGCGGCGCGAAGCTTCGATCGCCTGCATGTGGCCGGGAGCGGCGGGCACGCTGAGCTGCAGAGCCTGCGTCTCCGGCTCCCCACGCACCAGCAGTCGCTCGCCCTCACAGAGCTCGAGCGAGCCGTCATCGCGCGCCTGCAGCTGCAATGCTCGCGCCAGCGGCGTGGGCTGCAGCAGTCTCACGCGCAGCTGGCGGTTCGAATGGTTGGCGAGCGTGCCGGCCAGATAGCCGCCGTGCGCATGCCCGCGAGGGCCCGAGTAGCGCGCCTCGATCGTGATGGTCTGCATGCGGCTGCCGCTCCAGAGCGCTGTCAGCGCAAGGGCCGCAGCGAGCGCAGCCATTGCTGCGCGGATTCGCCGCGCTCGAGCACCTCGACCAGCGCCGAGCCGACCACCACGCCATCGACCATGCCGGCGAGGGCTTGCACCTGCTCGCGCGAGCGGATGCCAAAACCGGCGCAGACCGGGACGTGCGCGGCGGCGCGCACGCTCGCCAGATAGTCGCGCAGATCCGCCGCGGCCCCGCTGGTGCGCCCGGTCGTGCCGGTCATGGTCACGGCATACACGAAGCCCTCGCTCGCGGCGGCGACGCGCCTCAGGCGATCGGGAGTCGTCACGGGCGTGACCATCTGCACCAGCGCCAGTCCGGTGCTTGCGAGCGCGCCGGAGAATTCCTGACTCTCATCGTGTGGCAGGTCCGGCACGATGAAGCCGCAGACCCCGGCGAGCACGGCATCGCGCGCCAGCTGCGGCAAGCCGTAGGCGAGCAGCGGATTCAGATAACTCATCAGCAGCAGCGGCGTGGCGAGCGGCCCCATCGCCTGCAGCTCCTGAAGGATCCAGCGCAGGCTCACTCCCGCCTTGAGCGCCTGCTCACTGGCGCGCTGGATGGTCACGCCGTCGGCCATGGGATCAGTAAAGGGAACGCCGATCTCCACGACGTCAGCGGCAGAGGCCACCGCCGCGAGCTGCGCACGAAAGCCATCGCGCGTGGGAAAGCCCGCCGTCAGATAGGCCACCAGGGCCGGCGAGCCGCTGCCCGCGGCCGTGCGCACGGCCGACTCGATGCGCGCGGCCGGTGTGCCGGCGGCGCTGCCGGAGACTGCGCGCGAACCTGCGCTCATGGCTGAAGCTCCGTGCGGGAAAGCGCCCCTGGCGCCTCCGCGAGCAGCGTGGCCGAGAGCGTCGGCATGTCCTTGTCACCGCGCCCGGAGAGGCCAACCAGCACGCGCGTGCCCGGATGCGCGGCGGCCCAGCGGCGAGCGCCGGCCAGTGCATGCGCGCTCTCGAGCGCCGGCAGGATGCCCTCCTGCCGGCAGAGCTCGCGCACCGCCGCCAGTGCCTCCTCATCGCTCGCGCTCTGGTAGGTGACGCGGCCGATGTGGCGCAGCAGCGCATGCTCCGGCCCCACTCCCGGATAGTCCAGCCCCGCGCTGATGGAGTGCGTCTCCTGAACCTGGCCGTGCTCATCCTGCAGCAACATGGAATAGCTGCCGTGCAGAACGCCGGGACGGCCGAACGCAAGCGTCGCGGAGTTGTCGCCGAGCGTGGCGCCGCGCCCGCCGGCCTCGATACCCAGCAGCGCGACCTGCGTGTCGGCCAGAAACGGATGGAACAGGCCGATGGCATTGGAGCCGCCTCCGACGCAGGCAACGACGACGTCGGGTAGAAAGCCGCTGCGCTCGAGCATCTGTGCCCGCGCCTCGTGCCCGATGACCGCCTGCAGCTCGCGCACGATATAGGGATAGGGATGCCCGCCGACGGCCGACCCGAGCAGATAGTAGGTGCCGCTGGGATCAGCGACCCAATCGCGCATGGCCTCATCGATGGCAGCACGCAGCGTGCGATCCCCGCTGTGCACCGGCACGACGGTGGCGCCGAGCAGGCGCATGCGCCCGACGTTGGGGGCCTGGCGCTCCATGTCCACGGCGCCCATGTACACGGTGCACGGCAGCGCCACGCGGGCGCAGGCCGCGGCGCTCGCAACGCCGTGCTGCCCGGCGCCGGTCTCGGCGATGATGCGCCGCGCACCCAGGCGCCGTGCCAGCAGCGCCTGTCCGAGTGCATTGTTGATCTTGTGCGCCCCGGTATGCGCCAGATCCTCGCGCTTGAGCCAGATCTGTGCGCCCCAGCGCGCCGACAGATGCGGCAGCGGCGTCAGCGCGGTGGGACGGCCGACCCAGTCGCCGAGCTCCCGCTTGAGCTCGGCCTGAAACGCCTGATCAGCGAACCAGTGTCGTGCGCCCTGCTCGAGCCGCTCGTGCGCGGCGATGAGCGTTTCGGGCACATAGCGGCCGCCAAAGGGACCGTAGCGCCCCCGCTCATCGGGAAAGCGCCCCGCCAGGAGCTCGCGCAATATCTGCGCGTGTGCCGTCGTATCCATGACCGTCATGCCGCCACCTCTGCAGCAGCGCGCGCCGCCGCCACGAATTCCTGAATCATCGCCGCACTTTTCTGGCCGGGGGAGCGTTCCACGCCGCTGGACACATCCACGCCGAAGGGTCGCACGCGCTGGATGGCCTCGGCCACATTCTGCGCAGTCAGACCGCCGGCGAGTACCAGCTCGCTGCGGCGTGCGAGCTGCGCCGCCAGATCCCAGTCGGCCCTGGCACCGCGGCCGCTGCGCGCGCCTTCGAACAGCAGCCGCGCCGGCGGCTGCGCGTGCACCGGGGCCTCGGCCGATGCGTCAGCGTCGCGCCAGACAGGCAGGGTCTGCAGCTGACCCGGCAGGCGCAAGGTCGCCAGATCCGCCCGATCGCTCTGCAGATAGTCGGGCGCGAGTTCGCGCACGATCTCATCGAGCAGCGACTGCGCAGGATGCAGCGTCACGGCCACGAGGGCGCAGCGATTGCGCGCCGCGGCCGCCAGCCGTGCGGCCACGGCGGGCTGCACACGCCGCGGCGAGTCGGCAAACACCCAACCGATGGCGTCGGCGCCCGCTTCCAGCGCCGCGCTGACGGCTGTGGCATCGCACATACCGCAGATCTTGATCCACATCAGCTCTGCACCCGGGCTGCTGCGCGCGCGGATGCGACGCTCGCGCGCGCCGCACGGCCCTGCGCGAGCAGCTCGAGCGCGAGCACGGCGGGATTGGCGGCACGCATCAGCGCACTTCCCACCAGCGCCACCTCGTAGCCGGCGCGTGCCAGACGCTGCGCATCGGCGGGTGTCTCGACGCCGCTCTCGGCGACGCGCGCCACGCCCTCGGGCAGCAGCGGCGCAAGCGCATCGAGCCTGCCGGGCACCACCTGCAGACTGATGAGGTCGCGGCAATTGATACCAACCAGCAGCAGGCCGCGGCCTGCATGCCGGCGCACCAGCGAGGCGGCGCGCGCCAGATCGGCCTCATCGAAGCACTCCAGCAGTGCGAACAGAGCGCTCTCCTCGCAGGCCGCCAGCAGCCGCTCCTGCATGGACTGCTCGAGCATGCGCAGGATCACCAGCACGCCGGCTGCGCCGTGCAGTCGGGCTTCGTAGACCTGATAGGGATCGACGAGAAAATCCTTGCGCATGAGCGGCACGCCGCCCGAGCGCTGGGCGGCCTGTGCAAGGTGCGAGAGCTCGCCCTCGAAGCGCGAGGGCTCGGTGAGCACCGAGATCGCCGCCGCGCCCGCCGCCGCGTAGCTCGCCACACGAGCGCCGATGTCCTCGGTCTGCTCACCCAATCGTCCGGCCGCCGGTGAGTGCAGCTTCACTTCGGCGATCAGATCGAAACCGGCGCTCGAGAGCCTGAGCCGGGGGGGTGGCGGGGCCTGCAAAGCCTGCGCGCGCAGGGATGACAAGGGCAGCGCGGCACTGGCGCGCTCGACCCGCCCGCGACTGCTCTGCGCCATGGAAGTCAGAAAATCTGCGCTCACGGCGCGCTCGCCGCGGCCATCTGGGCGGCGCGCTCCTGCGCGCGACCGAACTGGCCGATCTGCTCGAGCAGTGCCGCCGCCGCCCCGCTGTCGATCGCATGCGCGGCACGCTGCAGGCCGCCGCTCACCGTGGGTTCGCGTCCGCTGACCTCCAGCGCCAGCGCGGCACCGAGCAGCAGCGCATCGCGGTGCGCCCCGCGACTCTCCCCGCGCAGCACGCGTGAGAGCTCACGCGCGTTGTACTCGGCATCGCCGCCGGCAAGCTCCGCAGCCTCGCAGAGGGCGAGACCGTACTCGGCCGGCGCGCGCCGCTCCTGGCGCACGCCGGCGGCGCTGACGTCGAACAGCGTGAAAGGACCGATGGGCGTCGGCTCATCCCAGCCCTCGGCGCCATGGATGACGAAGGCGCGCTCGATGCCGCTGCCCGCGAGCGCCTGCGCCATGAGCTCGGCAACCTCGAGCCGATAGGCGCCGAGTACCAGAAACGGCGGCGCGGCGGGATTGCTGAGCGGACCGAGCACGTTGAAGATGGTGCGCACCCCCAGAGCAGCGCGCACCGGGGCGATATGCCGCGTCGCCGAGTGATAGAAGGGCGCAAACAGAAAGGTGAAGCCGGTGGCCTCGTAGCAGCGGCCGGCGGCGGCCTCATCCAGCGGCATGGGCAGGCCCAGCGCCTGGAGCACATCGGCACTGCCGGCGCGACTGGAGACCGAGCGATTGCCGTGCTTGATGATGGGCACCCCGCAGGCCGCGGCCAGCAGCGCTGCGCCGGTGGATAGATTCAGGCTGCCAGAGCGATCGCCGCCGGTGCCGACGATGTCCACGGCGCCGGCGGTGCTGCCGAGTGTCGGGCGGCGCGCCTGGGCGCGCAGACTGCGCGCGAAACCGCGCAGCTCATCGGCTGTCACGCCCTTGGCGCGCAGCGCCACGAGCAATGCAGCGGCCATTGCCGGGGACACCTGCGGGCGCGTCAGTGCGCCGAGCAGCTCCGCGGCCTCGTGCTCGGAGAGGTCACGGCGCTCGAGCAGGCCATCCAGCAGCGCGCTGAGTGCAGCTTCCGTGTCGAACCTGCCCGCCATGGTCCCGGCTGCATTGCCGGCCGCATTGGCCGCTGCAGCGGCTGCTGCCTGCGTCTCAGCCATGCCAGCGCCCTCCGCGCATCTGCAGAAAATTGCGCATCATCGCCGGGCCCGTGGGCGTCAGGACGCTCTCGGGATGAAACTGCACCCCCTCGATGGCCAGTGTCGCATGACGCACGCCCATGATCTCCCCTTGCACCGTGCGCGCGCTGATCTGCAGCTGCGCGGGCATTGCGTCCGGCGCTGCGATGAGCGAGTGATAGCGCCCCACTTCGCAGGGACTCACGACGGTTTCGAAAACGCCGGCCTGATCATGCTCGATCATCGATGTCTTGCCGTGCATCAGGCGCGCGGCGCGCACCACGCTGCCACCGAAGCTCTCGACGATCGACTGATGACCGAGACATACGCCGAGCACGGGGATGCGGCCGGCGAAGGCGCGGATCATCTCGATCGAAATGCCCGCCTGCTGCGGGGTACCCGGGCCCGGTGAGATGCACAGATGCGTCGGCTCGAGCGCGCGGGCCTGCTCGATGCTCAGCGCATCATTGCGATAGACCTCTACCTCGGCGCCCAGCACCATAAACCCCTGCACGAGGTTGTACGTGAAGGAGTCGTAGTTATCGATCAGCAGCAGCCGCGCATCCGTCGGCGATCGCGCATTCACAGCCCTTCCTCCGCCAGCTTCAGCGCGCGCAGCAGCGCGGCGCCCTTGGCCAGCACCTCGTCATACTCGGCGTCCGGCCGGCTGTCGGCGACGATGCCCGCGCCGGCCTGAAAGCTGTAGCGATTGCCCTGAAACACCAGCGTACGGATGGTGATGGCCTGATCCATCGCCCCGCCATTGCCGAAGTAGCCGATGGTGCCGCCGTACAGCCCACGGCGCACCGGCTCGAGCTCCTCGATGATCTGCATCGCCCGCACCTTGGGTGCCCCGACGAGGGTGCCCGCCGGAAAGCTCGCGGCGAACAGATCGAACGCATCGCGGCCCGGGGCGAGCCGTCCGCGCACTCCACTGACCATGTGCATGACGTGACTGTATCGCTCGATGCAGCGATACGGTTCCACCCGCACGCTGCCGGCGCTGGCGACGCGTCCGAGGTCATTGCGCGCAAGATCCACGAGCATGACGTGTTCGGCGTTCTCCTTCGCATCGGCGCGCAGCTCCGCCTCGAGCTCGGCGTCGCGCTGCGGATCATCGTGGCGCGGACGGGTGCCGGCGATCGGCCGCAGCTCGGCCTCACCGGCAGAGAGCTTCACCAGCGCCTCGGGCGAGGAGCCCACGATGGTCAGATCGTCCAGGCGGCAGAAATACATGTAAGGAGAGGGATTGATCAGTCGCAGCGCACGGTAGACCTGGAACGGATCGAGCGTGTGCTCGCCCGCAAAGCGCGAGGCGAGCACGAGCTGATAGACGTCGCCGGCGGCGATGTATTCCTGCACTCGCCGTACCCCGGCGCAGTACGCCTCACGCGCCAGGGCGGGCGTTGGCACGGTGAAGCGGCCGGCCGCCGCATGGCGGGGCACCCCGCCGCGCAGCGCCGCGATGACCTGCGCGCGCAGCGCGCTGCGCTCGGCGTCGCTGCCGGCGTGCAGCAGCGCGATGCCGCGGCTGACGTGATCGAACACCAGCAGCGAGCGCGGCGCCACGTAGTGCAGCAGCGGCACCCCTGGCAACGGCGTGGCCAGCGAGGGCAGCCGCTCGAAGTAGCGCACGATGTCATAGGCGGCGTACCCCACCAGCCCCCCGGCCAGCGGCACCTGGCCGAGCGCCGGGGCCGGCTGCGGCGCACGCGCGAGCGCTGCGCGCAGGGCCGCCAGCAGCTGCGCCTGGCTCGCGGGCGCGGGGCTGCACACGAGCTGCGAGCGCTGCGGGGCCGAGGTGCCGGAGCTTTCGCCGACGGCCAGCCCCTCGGAGTCCAGTCGCACGTGCAGCCGATCGCCGAAGCCGATGAAGGAATAGCGGCCCAGACGCTCACCGCCCTCGACGCTCTCGAGCAGGAAGCAGGGAGCAAACGGTTCGAGCTTGGCGAACGCGGAGACCGGGGTGTCCAGATCCCCTGCGATGTCGAAGGGAGGCTTCATCCGATCCTGAGCTTGTTTGAGTGAGGCTTCATTCGGTGGCCCTGCGCGAGCTCCATACAGCAAAAAACCCATCCCGGGGTCAGTCCGGAGATGGGTTCTGGTGTCTGCTCGTGCCTGGCTGTTGTATTCAGCGCATGCAGCCGCATCCCCGGCCCACTCCGTAGGAGGGGCGCCACCACCAGGCAGCCGGGATACGCAGAGGCATGATGGCAGCAGTATGGCGAGCGCGGCACCGAAGCGTCAAGGCGGCGGCACCCGGCACAGCCGCCGCACCGCGGCAAGCCGCAGCGCCTGCGGTTGGGGGCGCAGACCACCACACGCCGGCCGATTCCGTGAAAATAGCCGCAGTATCTCTGGAGATGCAGCCATTTTCGCGCCATTTGTGAGCCATGTGCGATCGCATGCCGAGCGCCGGCATAGGTGTGCACGTGGGAGCGATTCGGAGGCCCGGAAGGACGGGTCGGGACGCTGAGGGCTAAAGCGCGCGCGGGCAGCGGGCTACGGTGGGGTCGATCCCGAGGACACCCGAGGTAGCTAACCCATGAGAGTCACCATCCTGGCGTGCTGCGCGCTCTGCTTCGCCGGCACGGCGCTGGCACAGCAGCCCGGCAGCGAATCCCAGAACCGCCAGAGCACGCAGCAGCGGCACACCACCCAGACGCACCCGGCGCCGGATCGGGCCACCTCGCAGGCACGGCCGTCGCAGCCGTCGCAGCCGTCCGAGCCGACCTCCCGCCCACTCGCGACGAGTCCGCCGCAGAGTGATCGCACGGCTCGCCAGACAGTCCCCGAGCGCTCGGCACCCCCGGGCACGCGCTCGTCCTCCCCGCTTGCGACGACACCCGATCGCACCGCCCGGAGCGATCGCACCGCCCCCTCCAATCGCACGGCCCGGGGCGATCGCAGCGCCTCATCCAATCGCACCGCTCAAAGCGACCGTGCCGATCGCAGCGACCGCGGTGAACGGCAGGCCGCTGACACGCGAGAGGCACACGCCACGCGTGGCAGCACCTGCACCCGTCAGGCGGATGCACGGCACCTGAGTGGTCATCGACGCACGAGCTTTCTCGAGGGCTGTGAGCGCGAGGTCGCACCGCGATAAGCACAGCGCGCTATGCCAGTGGGCTCACGGCGGGAAAATCGCAGCGCACGATCAGTCCTGGCTCGTTGTCCCAGAGCGCCAGCCGCCCGCGGTGCATGCGCACCACGGCGGCCACGAGGCTCAGCCCCAGCCCGCTGCCGGGTGGATCCGTCGCGCTGCTGGTCCAGCGCGGCCGTGCCGGCGAACTGGGCACTCGCGCTGCCGCGGCGCCGCTCGCCAGGGCGATGCCCGGACCATTGTCGCTGACGATGAGGCTCGCCTGCGTCGCGGTGGCTTGCACCGTCAGACCGATGCGGCCGCCGGCCGGGACATACTTGATGGCGTTCTCGAGCAGATTGGCCATGAGCTGTGCGAGCAACTGGCGATTGCCGCTGACGCTGACGGGACCTTGGGCATGCACCGTGAGCTCCAGACCGCGTTGACGCGCTTCCGGATCGTAGAGCTCGCCGAGCTCCTGGCCGAGCGCTGCCAGATCCACCGCCTCGCCACCGCGCAGCGCATTGGCCGCATTGGCCTGCGCAATCTGCAGCAGCGTGGCGAGGGTACGCTGTACGCGCTCGAGGTCCGCGATGGTGTCCTCCACGGCCGAGCGCGCCTCGTGCTCGAGCGGTACGCGGCTCACGGCGGACTCCAGACGCACACGCATGCGATGCAGCGGTGAGCGCAGATCGTGCGCTGCGCTGTTGAACGTCGCACGCAGCGTCGTGGTCTGCTGCTCGATGCGGTCGAGCATGTGATTGACGGCGCCGGCAAGCTGACCGAACTCGTTGCGCGAGCCGCTCTGCGGCAGTCGCTGCGTCAGATCATCGGAGATGATCTTCTCGCAGGTCTGGGCGACCTGCCGCACGCGGCTCGCCACGCGCCGGCTGTACCACCAGCCAATGGCGGCCGACAGCAGCGCCGCCAGGGCGATGCCCCAAAGCGTCGTATCCCGCAGCCGTGCCGCGATGTTGCGCCGCTCTGAGATGTCGGTCCCCACCAGCAGCCGGTAGTCGCCGAGCGCATAGATCTCGGCGCGCACCGGATGATCGCCACGCCCGCTGCGATCACGCGCGGTGATGTCGAACTCGACCCAGCCCTGACTGAGCCGGGGCTGCAGCGGCCAGCCCGACAGATTGCCCGCGATCTTGCGATTGGCGGCATCGACCAGCAGGTAGACCGCGCCGCTGCTTCCCCAACTGTCCGTGCGCCGGTTCAGGGTGGCTACCAGCCGCACCAGGCCGCCCTGGTCGTACTCATCCTTCAGGCCGTCGAGCTCGGCGGCAATCACCAGGTCCACCTCGCGCGTCAGGCCGCGCGCGGTGATGAGGAAGCCCATCCAGAGCAGCGCGCCCACGCACAGCGCGCACAGGCCTACGTAGATGATCGCAAGGCGAGTCGAGGAGTAGTGGAGCGTGCGCTGCTTCATGGGGACTGCACTGTCGAGGCGCTCTCGCGCACCAGATAGCCGGCGCCGCGCACGGTATGCAGCAGCGGCCGCTCGAAGCCGCGGTCCACGGCAGCGCGCAGCCGGCTCATGTGCACGTCGATGAGGTTGGTCTGCGGATCGAAATGCAGATTCCATACCGCCTCGAGCAGCATGGTGCGGGTCACGACCTGTCCGGCGCGGCGCATCAGAAATTCCAGCAGCTGAAATTCCTTGGCGGTGAGGGTGATGTCGCGACCGGCGCGTGTCACGCGTCGCGCCAACGCATTGAGCTCGAGGTCCGCCACCCGCAGCACCGCAGGTGCCGCACCCTGCAGCGCATGCCGGCGCAGCAGCGCCTCCACGCGCGCCAGCAGCTCCAGAAAGGCGAACGGCTTGATGAGATAGTCATCCCCACCGGCCCGCAGGCCATCGACCCGGTCGCTGACCGTGCCGAGCGCGCTGAGCAGCAACACTGGGGTGCGATTGCCGCTCTGTCGCAGGGCCGTCACGATCGACAGACCGTCCAGATGCGGCAGCATGCGGTCAATGATCAGCAGATCGAACAGGCCATCGAGCGCCCGCGACAGCCCCGTGGGCCCGTCGGTGGCGAGCTCGGAGGCGTAGCCGCCCTGCTCGAGCCCCTGCAGCACGTGACGCGCTGCTTCGACATCATCTTCGACCAGCAGAATCTGCATACGGAAGCTTCCTGCTCGGGCAACGCGGCCATCTGCCTGACCAACGCCGCCCTGGCAAGGTTCCGCTGGCGCTCAGCCGATCCGGCGCGGCTTCAGCTGCCAGTGTATTCGAGCACGCCCGCCACGGCATGCACGACTGCGGCGATGCGCACTGCGCTCTGGATGGCCTCCCGATCCATCCCCTGCTCGCGCAGCTTGCGCTCGTGGGAGCTGATGCACAGCCCGCAGCCGTTGATGGCCGAGACCGCGAGCGCAAGCAGCTCGAAGTCGCGGCGCTCGATGCCGGGGCTGCCCAGCGCGTTCATGCGCAGCCGCGCCGGCAGGCGCTGATACTCGGGGTCCTCGACCAGGTGCAGAAAGCGATAGTAGATGTTGTTCATGCCCATGAGCGCCGCGGCGGTGCGCGCCGCGGTCAGGTGTGCCTCATCCAGATGCGCGCGCGCCTGCCCTTCCACGGCGGCGGTGAAGGCGGGGTTGCGGCAGGCGATGGCGCTCGCCAGCGCCACCGCCCAGATCTGCCGCAGCGAGAGGCCGGGGGCACCCTCAACCGTCAGCACACTGCCGAGGTTCAGCTTCAGATCGCGCGCGAACTGCGGCAGCGAGGCACGCAGCTGCTCGAGCGAGTCCATGATCAGGCCGCCTTCAGCGTGTCCTGCCCGGACTGCCAGTTGCAGGGGCAGAGCTCATCGGTCTGCAGCGCATCGAGCACGCGCAGCACCTCGGCGGGATTGCGCCCGACGGACAGGTCCGTCACGTAGACGAAGCGCACGATGCCCTGCGGATCGATGATGTAGGTTGCCCGCTGCGCGACGCCGGCCTCGCGATCCAGGATTCCCAGTGCGCCCGTGAGCTCGCGCTTGATGTCCGAGAGCATCGGGAAGGGCAGCTCACGCAGCTCCTCGCGCTCACGGCGCCAGGCCAGGTGCACGTACTCGCTGTCGGTGCTGACGCCGAACAGCTCCGCGCCCCGGTCCTGGAACTGCTGATGCAGCTTGCCAAAAGCGGCGATCTCGGTCGGGCAGACGAAGGTGAAGTCCTTCGGCCAGAAGAACAGCACCTGCCATTTGCCAGCCTGCGAGGCGCTGTCGACGCTGGTGAAAGCCTTGGCCGGATCGCTGCTGACGACGCCGGTCAGGGTGTAGGCGGGAAATTTCTCTCCAATTCCGAGCATGATGATCTCCATGAAAGTGTGGGGTGGTGGACCGATGGCGCACAGCCTGCGGCCCCTGACGTGCAGCGTCCAATCAATTGACTTTATAATCTCGATAGACGCCATATATCGAATAGCATGATCGACCTGAAGCTCAAGGACCTGCGATATCTCGTGGCGGTGGCCGACGAGCGCCACTTCGGCCATGCGGCGGCCAAGTGCTTCGTCAGCCAGCCGACGCTCTCGGCGCAGCTGCGCAAGCTCGAGGACGCGCTCGGCGTGCAGCTGGTGGAGCGGCGCCCGCGCCAGGCGACGCTGACGGAGGCCGGAGAGGAGATTGCCGCGCGTGCGCGCAGCATGCTCGAGAGCGGCGAGGCGATCGTGGCGCTGGCGCAGGCGCGGCGTGATCCGCTTGCAGGCTCGCTGCGCATCGGCTTGCTGCCCACGATCGGTCCCTACCTGCTGCCGCTCGTGGCGCTGAGGCTGCGTCGCGCGCTGCCGCGCCTGGAGCTGCTGCTCTATGAGTACCAGACGGCGCCGATGCTCGAGCGGCTTGCGGCCGGTGAGCTCGACTTGGGCATCCTTGCGCTGCCGGTGCCGGGTGAGAACCTCATGGTGCGCGAGCTGTATCGCGAGCCCTTCGTCCTGGCGCTGCCCGAGCCGCACGCGCTTGCAGCCAAAGCGCGCGTGCGCGTGGAGGATCTGGCCGGCGAGACGCTGCTGCTGCTGGAGGATGGGCATTGCCTGCGCGAGCAGGCGCTGGCGGTCTGCAGCCGCAGCGGTGGTCGCGAGAAGCAGGATTTTCGCGCCACCAGCATCGAGACGCTGCGCCAGATGGTGGCGGCCGGTGCCGGGGTGACCTTGCTGCCGGCGCTGGCGACGCGGGGAGCCTATGCCAGCGCACGCGGTGTGGCGCTGCGTCCCTTCGTGCGGCCCGAGCCGAGCCGGCTCATCGGTGCAGTCTGGCGACGAAGCAGTGCACGCGGCGCTGCCATCGCCGCGGTGTGCGGCGAGATCGTGCGTCACTGCGGGTTGCCGGCGGCCTCGGGGGCAGTGCCGGCGGCGCGCACCCGCTCCTCCGGCGGCTGACGCCTTGGCGGCCACCATCTCCGTGTATGACCGCATGTGCTGGCCGGCCGGCGAGCTCGAGCGCGCACTCGCCGGCGGAGCCCATCGTCGCGAGCTCATCGCCTGGTTCGGCGCGGGCGAGTATCGGCGGCTCGCAGGTCTGGCGCGTGCGGCGAGCGCAGCGCAGGCCGCAGCCGACGTGGCCGACGGGCGGCCCCTGGTCTACCTGATCCCGGGCCTGCTCGGCAGCCAGCTCGGCTGGCCGCGCACGCCGCACCAGCCCTGCGACCTGCTCTGGCTCGATGCCGCCGACATCGCCCAGGGCCGTCTGCTGCAGCTTCGCTGGAGCGCCCGCCGCGCTTCACGGCGCGCCCTGCAGCCGCTGGGACTGATCCCGCACACGTACCTCGCGCTGAAACTGCGGCTCGCGGCGGCGGGCTACAAAGTGGTGCTGTACGACTACGACTGGCGCGAGGATATCCAGGCCAGTGCCGTCGCTCTGGCACGGCGGCTCGAAGCGGAGCCGGTGCAGCGTCTGGTACTCATCGGCCACAGCATGGGAGGGCTGGTAGCACGCGGGGCGCTCGGGCACTGCACCCGCAGCTGCGCGCGGCGGGTCGGGCAGCTGATCGGGCTCGGCACTCCTCATGGCGGCTCGATCGGCGCCGTGCAGGCCCTGCGGGCCACCTACCCGGTGGTGCTGCGGCTGGCAGCGCTCGATCCGCTGCACGATGCCGACACGCTCAGCCGACGCATCTTTCACAGCTTCGTCAGCGTGCACCAGATGCTGCCGCGCTCGGCCGACAAGCTCGATCTGTCCCAGGTGCGCGACTGGCCCGCTACGGGACTGCGTCCGTCGCGCCGGCTGCTCACGGCGGCCGCGCGTCTTGAAGCGAGCCTGCCCCCCGCCGATGAGCGTTTCGTCTCCATCATCGGTACCGGGCGGCGCACGGTCACGGGGTTGTCCCTCTATCGCGGACAGTTTCGCTACGAGGTCAGCGAGGCGGGCGACGGTACCGTGCCGGCGGCCTGGGCGACGCTGCCGGGCGCACGCGATTACTCCCTCGCCTGCGAGCACAGTGAACTGCCGCGCAGCGCACGGGTGGCCGCCGCGCTCATCGAGCTGCTGCAGCAACGGCACACCGGGCTGCTGAAGGCCGGCAATCGCGCGCGCGCGGGCCGCCGCGTGTACGTGAGCGATGCGATGCTGCGCCGGGCGCTCGCCGGCAAGCTCGACTGGCAGCAGCTGTCGATCGGCGCGCGCCGCCGCTATCTCAATGAGCTCAACGCGCCGCCGGCGATCTATCAGCCAGCGCGGTAGCCGCTGTCACATGGCTGTGTAACACTACGTCAGCGCGCGTCGTACCCTCGCGCAGTCCAACTAATTCTCCGCCGCACGCGCCGAGCGCTTTGCCCCGGCGCGCAGGCGCTCGTGCGACGAATCGGACAACCGGCCGGCTGATGGAACGCTTCGAACCTTTTGCCTTCGTACGCGAGCTGGCATCGCGCTGGGATGCGATCGCGCTGATCGTCGTGCTCGGCCTGCTGGCCTTCTTCGCCGAAGCGAGCCGGGGGCTGCTCGAGCCGCTGGCGCACCTGACCGCCACGCCGCTGTCGCTGTCGCCGGCGGTGCTGCCGGTGTATGCGGCGCGCACGACCCTGCGCATGTTCGTTGCGATGGCGCTGTCGCTGCTGTTCACCTTCACCTACGGCACCTGGGCTGCCAAGAGCCCGCGCGCCGAGCGCATCCTGGTGCCGATTCTCGACATTTTGCAGTCGGTACCGATCCTCGGCTTTCTGTCGGTCACCGTGGTGTTCTTCCTGTCGCTGGTGCCCGGGCGTGTGCTCGGCGCCGAATTCGCGGCGATCTTCGCCATCTTCACCAGCCAGGCGTGGAACATGGCCTTCAGCTTCTATCAGTCAGTGCGCACCGTGCCCGATGAGCTGCGCGAGGCGGCCGACTCGTTTCACCTGACGCCCTGGATGCGCTTCTGGCGGCTGGAAGCACCCTTTGCGATGCCCGCGTTGCTGTGGAACATGATGATGTCGATGTCCGGCAGCTGGTTCTTCGTCGTGGCTTCCGAGGCCATCAGCGTCGGGCATACCAACATCGCGCTGCCGGGCATCGGCTCCTATATCGCGCTGGCGATCCAGCAGCGCTCCCTGAGCGCCATCGGCTGGGCCATTGCCACCATGCTGGTCGTGATCCTGGCCTACGATCAGCTCATCTTTCGACCGCTCATCGTCTGGGGCGATCGCTTCCGCATCGATCAGGAGCAGGGCGGTCTGGTGCCCGACTCCTGGGCACTGACGATGATGCAGCGCTCGCGCCTGATCGGCACCTTCACAGCGCTGTTCAACTCGCTGGTGCGCCGTTTCAACCGCCGCGCACGCCCGGCGCGCCTGGTCGCGACAGAAACGCTGAAGCGCGCGGCGGGCCGCACCGATGCGCTGTGGTTCACGCTTCTGATGCTGCTGGTGGCGCTGGCGGTGTGGCGCATCGCGCGCACGCTCATCGGTGAGACCACGACGCAGCAGGCACTGCAGGCGATCGGGCTTGCCTGCCTGACGCTGCTGCGCGTCGTCGTGCTCATCGCGCTGGCAAGCCTCGTGTGGCTTCCCGTGGGTGTGTGGGTGGGCCTGCGGCCGCGGGCCGCAGCCCTGGTGCAGCCGATCGCGCAGTTTCTCGCCGCCTTCCCCTCGAACCTGCTGTTTCCGGTCATGGTGTTCGGCATCGTCACGTTCCGACTGAATCCGGATCTGTGGCTCAGTCCCCTGATGATTCTCGGCACGCAGTGGTACATCCTCTTCAACGTCATCGCCGGCGCCTCGGCCATGCCCGTGGAGCTGCGCTACGCGAGTGAGAATCTCGGCGTACGCGGGCGGCTGTGGTGGCGCAAGGTCGCGCTGCCCGCCGTGCTGCCCTACTACGTGACCGGTGCCATCACGGCCTCGGGCGGCGCCTGGAACGCCTCGGTGGTGGCCGAGGTCGTGAGCTGGGGCAGCACGCGGCTGCGCGCCCATGGACTGGGCGCATATATCGCCGATGCGACCTCGGCCGGTGATTTTCATCGCGTGCTGCTCGGGATCACGACCATGAGCCTGTTCGTCGTGGTGCTCAATCGCACCTTCTGGCGGCCGCTGTACTATTACGCCGAGCGCAAATACCGGCTGACCTGACAACATGAACAGCCTCCCGCAACCCGCACCCGTGGAGCTGCTGCACATCGAGAATGTGCGCAAGGCCTTCCCCAAGCCAGACGGCGGGGAGCTGCTGGTGCTCGATGGCGTGAACCTCACGCTCGGGGAGGGACAGATCATCGGCCTGCTCGGCCGCTCGGGCTCTGGCAAGTCGACACTGCTGCGGCTCATCGCCGGGCTGTCGGCCCCGAGCGGCGGGCACCTGTCCTTCTCCGGACGGCCGATCGAGGGCCCCGCCTCGGGCATCGCCATGGTGTTTCAGAGCTTCGCGCTGTTTCCGTGGCTCACCGTGTTCGAGAACGTCGCGCTCGGCCTGGAAGCGCAGCACTTGGAGAAGGCGGAGATCCGCAAGCGCTCACTGGCTGCGATCGATCTGATCGGCCTGGACGGCTTCGAGTCCGCGTACCCGCGCGAGCTCTCCGGCGGCATGCGCCAGCGCGTGGGCTTTGCGCGCGCACTGGTGGTGCACCCGGACATTCTGCTCATGGATGAGCCGTTCTCGGCGCTCGATGTACTCACCGCCGAGACACTGCGCACGGACTTTCTGGGGCTGTGGGCCGAGCGACAGCTGCCCATCCGGGGCGTCATGCTCGTGACCCACAATATCGAGGAGGCGGTGTTCATGTGCGACCGCATCCTGGTATTCGGCAGCAACCCCGGACGTATCCTCGGAGAGATTCCCGTGACGCTGCCGCAACCGCGCGACCGGCTGAATGCGCAGTTTCGCGAGCTGGTGGAGCGCATCTACGTGGTCATGACCTCGCGCCCCGGAACCGCGCACGGGCCGCGTGCCGAGCGCTTCCCGCGCCTGACGCTCGGCTCGGTGCTGCCGCGAGTGTCCTCGAACCTGCTCTCCGGCCTGATGGAGACGCTCGCGGCCGCGCCCTTCAACGGCAAGGCCGACCTGCCGGAGATCGCCTCGGACCTGCAGATGGAGATCGACGAGCTCTTTCCGGTGGCCGAGACGCTGCAGGTCATGCACTTCGCCGAGATCGAGGGCGGTGACATCCGCCTGACGCCCGACGGCATGTCCTTCGCCAATGCCGAGCTCGACGAGCGCAAACGCATCTTTGCACGTCATCTGCTGGCCTATGTACCGCTCGCCGAGCACATTCGGCGTGTGCTCGATGAGCGTACCTCGCACGCGGCACGCAAGAGCCGCTTCATCGACGAGCTCGAGGACTTCATGGGCGAGGACGACGCCGAGCAGTCGCTGCGTGCGGTCGTATCGCTCGCCCGCTATGGCGAAGTGTTCGCCTACGATGATGAGCACGAGATGTTCAGCCTGGAAAATCCTACCTGAGCGCGCCCCGCTCTCACGCTCCGATCCTCATCCTGCCCGGCCGCGGCAACTCCGACGCGCAGCACTGGCAGAGCCGCTGGCAGGCGACGCTGCCAGATGTTCAGCGCCTTGAGCAAACCGAGTGGGAGCGGCCCAGCCGTGGCGACTGGCAGCCGCGGCTCGAGGCGGCAGTCAGCGCACGCGGGCCAGGGTGCGTGCTGGTGGCACACAGTCTCGGCTGCCTGCTCGCGGTGCACTGGGCGGGGCAAACGCGCCTGAGCGCGCGCGCTGCATTACTCGTCGGCGTGCCCAATCCCGACCGCCCCTCTTTTCCGCCCGAGATCAGCGGCTTCTCGCCGCTGCCGGTGCGGCCGCTGCCCTTTCCGAGCATCCTCGTGGCCAGCAGCGATGATCCCTATGGCAGCGTCGAGTTCGCGGCCACGTGCGCGGCGGCCTGGGGCAGCCGGTTGGTCAATATCGGGGCGGCCGGTCATATCAATTCGGCCAGCGGCTATGGTGAGTGGCCGGAGGGGCTGCGATTACTGGCGCAATTGACAGGCAGCTGAGCTCGTCCGCCTATCTTCGTCATCCGGCCTTGCAGAGCCGCTGGCTGCAGTGGCGCAATGCCCTGCGACGGCATCCCTCGATTTATGCGGCGCTGATCATCGTGCCGGCAGCCTTCGTCTGGGGCTGCAGCCGCGGGGCGGCGCGCGCGCTGATGCAGCAGGCAGCGGCGCATTGGTTGCTCACGGCGAGCGTGTTCGCCGCCCTGTGCGCCGCCTCGGTCACGCGCGCCAGAGCTCGCGCGCAGCAGCGCCAGCTGCACTCGTGGCTGGCAGCGCTGCCGGTGTCCAACCGCCTCGTGGTCGCCGCTGTCCGTGTCCCCCTGCTCGCCCTCGGCATCATCCTCGTCGCCGTCGGCACCGCCTGGGGCGCCGGCCTTTCCGCGGCAGCGACCGCACTGCTGCTGTCATCCATCGCCGGCGCCGGCGCGCTCGGCGTGGGCATCGGCTGGTACTGGCCTCACCGGCAGGCGCCGCTGATCCCGCCGTCCTGGTACACGCGCATACGCCGAAGCCGGCAGGCTTCCCGGCACGCCTGGGTGTGGGGTCTTGGAACCTGGCCGCTCGCCCGCAGCCAGGTCTGGGGTCGACCCAGGATCACAGCGCGGCAGCTGGCGCTGGTGGCGCTCGCCATGCCGCTGGGCACGCCCGCCATTCAGGCGCTGCTCGCCATGGGCGCTGCTCTGATCGCCGCCTATCTGTTGCGAATGCTGGCGGCCACGGTACGGGTCGCCTTTCCCGCGGCGCGCTGGCTTGCGCCCACGCCGATCGGCTTTGTCCGCCTCACCTGCGCGCTGATCTGGCTCGCACTGCTGCGCCAGCTCATGGTCATCGCGCTGCTGCTGCTGTTCGTCCGCGCCCTGCCGCTCGCCGTGCGCGGCACGCAGGCGCTGACGCGCGGCGCAGGCTGCTGGCTGGCCTCGCTGGCCGTCAGCGTGGCGGCCTGCGCGTGGGCATACGCTCGCAGCTCGCCCGATCGCGCAGCGCTGCGCGCGCGGCGCGCGCCTATCCAGGCCGGCGGTGAGAGCAGCGATGCGGGATGAGCCGGCACTTGAGATCCGTGGACTGCGCGTCGCCTTTGGCGAGCGTCGCGTGCTCGAGGGCGTGGATCTCACGCTGAGGCGGGGCGAGTGGTTGGCGTTGCTCGGACCGAACGGCGCGGGCAAGACCACCATGCTGCGTGCCATAGCGGGGCTGTTGGCTCCGAGCGCCGGCGACGTGCTCATCGGCGGCGTGCCTGTCTCCACGCACGCGCGTGAGGCCCGGGCCCTGCTCGGCTTCGGCTGTGCCCCCGAGCAACTGCCGGGCCTGCTCACTGGCCGACAGTGCCTGCAGATCTACGCCGCGGCCAAAGGGCTCGGCGCGCCGGAGTCTGAGGTCATCGAGCTGGCGAGCTCATTCAGGCTCGATGCGCTGCTGGACGGCTACGTGGATACGTACTCGACCGGTACGCGGCAGAAGCTGGCAGTGCTGCTGTCCCTGCTAGGCACTCCCACCTTGCTCGTGCTCGATGAGGCCTTCAACGGACTGGATCCCGCCAGCTCTCTCATCCTCAAGCGCCATCTGCGCGCGGCCGTCGACCGCGGCCGCTGCAGCGTGCTGCTGGCCACACACGCGCTGGATGTCGTGGAACGCTATGCCGACAGGGCCGCGCTGCTGCTGGAAGGCCGGCTGGTGCATGAGTGGCGGGCGCCGGAGCTGGCCGCGCTGCGTGCCTCATCGCAGGGCCTCGAGACGGCCATTGCCGAGGTGGCCGCCGCGGTCGAAGCGTCGCGCAGCCGATCGTGACGGCGCGCAAGCGGGCAGGAGTACTATCTCCAACCGTCGAAGCAGCCGTGCGGCCTGACTCGAGCCAAATCAGTGGAGAAACCCATGTTCACCCAACGTAAACGCTATTTGATGATCTGCCAGTGCGCAATCGCCATGGCGCTGCTGCTGCCATAGGTGGCTCAGGCTCAACAGCCGCCGACACAACGGCCGGGGCCGACGCCTCGTCGCGCGGGTGCCGGCGGGCTCATGACGCGCGATCTGGTTGGGGTTGCTGGCAAAGAGGTGGTGATGAGCACGGTCGTGCTTCCCCCCGGCGCGAACCCTCCACCTCACCGGCATGACGCACAGGTCTTCGTCTATGTGCTGCAGGGAACGCTGATCATGCAGGTCAAGGGCGGTCCTCGCGTGACACTCGGGCCCGGAGGCACATTCTACGAGAGTCCCACGGACATCCATGTCCTGTCGGCCAACGCGAGCAAGACCAAGCCGGCGAAGTTTCTGGCGATCCTGATCAAAGACAAGGATAAGCCGGCCTACACTCCAGTCCCGCCCGATGCGGGGAAATAAGGCGCAAGGCAGCGGGCTGATCGGATCAGACCGCCACTCACCCCAGGCGCCTCTGCGAGGCCGGCGAGGCTATGGCCTGCTCCTTGGCATCGCCGCCGTGTGCAGCGTTGCCGCTGCAGGAGAGCTGCCCACGACCATGCTCGCGGCCGCCATCACCCGGCGTGGTGGCCCCGAAGTGATGTCGATCGAGCGTCTGCCGCTGCCCGCACTCAAGGCCGGAGAAGTACTGATCAAGGTAGAGACGGCAGGTGTCGCGGTTTGGGACCCCTGGGAGCGCGAACACGCGGATCCCAGCACGCACTTTCCATGGGTGCTCGGCACCGATGGCTCCGGTGTGGTCGCTGCCGTCGCGCGCGGCGTGCGCGGCTTTCAGGTGGGAGACGCCGTCTATGGCGCCGCCGATGGATTGCCCAGCGGCTTCTATGGTCAGTACGTGGCCATTCCCGCAGACGACATCGCCCCGCTTCCCCGGGGCGTCGGTATCGAGGAGGCGGGCATCCTTGCCGCCAGCGGCCTCTCGGCGCTTCAGGGCATCGATGATGTGCTGCAATTGAAGGCGGGGGAAAGTCTGATCATCCATGGAGCGTCCGGTGCGGTGGGCACTCTCGCTGTGCAATTTGCCAAGCTGCGGGGCATCCGGGTGCTGGCAACCGTGACCAATGCTGCGGCGGCCACGCTCGTGCGCCGCTTGGGCGCAGATGTGGCCGTGAATGACCAGACCGAAGACATCGTCGCGGCCGCCAGGCGCTTTGCGCCTCACGGCGTTGATGCCGTGCTGGGACTCGCCGGCGGTGATGCGCTGGAACGCTGCATCGACACGCTGCGCACTGACCGCCGAGGTCGGGTCGCATATCTCGAGGGCATAGAGGGGGTTCGCCAGGGGTCGTATCTGCCGCGCCCCCGACTCGGAATGCGCATGACGCTCTATAGCTACATACCCGGACGGCTCGAATTCAAGCGTCTGAACGCGGCGGTCGAATCGGCGCACCTGAGGATTCCGGTCGCCGCGGAATATCCGCTCGCCGATATCGCGCAGGCACATCGGCGCGTGGCAGCCGGACACGTGCTCGGGAAAGTCGTTCTGCTGCTCCAGCGCTAAGCGCCGTTGGCGCACGACCCGTCGGCTCGTCTTTTACAGCGGCACGCTCCAGCGGATCGCCTGCCCCGGCGCCTGGGTCGCACGCAGCGAGTCGCCCAGCTGCTGCAGCAGATGCTGCAGCTGTGGCCAGAAGTGCCAGGCCAGCGACAGAAACAGCGCCATGAACGCGAGCCACAGGACGCTGCCCCAGAGCGCGGCCCAGGCACTGGGACCTGATCCGCGCGCGAAGTAGGCAGCGTGCCGCATGGCGCGCAGCGGGGTTGCGAGCGCACCGTAGAGGATGCAGAGCACGACGATGCCTACCCACAGTGGCATGCCAGGCGGACGCGCCCAGCCAAAGATCGTGCCGCGCGAGAGCAACTTCGCGATGCCCACGAGCAGCGCAATCACGAGCACCGCATCGATGAGCGCAGCGATGGGCACGAGCACGCCGGCGAGCAGCTGCGTGGCATAGTCGGGCGCCTCCCCCGGCGCCGGCTCGCCCCAGCGCGTGCGGTGACGCATGGCCCAGCGCTCCTGGCGCCATTGCTGTTTCCACTGGCGGCGCTGCCAGCGCCCTTCACGGTGCGAGCGCTGGCGCCGCTCGGCATTTTGCTTGAATTGCGAGTACTGGCGCTTGGCCTGCTGCACCAGCTGCTGGGCCGTGAAGGGCAGCCCGTGCGCGGCGGCATGCTCCTCGGAGGTGCTGGCGTAGGGGATGACGAACATCAGCACCAGGTACACCAGCACCCACGCGCCCCAGGTGAGCAGCGCCAAGGCCACGAAGATCACGCGTACGACGATGACATCGACGCCGAGATAGGCGCCCAGTCCGTTGCACACGCCGCTGATCAGCGCCCCCTCGGAGATCTGATAGAGACGCTTGGGTGCGCTGCCGGCAGACGCTGCACCGGCGCCTGGCGCCGCCGCACCCGCAGGTGCGCCGGAGCTGCCCGTGGCGCCATACGCGCCGGAGCCCTGCGCACTCTCCCCGCCCTCGACCGGGCCCATGTCCGCGAGGATGCGCTGCACGTCCTCGGTACTGACGACGTTGCGATGTGCATCCAGGTAGCGCGCGCACTTCTCGCCGATCGCCTGCTCCAGATCCGCGAGGATCTCGGCGCAGTCCGGGTCGGCGCGCAGTTTCGCTTCGGCCTCATCGAGGTAGCGACGCAGCGCGTCGTACCCGGCCTCTTCGAGCTGGTAGGCGGTGCCATTCAGGCTGATGGTGACGACTCTGCGCATGACTACTTCCCCATCTGTTGGATGGTGCGATTGATGGCCTTCCAGTAGTCGTTGAGTTCCTCGAGCGTGGCGCGACCCAGGGCGGTCAGCCCGTAGTATTTGCGCGGCGGCCCTGCCTCCGACTCCTGCCATTCGTAGCTGAGCAATCCCTCGCGGCGCATGCGGCTCAGCAGCGGATAGAGCGTGCCTTCCTGGGTGGCGAACTGCGTCTCGGCGAGCCGGCGCAGCATGTCCGCTACGTACACCTTGTCCGCCGACACGATCCTGAGGATCAGGAACTCGAGCAGTCCCTTGCGGATCGGTGTGAATTTCTCGTTGATGTCCATGCGTACGCCATCCGCCAGGGGTCCAGCCGGCGCGTCGCGCCACCCAACCAGCCGTGCGGATGGTACCTTTTTATCACAAGGTACATGGGCACACAATAGCCCGGTTGTTCGCCCGTGGACGACCCGCTACGCATCACCCGTTACCGCGACCCGCGAACCGCATCAGCTTTTAAACCCGCGCCAGCTCGCGCAGCAGACCCCGTGCGGCCTGCTCGGCCAGCGTGAACACCCGCTCGAAGTCGGCCTGCTCGCCATAGTAGGGATCGGGAATCTCGCGCTGACGCAGGTGCGGCGCGAATTCCATGAACAGGCGCAGACGCCGGCGGTGCTGCGGGGGCGCCAGGGACAGCGCTGCCGCATGGTTCTGCCGATCCATCACCAGGATCCAGTCGAAATGCTCGAAGTCCTCGATCAGCAGCTGGCGGGCACGCAGCCGCGACATGTCCACGCCACGCGCACGCGCGACGCTCTGAGCGCGCGGATCGGGCGCATCGCCGGCATGCAGGCCGTGCGTGCCGGCGGAATCGATCTCCAGACGCAGCTGCGGTGCCAGCTGGGCTGCGAGCGCACGCAGCACGGCCTCGGCCGTGGGCGAGCGGCAGATATTGCCCGCACACACGAACAGTACCCGCACGGGAGCAGCAGATGTCATCTTCGCACCGCCCTCAGGCAAGCGGGGGCGGCGCGCCCCGGATGGACAGAGGCTCGGACGCAGGGCTCATGAGTCGGCCAAGTCTACACGCACAGCCGCGCGGCGCGATTGCGTCCGCTTCGCGCGGGCGCTACCGTCCGGCGCCAGCCCGGTGCGCATGGCACCGAGGGAGAACCGCATGTACATTCACTATAGCCTCGCGCCCCTGGTCTCGCTGGTTGCGGGCATCCTGATTCTCGTGATGCCGCGCCTGCTGAACTACATCGTCGCCATCTACCTGATCGTGATTGGCCTCGTCGGCCTGCTGATGCATGGGGGCACGGCGGTGTAGTCCCCCAGGCACCGCTCGCCTAGCTGTTGATCGCGAGCCGCTCGGTAGCGTAGCTGCGCCGTGCGGCCCAGAACACCAGCAGCACGGCTGCCAAGGTGAACACGACCGAGAGGGTCGTGGCCAGGGCTGCGATGGGCTCCCCGCGCAGCAGCCGCAGAATGATCAACTGCTGGCTCAGCAGCGGCACCACGTACATCCACAGCGCCGACTTGATCGGCGCAAAGCTCAGCACCACCGAGGTGATGGCGGGCAGGATCTGCACCAGCGCCAGATGCGCCTGCGCCTCGCGTGCGCTCTTCGCAAATGCCGTCACCAGGATCTCGGTGACCGCGATCAGCAGCACCAGCGGCAGCATGAGCGGCAGTATGGCCGCCACCACATGCGGACCGAGATTGAAGGACAGCCCGATCTGATCGCCCGGCAGAAACCAGCCCGCGACCATGAACGCGAGCAATCCCAGCGTCAGGCTCGCCAGACCGAACAGCGCAGTGGCGAGCACCTTGCCAAGCAGAATGCGGTCGCGTGGCACGGGGTTGATCAGCAGCGGCTCGAGTGAGCCGCGCTCGCGCTCGCCGGCGGTCGAATCGATGGCGAGCCACATGCCACCGATGAGCGCCGTGAACACCAGGAAGTACGGCAGCATCGCAAACATCAGCGCACCGCGTCCCTGGGGGGTGGCCTGATCGCGCGCTGCCACGAGGATCGGCACCGCAAGCGTGGGCGACAGGCCGCGCGCCATGAGTCGCAGCGCGGCGTTGCGCTGTGCATAGCCCTGCAGCATGCCCTCGAGGCGTTGCACCTCGGCTGCGACCCCCTGGCGCGAAGAATCGAAGAACAGCTCCACCTGCGCCGGGCGCCCCGCACGCCAGGCGTCCACATAGCCCGGCGGGATACGCAGCGCAAGATCGAGCTGCTGCGAGCGCACTGCGCCGGCCAGATCTGCCGGCGCTGCGAGCAGCTGCAGTCCCTGCTGCTCGAGGGCGGCGATGAGATTGGGCGCCTGCTCGGCGCCGGCCACGGCAACGGGCAGCGGACGGGTCGCCTGCTCGATCTGTCGCGCAACCGTCAGGCGCAGCACGATGACGAACATCAACGGACCGAGCAGCGGGCCGATCAGCAGCGCATTGATCAATATGCGCCGGTCGCGCAGGCTCTCGCGGCACTCCTTCAGAAAGACGATCCAGGCTGCAGAGCGGCTCAAGGGCGCACCTGTGTCACGACAGTTCCCCGAGTGCCGCCACGCCGATGAGTTTGATGAACGCCTCCTCGAGGCTCGCCTCCCCCGCCCGCTCGCGCAGCGCATCGGGACTGCCCTCGGCGACCACGCGCCCGCGCGCGATGATGACCACGTGGTCACAGAGCGCTGCGACCTCCTGCATGATGTGCGTGGAGAAGAGCACGCAATGCCCCTCGGCACGCAGGCGGCGCAAAAACTCGCGCAGGCTGCGCGTGGACATGACGTCCAGGCCATTGGTGGGCTCATCGAGCAGCACATTGCGCGGCTCGTGGATCAGCGTGCGTGCCAGGGCGGTCTTCAGCCGCTCACCCTGCGAGAAGCCTTCGGTGCGCCGTCCGGCGATGTCCTGCATGGACAGCGTCTGCAGCAGCTCATCGGTGCGCGCGCGGGCACGCGCAGGCGGCAGGCCCTGCAGCGCCGCGTAGTACTCGATGTTCTCGCGCGCCGTCAGGCGGCGGTAGAGCCCGCGCGCATCGGGCAGCACCCCGAGCAGGCGGCGCACCGCCAGCGGATCGTGCTGCACGTCGATGCCGTCGACGAGAATGCGGCCCGCGTCCGGTCGCATGAGTGTGTAGAGCATGCGCAGCGTGGTGGTCTTGCCGGCCCCATTGGCGCCCAGCAGTGCGGTGATCTGTCCATCGCGCGCGCTGAAGGACACGCCGTCCACCGCACGGGCGGCGCCGAAGGACTTGCGCAGATCCTCGACGACGATCATGTATCGAAGCTCATGGCGAGGCGCCGTCGTAGTTGATGAACGCCGGGACCGGGCCCAGCGCGGCCAGACAGTGCGCATCGAGCTCACCGGTCTCGCGCGTCTCGACGAAGCGCTGCACGAGCCGCGGCATGCAGCCGGCGCCGATCACACTGTGGCCCTGACCGGTGGCGATGAGCTGACGCGCATGCGGCAGGCCGGCCACGATCTGCGCACCGTAGGCCGGCGGCGTCACCGGATCGAGCTCGCCGTCGAGCACCAGCACCGGCAGCGTCGAGCGAAAAGGGGCGTGAAAGTCGGCCGGCCGGCGCCCCTTCGGCCACAGGCGGCAGGCCGCCTGGGCACGGGTGATCGCATCGTTGCCCAGCAGCGTGCGCTCATCCTCGGGACGAGCGGCCAGCAGGTCCACGTCCTCGGCGCAGATCACCGAGAGCTCGAGCGCCCCGGTGATGTGATCGCCCAGATCCGTGGTGAACAGTGTCCTCTGCCCGAGCAGCGACGTGTAGTTGCCGTGCTGCGCCTCATCGAGCATCAGCGGCAGCAGCGCTGCGGTCAGCTCGTTATAGGCATCGAAGCGCACCACCGCTGCCAGATCCTGCGCAGTCAGCGTCAGATGCATCGGCGCGAAAGTCACCGGATCCGGCAGCGTCACGGCCACGGGTGCCGCCTGCAGCCGCTCGCGCAGCCGATACAGGGCTGCATATGGATCCGGGAAGCGGGCCGCGCATGCCGGCGTCGAGCGGCAGCGGGCAAACTGCAGCTGCAGCGCATGCTCGAGATTGCGCGCGTGCTCGCTGAGCAGTGCCAGGCGATTGGGCACGGGACTGTCGAGCACCACGCTGCGCACCGAGGCGGGAAAGCGCGCGGCGAACTGCTGTGCCACGCGCGTGCCATAGGAGATCGCGATCAGGTCCAGGCGCGGGGCGCCGAGCTTCTGACGCACGGCCTCCAGATCGCGCACCGCCTCGGTGGTGGTGTAGAACTGGGGCGCGGCGCGCGGCTGCAGCTGCAGCAGGCATAGCTTGAGCTGCTGCGCCATGAGCGCCGGCTCGTCGGCGGCAGTCAGCTGCCGGGTTGCGCGCTGGGTCGGCGTCGTGGCGGGCGCCTGCAGCGCCGGGCAGTCGAGCGCGTTGGAGCCGCCGGTGCCACGCTGATCCACCAGCAGGATGGCGTGTCGCTCATGCAGCGGCGCGAATGCGGCGGCGACCTGGGGATAGTCCTCACGCGCCGCGCCGCCCGGGCCGCCATCCAGAAAGGTCACGATATCGGCGTCGGGCGAGGCGGCCGCCGCGGGCAAGACGGCGACGGCGAGCTCGATGTGTCGCCCGCCCGGGTTATCCCAGTCCTCGGGTACCGGCAGCTGCGTGCACCAGGCCGCAACGCTCGGCAGAGCGTCGCCCTGGCGACCGCCGATACTGCAGGACTGCAGCGTCAGCTGGCCCATCTGCAGCCGGCCATCGCTCATGCGCATGGACACGCGCGGCGCGCCGCGCTCGGCGGCCGCTGCACCCCGATGCATCAGCCTTTGCGCCGCCAGCAGCCCCAGCAGCAGTACCACGACCGCCACAGCCAGCGCGCGCCGCACGGTGGCTTTCATGCGCTCTCCCCGTCGACCCGACGATAATGCTGCGCCAAGGATGCCCGGAGCGCCCCGCCCGCACCGCTCAGCGCATCACAGACTCCGGCGCCCGGCGCGCGATGCGCACCTCCTGCAGCCCCTCGAGCATGGACAGCGATTGCACCAGCGCCTGGGCGGAGGCGCCGGGCTTGAGCTGTACTTCGTAGCTGTAATCGAGGGCGACCCCCGGCCGGCTGGTGCTCATGGCGAGCAATGCGCGGCTGGCGAGGTATTGCCCGAGCAGCTCGGCGGCGATGCTGTCGGGTTCGCGGCCCAGGGCGACCCGCAGGCGCAGTTCGTAGAGCTCGGGCATCGCCACGGCACTGGCGCGCAGCGGAATCAGCAGCGCCGCGACCGCGATGATGGCAAGACCGATGAGCGCGATCCACAGGTCCGCCGCCCCGATCGCCATGCCGATGACCACCGCAAAGATGACGTAGGCGGTGTCGCGGGTGTCGCGCACGACGGTGCGAAAGCGCACGATCGCCAGGGTGCCGACCAG
>DATBPG010000096.1:0-3442 GCA_036561485.1 Steroidobacteraceae bacterium | reverse complement strand
GTGCTTTGCGGTGGCCGCCATCCCGGCGTCGCGCATACCGTGCGTATACGCGGCGGCAAGCTGCGCGACCACTTCGGCGCGCGCATGCAGCGCGCGATCGCCAATGATCTGCGATAGCCCATGATCCAGATCCACGCACGGTGCGAACGAGAAGTCCAGGCCGCAGCCGAGCAACTCGGCCGCCATCAGCCAGCCCAGGGCGCGCGCCATCGACAGGCCCTGCTGGGCGTCGGCATCGAACATCTGGCCGATGCGTCGTAGCGGCGGCAGCCCCGAGAAGCCAGGACGGAATCGCTGCACGCGGCCGCCTTCGTGATCGACCGCGATCAGCAGCGGCGGGGTGCGTAGCCCGCGGATATCGGCAGTCAAGCCGCACAACTGCGCCGGATCGACGTAATTGCGGGTGAATAGCAGCACGGCGCCGACCAGAGGATGCGCCAGCACCCGGCGGTCGGCGTCGGTGAGCGCCGTGCCCGCAATATCCACCATCAACGGCCCGAGGCTCATCGCTGCGCCTGCAGGTTCTCGGGCCATAGGCGAAACGGCCGCTGCGCGAGCCGGAAGTTGTAGTAGCGCTCGTCGTCGGTCACCTCTGCACCGAGCCAGGCAGGACGCTCGAACGCGGCATCCTCCGTCTCCAGCTCCAGCTCGGCGATCACGAGCCCGGCATTCTCGGCCATAAACTCATCGATCTCCCAACGACTGCCGGCGTGCACGACGATGTGGCGCCACTTGTGCACCGGCCAGCCCTCGCACAGGCGCTCGAGCATCTCGAGCGCGTCGGAGGCCGCGATCGCCACCTCGTACTCCTCGCGCGAGAGTCCCGGCCGCATCGCCTTGACCGACAGCCAGCCGCTGTCCCCGTCGCTGCGCACCCGCACCGAGGCGCGCGCGGTATTGGCCAGATACCCCTGACGCAGCAGCGAACTCGCGCTGACCTCGGAGCGCCAGGCGTCACTGCGGACGCGGAACTTGCGCTCGATCTCGACCGCCATCAGGCTCCCCACACCTGGGCTGTCATGCGGGTGCGTCCGGCGCGGGCAGCCCCTGCCAGGCTTGCAGGAACTGCGCATGATGCGGCTCGCCCGAATCGTGCAGCATCCGCCGCACGCGTTCGAGCTCCGCATCCAGGCCCGCGCGCTCCAGTCGGCCGCGCAGGTACTGAAAGCGCAAGTAGATCAGATAGGTGTTGAGCACGTCGGTCTCGCAATAGCGGCGCACCGCGTCGAGCTGGCCTGCCAGGTACGCGTCCCACACCTGGTCGCCGGAGAAGCCGAGCTTGCCCGGGAATCCCAGCAGCGCCGCCGCGTCGGCCAGCGACGCGCGCGAGCGCGCCTGAAAACCCGACAGCACATCCATCAGGTCCAGGTGCCGCCAGTGATACCGGCTCAGATAGTTGTTATAGCGGAAGCTGCCGTCCTCATCGCCGGTCTCCCAGTAGCGCGGCGCCTGCACGCCGCAGCGCAGGGCGCGATAGTGCAGCACTGGCAGATCGAAGCCGCCGCCGTTCCAGGACACCAGCTCGGGCGAATACTTCTCGATGCCGTCGAAGAACCGGGTCAGTAGCTGCCTCTCGCTCGAGGCCGCGTCGCCCAGACTCCAGACCGTGAGTTGCTCATGGCTACGCAGCGCGCAGGCGATCGCCACCACGCGCTGCTGCAGATGCGGCAGGAATTCCCGACCCGAGGCGGCGCGCTGTCGCGCGAACATCGCCTTGGCGACTGCCGCATCATCCAGTCCGTCGAGACCGTAGAGCTGGCGCCCGAGTTGCACGTCGGGCACCGTCTCAATGTCGAAGACCAGGCAGTTCATCGCCGGCCGGCCGCCCGCGGCTTGGCTTTTGCCCGTGGCTTGGCTTTTGCCCGTGGCTTGGCGCCCGCTCGTGGCTTGGGCCGCGACGCCGGGCGGCTTGCGGCCCGGCGCACCGCAACGGCCGGCGCCCGCAGCAGCACGGCCACCGCCACCACCAGCCCAGCCTCGTCGCTGAGGGTCACGTGGCCCTCGCCTATGCCCAGCCGCTGCCGCATGCGCTCGCCGCGGGCGCTGTAGCAGATCTCCGGCTTGCCCCATGCGTTCTGCACCACCCCGACATCGCGCAACCACATGCCGTGCGCGAAGCCAGTGCCCATCGCCTTGACGATGGCCTCCTTGGCCGCAAAGCGCATTGCCAGGAACCGCTCCGGTCGCTGCGTGCGCTCGAACTGCACCCGCTCCTCGGGCATCAGCAGCCGCTCGACGATGCGCGCGCCGAAGCGCGCGTGCGTCTCGTGCATGCGCTGCGCCTCCAGCACGTCGATACCGATGCCGAAAATCATGTGCTGCCAGCCGCCGAAGCGCGCGCCGCGAGCATCAGCGCCTTCATGTCGCGCACCGCCGCGGCCAGCCCATCGAATAGGGCCCGGGCGATGATCGCGTGTCCGATATTCAGCTCCACGATCTGCGGGATCGCCGCCACCGGCGCGACGTTGTGGTAGCTCAGGCCGTGTCCGGCGTGCACCGTAAGACCGCGGCTCGCCGCCAGCCGCGCCGCGCTGCGCAGCCGCTCGAGCTCGCGTACCTGAGCCGCCCCGCGGCTGTCGGCGTAGACGCCGGTGTGCAGTTCGACCGCTCCGACCTGCGCCGACGCCGCCGCCTCGATCTGCGCCGGCTCGGCATCGATGAACAAAGACACGCGGATGCCGCTGCCGGTCAGGCGCGCACAGTGCGCGCGCAGCGCCGCACCGCCCGTTACCACATCCAGGCCGCCCTCGGTGGTCAGCTCGGCGCGCCGTTCAGGCACCAGGCAGCAGTCCGCCGGCTTGAGTGTGCACGCCAGCTCGACGAGCTGCGGGCTCGCGGCCATCTCGAGGTTCATGCGCGTCTCGAGCAGCTCGGCCAGCAGCCGCACGTCGCGCTCCTGGATGTGCCGGCGATCCTCGCGCAGGTGCAGCGTAATGTTATCGGCACCGGCGCGCTCGGCCAGCAGCGCCGCCTGAACCGGTTCCGGATAGCGTGTGTGACGCTGCTGGCGCAGCGTCGCCACGTGATCGATGTTGACGCCCAGCGCGATACTCGGATGCATCAGGCCCTACGCTCCTTGCGTGGATAGCCGGCGAGCGAGCGCGCCACCGTGCGGGTGGCGAGCTCGCGTCCTTCCAGGCAGTGGTCCAGAGCCGCGCGCATCAGCGCGCGCGCCTGGCGCAACTGCACCTCCCCGGCCGGCGCGCAGCCGGCGGCCAGTCCATACAGCAGCTGGCCGGGGATCGCGCCCGGGCTGGCAGGTTCCGCGACCACGAAACCATGAACCCCAGGGCGGAAATGATAATAGGCCTCCGGCCGCACCGGTTGACCGGTATCGGCCTCCGCGGCCAGATTCAGGCCGTAGCCGATGAACTCGAGTAGCCGGGCCTCGAACAACCGCAGCGGCGCATCGGCCGAGGGGCTGCGGCACAGCTGCCCGAGC
>DATBPG010000095.1:0-7273 GCA_036561485.1 Steroidobacteraceae bacterium | reverse complement strand
CAGCCACCAAATTGGCCACCAAGCGCGGAGACCAAAGTTCCAGGCGCGGAGCAGTCACGGTTAGCTTTCGGCTGCCAGATTACAGCGCGCCGCCCTCACCGGCGCAATAGAAAGCCCGAGGAGTGGCGATCTGCAGGGACCGCCGCTGTTACCCTTTCCCCCATGGCGACGCGCTCCCTCCTCTGTTCTGCCTTGTGGGTGCGGACATCGCATCCAGCCGGGGTCCACTCTCCACAAGAAAGAGGACAGTTTAAGGGCGCCGCGCAAGATCTCTATCGGTGGCTACGGCTGCATTCGAGCCGCCGGATGTGGTACCCGCCACCACGGTGGCCGCGGTATGAACGCACTGACGCGGCGCTGGTAGCGCCGGTAGGCCTCACCCTTGGTTCGAAGCATCGCCGCCTCCAGCGCCGGCACACCCGTCACCCAGCGCAGTAGCACGAACATGACTAGCGGCGCCGCGAGCGACAGCCAGGTAAGGGTGCGGAGCGGCTGGACTGCGATAATCGGCAGGCCCATCCACAGCAGCCACTCGAAAAAGTAATTCGGGTGTCGCGACCATCCCCACAGGCCCTTATCACAGACATTACCTTCGTTGGCCGGATTCGACTTGAATGCCCGCATCTGCCGGTCCGCGAGGCTCTCTCCGATCACCGCCACTGCCATGACGGCCAGACCAATGAGGTCAACGGAGCGCGGCCGAGGGCTCGGGCAATGCGCTGCCAGCAGCACCGAGACGGACAGGAACGCCGTGGCCGGTGCCTGCACGATCAGTAGCGCGAACATCCGGCGCTGAAACGCCGCTCCCCAGCGACCGCGCAGGATTGCATAGCGCACATCCTCGGCCGAGCCTCGGACCCGTGCGATGACATAACCGCCCAGTCGAAGGGCCCATATGGCCATCAGCGCCGCCATGACCCACTCTCGCCACCTCGATGTAGCTTGGCCATTGAAGGGCACCAGCGCTACGGCGGCGCAGACGACTCCCGTGCCGTACGTCCAGAACACATCGGCCCAGGCCCCATTGCCCACGGCTCGCTGGTAGGCCCAGGCCGAGGCCATGACCAAGACCATGAACGCCAGCACCAGACTGAACGCCATCATTGCGGATTAGGGGCCGCTGACCGGCGGCGCCAGTGCGCGGGCGGGCGGGCGGATGCGAGCTTGGGCTGTGCATGTGCCTTGCCTCGCGATGGAAGCATGCGCCTGGATGAATTGCACGACGTCGCGCCGGACGGGAGCGAGCCACCGAAGCGGCACCGCGAAGGCGCCGATCAGGAGCGCATGATTCAGATGGCGGTACGTGCGCACCACCACCGTGCCGCCGCCCGCACGCACCCTCGCGGCGAGGCGCGCTGTATTGCCCGGATCGACCTGCCTGTCGGCCGTATCGGTGGCCAGGAACAGCGGTGGATTCTGCCCGGTGGCGTAATTGATCGGTTGAGTGGCTGCGCGCCCCTTCGGTGGTCCAAAGATAATCTTCAACTTCGAACTCGTCAGCGGCAAGAAATCATACGGTCCCGCCAGGCCGATGGCTCCCTGCAGATCGCGCGCGGGGTCGAGACCGACTGCATGCAGCCAAAGCGGATCAAGCGCCAGCATCAGCGCATCGTAGGCGCCCGCAGAATGTCCCATGAGGAAAACATCACACGGATCGCCGCCGTAGTCTGCCGCGTGATTGACCGCCCAACGCACGGCGCGCGCGTTGTCCTGTAGAAAAGTCGGCCAGCGTACCTCTGGATAGACGCGGTAATCGGGGATGACGGTGACGATGCCTGCGCTTGCGAGCGCATCGCCAACGAAGGCGTATTGCGCCTTGCGCCCGCTGTCCCAGGCGCCGCCGTAGATGAATAGCACCACGGGTGCATTGCCATCAGCCGAGCGGGGCGCATACACGTCGAGGGTGCCGCGGTCGCCGGGCTGGTAGCGCAGATTTCGCACCGCGCGCAGCGTGCCGTGAGGCTGCAGCGCATTGAGCGCCGTCGTGGTCGAGCAGCCGGCAAGCGCGACGGCCGCCAGCGCCATATACAGCGCCGTCCCCGCCCGTGTTGTGAAGTGTCTCCTCAATAGTCCGATCAATGCTCTGCTCCGTCGTGACGCTGTTCGCTAGCCGAAGTGGCCACGGGCGCCGCCGCGGGCAACAGGGTGATATGCAATACGCTGGGTCGGGCCGCTTGGATGCAGTTAGTCGCGGCGCGTCTGTGCAAGGGGATGCATCCAATCACGCCCCGGCCTCGTATAGCCAGACATGCAGTGGCGACACATAGCCCTCGGCGCCACAAGCGCCGGGATACGGCTGACAGGAGCGGCAGATGCGCACGCGCAACTGCGTCGCGGGCACGACTGATTACGCGCGCCTGCCGGATGAACGCATCTTGGACGTGGATGAGTGTCGCATGGGCAGCCCGCAGGGCCGGCTGAAGACTTTCGAGGGGCCCCTGACGCTGCTCAATCCAGGGCAGAACACCCAGATGCGGGTCAGCTATATCGTCTGGCACCTCTTTCATATTCCCCGGGTATACTGGATCCTCGATCACGACCAGGACTACCGCTGGTTCCTGCTTTCGGACCCGTCGTTTACGCACGTCTCGCTGTTCTCGCGGGTTTCGCAACCCCCGGCGGTTCAGGTGAGGCGCATGTTGGATGAGCTGCGACATTGGGGCTATGACACCTCGAAGCTGGAGAGGCCTGCGCAATTTCCCGCGCGCACCGAGGCTAACGCCCCTCGCGCCCCGAGCCGATAGCGCCCGTTCCCAGGGAAGGATGCACGGCGCATGAGGCTCGCCGATTCCGGCACGCCCGCCGAGCCGGGCGCACTCGAGCGCCTCCTGCAGCAATGCGCGCATGGCGATCAGAGCGGCTTTGCAGAACTCTACCAACGCACCTCTGCCCGGCTGTTCGCGCTGTGCCTGCGCATGCTGCGCGATCACGGCGCAGCCGAAGACGTCCTGCAAGAGGTTTTTGTCACCGTCTGGCGCAGCGCCGCCTCCTTCGATGCTGCGCGGGCCGGGGCCATGACCTGGCTGGTCACTCTGACACGGAACAAAGCGATTGATCGCCTGCGCAAGCGGCGCGAATGGGCTCTCGACCCGCTGTCAGCGCTGGAATTCGCTAATGCAGAAAGCTCGCCCGAGGGGGCTGCGGACCGGCTCTCGCCCGCCGCGGAGGCGGAGGGCGCGCAGGAATATGTACGCCTGCAGCGCTGCCTGGAGGAGCTCGAGCCGCAGCCGCAGAGCTACATCCGTGAAGCCTTCTTCAGTGGCGCTACGTATAACGAGTTGGCCAGACGAAGCAAGGTGCCCCTCGGAACCATGAAAAGCTGGATCCGACGCGGCCTGCTGCAGCTTCGGAAGTGCCTCGAGCCATGAACGCACCCATCGGCAATGAAGAGACGGACCTGCGCTACGCCGAGTACGCCCTGGGCGTTTTGGAAGCAGATGAGCGCAAGGCCGTCGAGGAAGAGATCCGTCAGTCCCCACGGGCGGCGCAGGCCGTGGAGCGTTGGCAGAGTCTGCTAGCCCCCATGGCCGACGCCATCACGCAGGTGGCACCGCCCGCCCATGTCTGGGATCGCATTCGAGAGGCCCTGGATCGGGCCGGCGAGGCCGCGCGGCCGCCTGCGGCGCCCGCGCGAGCGGACAGTCGCGCGAGGCTGTGGGACAACGTGGGCTGGTGGCGAGGTTTTGCTTTGGCCGCCAGTGTTGCCGCGATAGCGCTGCTGCTCATCATCGTGGCGCCGCGGCGCGCGCCCACTTCGGCACCGCAGCCTTACCTCACGGCGACCTTGCAGCAGACCAATGGAACTGCCGGCTGGACCGTGACTGTGGATTTCGCACGCGAGCGCGCAATTCTCGTTCCCGCCAGCCCCCAACCGCTGCCCGCCGGGCGCGCACCCGAGCTCTGGCTGATACCCCCGGGGGGCCGGCCGCAGCCTGTCGGCATGATCTCGCGCAATGCTTCCACGACGCTACCGCTGGGTGCCGCGCTGCTCTCGCAGCTCTCCGGCGCCGGAACCTTTGCCGTATCGGTCGAGCCTCCTGGCGGCTCCCCCACCGGTCAGCCAACCGGTCCCGTCATCGCCCAGGGAGCCGTTCGCAGGGGCTGATAGGGCCGCTGCATCCGCCCCCCAGGCGCAGCCGTACATACGGCATGCGCATCGCAGTCGTGGGATCGGGCATTTCGGGACTCGCCTCGGCATGGCTGCTGTCTGCCCGTCATGATGTCACGCTCTTCGAGAGCAGCAGCTACCTGGGCGGCCATACCCACACGCACTCACTGCAGCTGCACGGCCAGACCTACCAGGTCGACAGCGGCTTTATCGTCTACAACCCGACGCACTACCCGCTTCTGACGCGCCTGTTCGCGCAGCTCCAGGTGCGCTCGCAGCCCACCTGCATGAGCTTTTCCGTGCACAACGAGCGCAGCGGGTTGGAATACAACGCTGCAACAGTGAATACGATGTTCTGCCAGCGCCGTAACCTCTGCTCGCCGCGCTTCATCGGCATGATCCTGGATCTCATGCGCTTCTACCGTGAGGCGCCGGCGCTGCTGCGATCCGAGCAGCCTGGTATGACCCTGGCTGATTACCTTGCTGACAAGCGCTATGGCGCCGCCTTTCGCGATGAACACCTGCTTCCGATGGCCTCGGCACTGTGGTCCGCCCCGGCTGCGCAGATTCTGAACTTTCCGGCGCGCTATCTGGTGCAGTTCATGGCCAATCACCAGATGCTGCAGATCAACGACAGGCCGCAGTGGCGCGTCGTCCACGGTGGCTCGCGCAATTATGTGCAGGCGCTGCGCGATCGCTGGTCGGTGCGCGAGCGACTGAACTGCCCCGTACTGGCGATCCGGCGTGAGGCGGCCAGGGTGCAGCTGACCAGCCGCTTCGGCGAAGAGTCCTTCGATCAAGTGGTGCTCGCCTGCCATAGCGATCAGGCGCTGGCGCTGCTGCCGGATGCCAGTGAGCGCGAGCGCGACATCCTGGGCGCCATTGCATATCAAGCCAACGACACCGTACTGCATACCGACTCGCGGCTGCTGCCCGTGCAACGCCGCGCCTGGGCCGCCTGGAATGTCTGGTTACCCCGCGAGCGGGGCGCGACCTGCACGGTCAGCTATTGGATGAACCGCCTGCAGAGCATCCGCTCCACAGCGCCGTTCATCGTGACCTTGAACCGTACCGCGGCGATCGATCCAGACAAGATCCTGGCGCGCATGACCTATCATCATCCGGTTTACAGCCATGCCTCCGTGGCCGCGCAGACCCGCAAGGCGGAGATCCAGGGCCAGCAGCGCACATGGTTCGCCGGCGCCTATTGGGGTCTGGGCTTCCACGAAGATGGCATGCGCAGTGCAGTCCAGGTCGCCGCGGCGCTCGGAGTGCGCTGGCCCCGCGGCCTCCCTGCGAACGCTCCGGTGCCGGCGGCAGAGCCTGTGTTTCCGTCATCGGTGGACGGCGTGCCTGCATGAGCGGCAGCGCCCAGGACCTCCCGGCGCCGCTGCACAGCGCCGTGTACGAGGGGATCGTGCGCCACTGCCGCCTGGCGCCGCATCCACACCGCTTTTTCTACTCGATGGCGCAGCTTTATCTGGACCTTTCCGAGATTGATCGCATTTTCGAGCACCGCTGGCTCTGGTCCAGCCGGCGCCGCAACGTCGCCCAATTCCGACGCACGGACTACCTCGGTCCCTCGCATCTCACGCTGGATGAGGCCGTGCGGCAGCGGATCGAGACGGCCAGCGGGTTCCGCCCCGAGGGGCCGATCCGGCTACTCACGCACCTGCGCTATTTCGGCCACATCTTCAATCCTGTGTGTTTGTACTACTGCTTCGCCGCGGATGGCAAAGAGTTATCGGCCATCGTCGCCGAGATTACCAACACTCCCTGGAAGGAGCGCCACGCTTATGTGTTGCCGATGGCGGCGAGTCGGTCGAGCGAAGCCATGCTGCGCTGGAGCTTCCCCAAACGCTTCCACGTCTCACCGTTCATGCCCATGGAATGTACCTATGACTGGCGCTTCACGGTGCCGGGCAAACGCCTGTCCGTGCGCATGGACGTGCTGCGCGAGGGCCGCTGCCAGTTCAACGCGACCCTCGCCCTGAAGCGCCGGCCCGTCGATGGCCAGGCGCTCGCACGAGTGCTGTTGGGCTATCCAGTCATGACGCTGCAAGTCCTGGGCGCCATCTATTGGCAGGCGCTGCGCCTGTGGCTGAAGCGCACGCCATTCTACCGCCACCCCGCACTGTCCTGACGGCGGCGCATCCATCGTTTCCATTGGAGTACCACCCGATGTCCTTCGCCCTCAGCGATCTCGAGCACCTACCCGCCGATCGCCCAGCAAGCGGGCTGCTCGGCCTCGCCGAGCGCGGCCTGTTGCCTGATGCACTGATCAGGCAGGGCATCCGCTATATGTGCCGGCAACGGCTGCGCGCAGAGCGCATGGGAGGCCACGCGCGGCAAGCCGAACGTTACGCCACGCGTATCGATTGCCTGCGTCGCAGCCCCTTGGCGATACAGGTCGATGCGGCCAATGCGCAGCACTAGTCTTTAACGCTGTGGATGGCGGAGCGCTATCCCGGCTCGCAGATCCTGGCCGTATCGAACTCCACTCGGCAGCGAGCGCATATTCAGCAGCAATGCCGCCAGCGGGCACTGGGCAACGTCCAGGTGGTCACTCAGGACGTCAATAGCCTACAGGTGTCTACCGGATCGTTCGATCGATGCATTTCCATCGAGATGTTCGAACATATGCGCAACTACGCCCTGCTGCTCGATCGCATCCGTAGCTGGCTGCGGCCCGGCGGCAAGTTGTTCGTTCATCTCTTTGCGCACCGTGAGCTGCTGTATGCCTTCGACACCGGCGGGGCCGGAAACTGGCTGGGACGGCATTTTTTCACCGGCGGCCTCATGCCGGCTGCCGACACCCTGCTGTGGTTCCAGCGGCATCTGCGCATCGAGCAGCGCTGGCTGCTCGATGGCACCCACTATCAGCGCACCGCCGACCATTGGCTCGCCAACCATGACGCCAACCGCGGTGCCGTCATGCGCGCGCTTCGAGAGGCCTATGGGGCCGCCGGCGCATCGCTCTGGTATCAGCGCGGGCGCATGTTCTGGATGGCCTGTGCGGAGCTGTTCGGCTATGAGAGCGGCCAGGAATGGCTGGTCGCTCATTACCGCCTTTCGGGACCCGCTTAGCGGCCGCACTTCTCCAGTTTCCGCCGCCGGCAGAGCATCGCGGGGCACTGGCCCGGCCCGTCCGTCACCTAAGGCCCG
>DATBPG010000094.1:0-3427 GCA_036561485.1 Steroidobacteraceae bacterium | reverse complement strand
GCCGCCTCGGAGGCCTGCTGGGACTGCTGTCCATCCCGTCCGAGGAGTGGTTCCGGCTGGCGCCGCAGCGCTCGCTCGAGAGCGCCACGCCGGCGCAGGGCACTGAGCTCATCTCCGAGGCACAGATCGAAGCGCTCATCGAGGCCCGGCGTGCCGCACGCGCAGCGCGCGATTTCGCCGGCGCCGACGGCATCCGTGCGCAGCTGCGGGCCGCGGGTGTCGAGCTCGAGGATCAGCCCGGAGGCCGCACGCTCTGGAAGCGCGTGACATGAAGCTCGCCGCGGGGCTGCCGTCGTGGTGACGCCGGCGCGCGATGTTGTGCTGATTCCCTGCTGGCGGCGGCCGGAATTCCTCTGGCACTGCCTGGACAATCTTGCGCGCGCCGACGGCGTCGAGAACCTGCACGTGTTGTTTCGCGCCGATACCGGCTACGACCGCGCCATCCACGAGGTCATCGCCGAATTCGCGCCGCGCTTTGCGAGTCATCAGGTCGATGAGCCGGTGCCCTGTCCCTACAAGCGCACCAAGCAGAGCGCCAACGTGCTGGGAGGCTATCTGCTGGCAGCGCAGCTCTCGCGCCGCTATGTCTTCATGGTAGAGGAAGACATCATGGTGGCGCGCGACTTCCTGCGCTGGCATTACGCGGTGCAGGCGGCGCAGCCGCGGCTGTTTTGCTCGATCGGCACGCGCAATACCAACCGCCGCGTACCCGACAGCGCCGAACCGGAGATCTACTATCTCACCAGCGAGGACTACTGCTCGCTCGGGGTGTGTTTCGAGCGCTCGGTGATCAGCGCGCTGGTGGCCCCGCACGTGACGCGCGCCTATTTTGCCGATCCGCGCAGCTACTGCCAGCGCGCCTTCCCGGACAGCCATATCGGCCTGGGCTATGTCGAGCAGGACGGGCTCATTCGCCGCATCCAGCAAGCCCAGGGGGGCACGCGGGCGATCGCCTATCCGTACCGGCCGCGCTGCTTTCACGGCGGCTACGTGGGCTATCACCGCCCCGGCAGCGTCCCCGGCACTCTGGCCGAGCGCATCGGGCAGGTCGGGGAGGTTATCTATAATGTAGAGGCGATGCGTGCCGCGGCCGAACGACCCGAATCCTTCTACGACAGCATGCCGGTGCCCCTGGAGACGCCGCCCTGGCAAAGCCTGCGCTTCCAGGCGCTGCCCGAGCCCACCGAGACCCCGGCGTGAGCCTGGCAGCCCCAGGCGCGCGGCTCGTCGCCGCGCTGGCGCTCGCCCTCTGTCTGGCGCTGATCACTAAAGCCACGGCCAGCGGCGCGAGCCCCTATCTGCCGTTGAATCTTTCTCCGGAGATCGAGCGCAAGGTCGAGCAGGTGCTAATCCTCGGGGATCAGGCGGTGCAGACACGCCCGGTGCCGATCTCGCGCGTGCTGCAGGCGCTGCCGAAGGCCTGTGAGCGCGACCGGCACCTGTGCACGCAGGTACGGCACTACCTCGACCGCTACTTCCGCACGGCCGCGGTGACGCATGCGAGTGCTGAGCTTGCCGCCAGCAGCCGCTCGCAGCTGCAGCTGCCCGATGCACATGGCGTGCGCATGCAGTCGCCTGCGGATGGCTCGGTGGTGGCCGCTTATCGACCGTTCGATCACCTGGTGCTCACGGCCGGAGGGCAGGCCTTTGCCGGGCCCGGAGGCGGTTTCAATCCCGACGGTACGATGGTCAGCATCGGCGATCAGTACCTGCAGCTCGATGCCGGCTGGCGCGATCAGTGGCTCTCGCCCATGACCGACAGCAGCATGCTGCTGTCGACGCAGGCCCCGACCATGCCCTCGCTGACAGTGTCGAGCCAGATGCCGTTCTCGCCGCTGGGGCTCGAGTATCAGTTCTCGATCGCGAAGATGAGCTACCAGGATGACATCGCCTGGGATACGGGTCGCAGCACGTTCACGGCCGGGGATCCGCGGCTGGCGACGCTGCATCTGGGCATCGCGCCGGTTGCCGGCTGGTCCTTTGCCGGCAACCTGCTGCTGCAGTATGGCGGGGGAGTGCGTCCGGACTCGATCGGCAATCTGTTCAGCTTTCTCTTCCAGCACACCTCGATCGCCAGCAACGGCTCGGCCAATAGCCGCTTCGCCAACCGCGATGTGTCACTGACCAGCACTTATACCTTCCCAGCAGCCACTGCCGTCGAGACCTACGTCGAGTACGCCGCGCGCGATACGTTGCACGGGGAGCTCTATCGCTTTCATGAGACCGGGCTGTCGGCAGGGCTGCACATTCCGGAGCTCTTCAAGCGCTACGACCTGCGCGTCGAGCTGTCCGAATGGCAGAACAGCTGGTACACGGACTATGTCTGGACCGGGGGTATGGTCAATGACGGCAGCGTCATCGGCCACTGGGGGGCGGCGTGGCGCGATTTCCAGAATGCGCTCGGCGCTCGCTCGGTGATGGTGTCGCTGGGCTTCCCGATCCGCACGACCGACGAGGTCAATCTGCAGTACCGGTTGCTGCAGGACGCAGGCTACGCCTTCAGCTGCACGCTGTGCGGGGTAATGCCGCCGCGCCCGTATTCGCTGGGCCACATGCTGACCATCGACTATGCACAGCCACGCGCCGACTACACGCGCGGGCTGATGCTCGACGTCGGCCGCGATGAATACGCCGCGGGGTTCGTGCGTCTGTCGGCCTACGTACGCCTCGATGGCGGCAACGGCGGCGCTGCGCTCGCCGAGGACGAAGAGGATGGGGACGAGGCTGACGAGCAGGACGCGCAGGAAGAGGGGCGACGGCCCAGCATCGCCGCGGGCAGCCGGCTCGAGCGCTTCGTGGCGGTGGGGGCGACGCGGGCGCGGATCGGCCTGAATCTGGGCGGCTTCTCCGACGCATCCGAATCAGTCCGCGCGCTGTATCAGACACACTACTCGCCTTACGTGAGTGCGGGGCTTCGCCGGGCAGTCACGGCCCGAGCGGACCTCGGCGTGCGCGCCGAGCTGGACGAGCTGAACGGGCTGATGGTCGGGCTGCGGATGCTGGACTGGCGCTACCGGCTCGGCCACCACGTTGCCGTGACCGGTTTCCTGGGCTTCGCCCGCTATTCGGGCCCCTCCCCGGCGCAGGGTCTTTACTACGGCTACGGCCTGCAGTGGCGCAATCTCTGGCGCGGCTGGGATCTGTCGCTGGAGCAGCGCGAATTCGACGCGCTTCAGCGCGACAAGGTGCGTGCTTCCGACCAGGCGGTGCTGCAGCAGACGGCCGACCCGGTCGAGTGGTACAACGGGAGTGCCGTCACGCTGTCGCTCGCGCATTCCTTTTGACGGGCGGCTCCCGCGGCGTTCAGCTATAAATGCGGTTTCAGGCGTAAGTTGCTGTAATGCGGAGTCGCCGGGCAGTGCCGGGCGGTCAAATTGACGTCACGCAAGCCGACTGCGTATCATGCGCGCCCCCATACATGGGTATG
>DATBPG010000093.1:0-4316 GCA_036561485.1 Steroidobacteraceae bacterium | reverse complement strand
ACAGAAAGTCAGTGCCCGCGTACAGCCCCATGCCCAGCATGCCGATGAGATACATGCGCCAGTACGGCTTGGCGTAGCGCAGCAGACGCAGATAGACACGTCCAGCCCCCTGCACCTGCTCGATATGCATCGGGGCTGCGTCCACGGCGACGACGCTCACGGGGCTGCTCCAGCCTGGGCGGTGCCCGCAGCCTGCGTCGGGCGCACCGTGGCCAGATTCATCTGCGTAAAGCCCAGGCGCCCGAGCACGTCCATCGCCGTGACGACTGCCTGATGTGTGGCGCGCCCGTCCGCGCGGATCGTCACCGGCGCGGCGCGCGAACCCGTCCCGGCGGTTTTCAGGATGGCGTCGCGCAGCGTATCGGGGCTGGTGTTGATGAGCTCGCGACCGTTGACCAGATAGCTGCCGGTCGCCGACACCGTGATCACCAGCGGCTCGGCGCTGCGCTGTTCGGTGGGCACCGAGGCCGCCTGCGGCAGGCGGATGCGCAGCCTGCCTTCGGCGGAAAAGTTCGATGACAGCATGAAGAACACCACCAGCAGCAGCACCACGTCGATCAGCGAGGTGACGTTGATCTCCGGTTCTTCCGTGCGCCGCGCGCGAAATTTCATATCGAGCGGTCCGCGCTGTCAGCCGACGGCCGCACGCATGGCCTCGTGCACGTCAGGCTCGCGAGCGCGCATATGGGCGCTGTTGTCGCGGCGTGTCGCTGCCTCCATGGCATCGCCCAGCCGCAGCGCATGCTTTTCCATCTCCACCACGATCCGGTCCACCCGGCCGCGCAGGTAGCGGTAGGCGATCAGCGAGGGAATTGCCACGCACAGGCCCGCAGCGGTGGCCACCAGCGCCTCGGCGATGCCGCCGGATAGCATGCGCGGATCGCCCGCGCCGCCGGCGTTGATGGCGTTGAAGGCCTTGATGATGCCGGTGACGGTGCCGAGCAGCCCCAGCAGCGGTGAAACCCCGGCGATGGTGCCGAGTGTATTGAGGAAGCGCTCGAGCTCGTGCACCACGTGACGCCCGGTGTCTTCGAGGCGCTCCATGAGCACCTCGCGGGGCCGATGCCGGTTGGCAAGTCCGGCTGCCAGCAGTTTCCCGAGTGGTGAGTTCTGCTCGAGTGCCTGCATCACCTTGTCAGTGACCTGGTCGGCCTCGACGAGCTTCCAGACCTTCTGGGTGAGATCCGCGGGCAGCACGCGCCGGTCCTGCAGCGTCCAGAGCCGCTCGAGAATGATGGCCGCGGCCACCACCGAGCACAGAATGATCGGCCACATCAATGGGCCGCCGGCCTGTACGATTTCCCACATCGGTCGGAACGACTCCTGCTGTATCGCCGCAGCGATACGCCCACGTCGGGGTTATCCCGGTTCGCGCCGGATCATACCTAAAGAACCCGAGCGACATCTGAGGCATTTGCCCGCTTCCGCAACGTGGCCCTTGGACAGCCCCGGGGCGCACCGGGTTCCACCCCGCCCGCAGCGTCGCGGGAACGCGACGGGCTCCATACGGTTGCCCGGTACAAGCTGATAAAGTGCCGAGCTGATGCCCCGCAGGCTGGTCAAAAAGCTCTCCCAGTTCATCCATGGTCGCCGTCACCGCTGGTACCTCAGTATCTTCGGTGAGCGACTCACGGACTCGCACCTGTGGTCCCTGAACCGTCACTCCATCACGGTTGCCTTTGGCGTGGGGATCGGGGTGAGCTTCATACCCCTGCCTGTGCACCTGGTCCTGGTGGTCATGGCGGCCATCTGGTGGCGTCTGAACGTCGCCGTGGCCATCGCGGGTTCCTACTTCGTGAATCCCTTCACCATGGTGCCCGTCTACTACGCCGCCTACCGCATCGGCACGCTGGTGCTGCGCTATCGCCCGCATCATTTCGTCTTCCATCTGTCCTGGAACTGGCTCGAGCATGGCCTGGGACCCACCTGGAAACCCTTCCTGCTCGGCTGCCTGATCTGCGGGGTCATCTGCGGGCTGGCTGGCCGCTTCATCCTCGAGATCATCTGGCGTGAGGCGACCATGCGCCGCTACCGCGCGCGGCGCGAACGTCAGCGTGACTCGCAGACCGTGTCCTCCCCCTAGCGCGCTGCAGCGCGCTGCTAGCCCGCCGCAGCCACCAGCCGCCCGCCGCTGAGCTCGAGCACGCGATCCATGCGCGCTGCCAGGCGCGGATCGTGCGTGACGACCACCAGGCTCGTGCCGAGCTCGCGATTGAGCTCGAGCATCAGCTCGAAGACCTGCTGGGCGTTGCGACCGTCGAGATTGCCCGTGGGCTCATCGGCCAGGACCAGGTGCGGCGAGACCACCAGCGCACGCGCCACGGCCGTGCGCTGCCGCTCCCCGCCGGAGAGCTCGTGCGGCCGATGGTGCAGGCGATCGGCCAGTCCCACGCGCGTGAGCATGGCGGCCGCGCGCTCGGCGGCGCGAGCTCGCGGCTCGCGCCGTACCAGCAGCGGCATGGCCACGTTTTCCAGGGCCGAGAACTCCGGCAGCAGATGATGAAACTGGAACACGAAGCCGATGGTGCGATTGCGCAGTGCGCCCCGCTCCCGCTCGGCGAGCGCATGGATGTTCTGCCCGTCGATGCGCACTTCACCGGCATCGGGCCGGTCCAGACCGCCCAGGATCTGCAGCAGCGTCGTCTTGCCCGATCCGGACGCCCCGATGATCGCCAGCCGCTCCCCGCGCGCCACCTGCAGCTGCACACCGCTCAGTACCTCCAGGCGCGCGCTGCCCTCGCGAAAACTGCGACACACCCCCTCGGCTGCCAGGACAGAAGCCCCCGCGCGCGACGCGTCAGTCATGGCGCAGCGCCTGCGCAGGATCGGTGCCGGCGGCGCGCCAGGCCGGATAGAGCGTGGCCAGGGCGCACAGCAAAAAGGCGGTGCCGCAGATGCACAGCACATCGCCTGGCTCCGCATAGGCGGGCAGATCACTCATCAGATAGACCTTGGCGTCCAGGAACCGTGTGCCGAGCAGATGCTCGAGGCCATGCACGAGCGACTCGAGATTTGCCGACAGCACGAGCCCCAGCGCCGCGCCCAGCGCGGTGCCGGCGAGGCCGATGACCGCACCCTGAATCGAGAATACGGCCAGCACGCTCCTGGGGGGTGCGCCGAGCGTGCGCACGATGGCGATATCGGCGCGCTTGTCCTTCACGACCATCACCAGCGCCGAGACGATATTGAAGGCGGCCACGGCCACCACCAGCAGCAGGATGACGAACAGGATCGACTTCGTGGTCTGGATGGAGCTGAAGAAGTTTGCATGCGAGCGCGTCCAGTCGCTGACGTCGAAGCCGCCGCCGAGGTTGATGGCGAGCTGATACACCAGGTGCGGTGCCTGCAGCGGATCGGCCAGCGCCAGGCGCACGCCGGTGACGCTCTGCCCCATCTGGTAGAGCCGCGCCGCATCGCTCAGATTGATCATCGCCAATGCCGAGTCGTACTCGTACATGCCCGAGTGGAACAGGCCGCTGACCACGAAGCGGCGCATGCGCGGCTGCGCTCCCGCCGGCGTGACATCCGCAATCGGGGCGACCAGCACCACCGAATCGCCGACGTGGACGGCCAGCTGCGCGGCGAGCGCATCGCCGAGCACGACGTGGTAGCTGCCGGCCGACAGCTCATCGATACTGCCGCCCTGGATGCGATCCGCGATGCCCACGGCGCGCCGCTCCTCGGCCGGCAGCACGCCGCGGATGGCACTACCGGCACTGCGCTGCCCGTGCAGCAGCAACGCCTGCGTCTGGATGTAAGGCGCGGCGGCCAGCACTCCCGGCATGGCGAGCGCCCGGGCCTGTACCTGCCGCCAGTCGCCCAGACGACCGTCGATCGCTTCGATCTGGGCATGTGCGATGACGCTGAGGATGCGTGTCTGCAGCTCGCGGGCGAAGCCATTCATCACCGACAGCACCACGATGAGCACGGCCACGCCGATCGCCAGACCCAGCATGGACACCACGGAGATGAAGGACAGAAAACCACGCGCGCCGGCGCCGCGCACATAGCGCATGCCGATGAGCCACTCGAACGGTGCGCTCATCGCTTATTCGTAGCGCAGCGCATCGGCAGGGGGCGTGGCCGCCGCGCGCAGCGCCGGATAGATGGTGGAGGCCAGCGTGAGCAGCAGAGCGGCCAGGGCGATCCAGCCGACCTCCGGCCAATGCACGTCCGAGGGAATCGCCGTCTCGTAGTAGACCTGGGCGCTGAAGATCTGGAAGTGAAACAGCCGCTCCAGCACGGGCACGATGCTGTGCACGTTCAGCGCCAGCAGCACGCCGAGCACGACACCGCAGGCCACGCCGAACCAGCCG
>DATBPG010000092.1:0-19927 GCA_036561485.1 Steroidobacteraceae bacterium | reverse complement strand
GTCTGCAGGATCGCGCGCGGCGGGGCACCGAGCGTACGCAGGATGGCGATGTCGGTGCGCTTGTCGTTGACCACCATGACCAGCATCGCCACGATGCTGAATGCCGCGACCGCCACCACCAGCATCAGAATCAGCGCCATCATGGTCTTCTCGATGCGGATGGCGCGAAAGTAGTCGGCGTTGTCCTGCGTCCAGTCTGTCACGCGATAGCCCGCACCGATCGCCGCACGCACGGCCGGCATGTACTGCACCGTGCGCAGCACATCGTCGAAGCGCAGGCGCAGTCCGCTGTCCCCCTGCGCCTGCGGGGCAAAGGCGCGCACGTCCGCCAGGCTTGCGAGCAGTGCATTGTCGTCGTCTTCGATACCGGCCTCGAAGATCCCCGCCACCTGGAAGCGGCGCAGATCCTCGCGCGGCACCCCGTCCGCTGCGCTCGTTGCCACCAGCAGCGTCAGGGCGTCACCGCGATGCAGGCCGAGCTGATCGGCGATGTTCTGTCCGATGAGCAGCGCGTTGCTGCCCGGCCTGAGCGCCGCGAGGCTGCCCTGCACGAGCAGCGGGCGCACGTCGGCGATGTGCTGCTCGAGAGCCGGATCGATCCCCCGCAGCAGCACCGGCACCATATCCGGCAGATGCACGGCCAGTGCCGTCAGCTCGATGTACGGTGCAACGCCCACCACTCCCGGCAGGCGCTGCAGGCGCGCGGCCAGCGCGCCATCGGCATCCGCGGGCGCCGTGCCGGGATTCACCACGCGCGCATCGGCGTTGAAGGTCAGCAGTCGGTCGCGCAGCTCCCCGGCAAACCCGTTCATGACCGAGAGCACGACGATGATGGCCGCCACCCCGAGGGCGAGGCCCAGGAGCGAGACCCAACTGATCAGAGAGACGAAGAATTTGTGCTGGCGCGAGCGCACATAGCGCAGGCCGATGAACAAAGGCAGCGGCTGGAACATGGATGCGCGATTAAAGCATGGCGGAGCGGAACTGCGTCACAGAATCGTGCGACGCTGCGCAGCCCTGCCCCCTCGCGTGGGTTATTTTGTCCGCCAGCCTCTTGAGGATGCAGGTGGTCTCATGTCCAAACCCTACCGCCACTGGGTAGCGGCGGCCGCAGCCGCAACGCTGCTGGCAAGCCTCACCGCCCCGCCGGTGTCTGCCGAGACCATCGTTGTCGGCGATCAGGTCATGGTGAGACAGACCGAGGTGCCGCATCCCAATCGCGGCATGTCCATGGCCGAGGTTCAGAAGCACTTTGGCGATCCACGGGAGCGGCATCCGACGGTCGGCACGCCACCGATCACGCGCTGGGATTACGCCAACTTCGCGGTGTTCTTCGAGAAGGATCTGGTGATCGACTCGGTCGTGCCGGGCGCTGCCAGCCCCGCAGCTCCGAGTACCCCGTCCAGCACACCCGAAGGCGCACCCATTCCGGCCGCGGCGCCGGACAGCGCGCCTCCAGCACTGCAGTCGGTACAGGCGCAGCCCACAGCCCCGGCGCCGGCCGCCGCGGCGGCCTCGGACAGCGCCCCCACGCCCGCCGCCGCGCCCCCTGCCGTCTCCGCCTCCGCCCCGGCGCACAAGGCGAAAGGCACATCCAAGGATGATGTGCCGCTCTCGGACGTTTCCCTGCACCACTGACCCCGGGCGGCGCGTGCCGCCCTGCGCTGCCTGAGCGCTGCGGCGAAGGCTGACAGCAGCCTTAGGCTATAGTGCGCAATCCTCATCGGCCGATCCCGCGCGTGCGCGCACGCCGTGGGGTCTTTGCGTGCTCGCGAGTGCATGAAGCGACTTCTCAATCCACCGCTGCCCGCCCCGGGCGCCGCGCACTGGCAGTGGCGCGGGCTGTCGGGCAGCGCCCGTGCGCTGGCTCTGGCCGAGGCGGCGAGCCAGGACGCGCGCCCCTGGGTGTTCATTGCCGCCGATGTGCGCGAGCTCGAGCGCCTGCGCTCGGAGCTGCACTTCTTCTGCCAGCAAGCACTCCCGGTGCTGACGCTGCCGGATTGGGAGGTGCTGCCCTACGATGTGTTCTCCCCACACCCCGACATCGTCTCGGAGCGGCTGCGCACGCTCTCGCATCTGGCCGCCTTCAGTCATGGCCTGCTGCTGCTGAGCGCTGACAACCTGCTCGCGCGACTGCCGCCGGCCAGCTATGTGCAGGCACGCAGCTTCCATCTGCAGCAGGGACAGCGCCTCGCCATCGATCCGCTGCGCGAGCGGCTGGTGCAGTCCGGTTACATCAGTGTCAGCCAGGTCACCGGCCCGGGCGAATTCGCGCTGCGCGGCTCGCTCTTCGATGTCTTCCCCATGGGCGTGGAACAGCCGGTTCGCGTGGATCTGCTCGATGATCGCATCGACTCGATCCGCCGCTTTGATCCGGACTCGCAGCGCTCGCTCGAGACGCTGACATCCCTGGAGCTGCTGCCCGCGCGCGAGCTGCCGCTGGATGCCGCCGCGGTGCGCGACTTTCGTCGTCGCTACCGTGAGCGCTTCGAAGGCGATGTCACGCGCATGCCCATCTATCGCGGCGTCAGCGAGGGCCTGGCGCCCCCGGGCATCGAGTTCTACCTGCCGCTGTTCTTCGAGAGCACCTCGCACATCGGTGACTATCTGCCGCCTCAGGCGGTGATCGCCACGGATCTTGATCTGCCCGAGGCGCTGGGACGCACCTGGCAGAGCATCCTCGAGCGCTACGAGGAGCGGCGCCATGACATCGAGCGCCCGCTGCTCGCCCCCGCCGAGGCCTTCGTCGATCCGCCGACGGCCCTGGCTGCCCTTTCCGCCTACCCGCAGGTGGATATGGAGCGCTTTGGCGCGCCAGATCCGCAATCGCCGCCCACCGCGCACGACTTTCATACCGCGCCGGGGCCGGAGTTTCGCCTGGATGCACGCGCCGCCGAGCCGCTGGCGCCGCTGACTCTCTTCCTCCAGGGCTATGCCGGGCGCGTGCTGATCGCCGCCGACTCCCCCGGCCGGCGCGAGGTCATTGTGGAGATGCTGGCCGCGCACGGGCGCTCACCGCGCGCCCTGGCCGGCTGGCAGGCGTTTGCGAGCGGCGATGCGCGACTCGCCATCTGTGTCGCCGAGGACATCGCCGGTCTGGCGCTGCTCGAGCCGCCGCTGCTGCTGCTGGGCGAGACGCAGCTGTTCGGCACGCGCGCGCGGCAGGAACGACGGCGACGGCGCAGCGCCGTGTCGGACCCGGCCGCGATTCTGCGCGACCTGACGAGCCTGGAGCCGGGCGCGCCGGTGGTGCACGAAACCTATGGCGTGGGCCGCTACGTCGGACTGCAGATCATGGAGATCGGCGGCCAGCCCGCCGAGTTCGTCGCGCTGGAGTACCGCGACGGCGATCGCATCTACGTGCCGGTACATGCGCTGCATCTCATCAATCGCTACACCGGCGGCGCCCCCGAAAGCGCTCCGCTGCACAAGCTCGGCACCGATCAGTGGGAGCGCGCCCGCCGGCGCGCCGCTGAGGCCGTGCGCGACGTGGCCGCGGAGCTGCTCGATCTGCATGCGCGCCGCGCGGCGCGCCAGGCACAGCCACTCGCGGCACGCGAGCTCGAGTACCAGAGCTTCGCCAACGGCTTTCCCTTCGAGGAGACCGCCGATCAGGCCGAGGCCATCCGGCAGGTACTGCAGGACCTGTCGGGCACGACGCCGATGGACCGCGTGGTATGCGGCGATGTGGGCTTTGGCAAGACCGAGGTGGCCATGCGCGCGGCCTTCGTGGCCGTGCAGGCGGGACGGCAGGTGGCGCTGCTGGTGCCGACGACGCTGCTGGCGCAGCAGCACCTGCAGAGCTTCCGCGATCGCTTTGCGGACTGGCCGGTGCGCATCGAGGCGCTGTCGCGTTTTCGCTCCGGCGGTGAGGCACAGGCGGTGCTCGAGGGACTCGAGCGCGGCGGCGTCGACATCGTCATCGCCACACACCGGCTGCTGCACGCGCAGGCGCGCTTCAAGAATCTCGGCCTCGTCATCATCGATGAGGAGCATCGCTTCGGCGTACGCGACAAGGAGCGGCTGAAGACGCTGCGCGCCGAGGTGCACGTGCTGACGCTGACTGCAACGCCCATACCGCGCACGCTGAACATGGCGCTCGGCGGCCTGCGCGAGCTCTCGCTCATCGCCACGCCTCCGGCCGCGCGTCTGGCCATCAAGACCTTCATCACCGAGTGGCATGGGCCGACTCTGCGCGAGGCGGTGCTGCGCGAGCTGCGCCGCGGCGGCCAGGTGTACTTCGTGCACAACGAGATCTCGAGCATCGAGAAGATCGCCTCCGAGCTCACCGCACTGCTGCCGGAGGCGAATCTGCGCATCGGCCACGGCCAGATGCGCGAGCGCGAACTCGAGCGGCTCATGGTGGACTTCTATCACCGCCGCTTCGATGTGCTGCTCTGTACCACCATCATCGAGAGCGGCATCGACGTGCCCACGGCCAATACCATCATCATCAATCGCGCCGATCGCTTCGGCCTGGCGCAGCTGCATCAGCTGCGCGGGCGCGTGGGCCGCTCCCATCACCGCGCCTATGCCTACCTGATCGTGCCCTCGCGCCGCGCGCTGGTAGGGGATGCCGCCAAGCGGCTCGAGGCGCTCGCCGCGCTGGAGGACCTGGGCGCAGGCTTTGCCCTTGCGACGCATGACCTGGAGATCCGCGGCGCCGGCGAGTTTCTCGGCGAGCGCCAGAGTGGGGAGCTCTCGGAAGTCGGCCTGACGATGTATCTGGACATGCTCGAGCAGGCAGTCCGCACGCTGCGCGCGGGTCGCCGTCCGGGCGAGCCCGACGCCGGCAGGCCCCTGGCGGCGGTCTCGGAGATCGAATTGCAGGTACCGGCGCTGCTGCCGGAGGCCTACGTCGCCGATGTACATCTGCGCCTGGCCCTCTACCAGCGCATCGCCGCCGCCGACGCTGCGGTGCTGCGCGACATGACCGCCGAGCTCATCGACCGCTTCGGGGCTCTGCCCGCGCCGGCCGACAATCTGCTGCGTCTGGCACGCCTGCGGCTCGCGGCACGCGAGCTCGGCGTGCGGCGACTGGAGCTCGGTCCCACGGGCGGCAGCGTGCAGTTCGAGGCCGCCAACCAGGTCGACAGCGCCCGCCTCATCGAGCTGCTGCGTACGCAGCCGCGCGAATACCGCCTCGAAGGCCCGCTCAAGCTGCGCGTGACGCGCGCCCTGGCGCAGCCCGAGCAGCGCTTCGCCTACGCGCAGCGGCTGCTGGGGCAGCTTGGCGCGCGCGAGCTCAATGCCTGAGTGCCCCTGCCTGCTAGGATAGGGGCATGCGCTCGACCGCCCCCCTCTGCCGCGCCTCGCTGCGCCGGCCCGCGGCCGTCCTGATCGGCTCGCTGCTGCTCGTGCTGACGCCGCCGGCAGCGCTTGCCGCCGCGCCTGCCGCAGCCGTTGCGGCTGCCGCCCCGGCCTCCGGCGCAGCCGCGGACCTGCCGCTCTACCAGGTCGAAATGGTGGTGTTTCGCGCCACCCTGGTCGGTGACCAGGAGGACTGGAGCAGCGTACCGCCGGGGCGTGGCTTCGGGGCGCCCCTGGGCAGCGGCGCACAGACGGCGCAGATGGTGCACACACTCGCTGCGAGTGACTTCCGCCTGGATGGCATCGTGCGCGGGCTCGCGCGCAGTGGCGCCTGGCGGCCCGTCGCGCACGTGGCCTGGGTACAGACCGCCCCGCCCTGGGGCTCACATACCGGGGTGCCGCTCTCGCAGCTCGGCGTGGATGCTCCGGGACTGACCGGCACGGTATACCTGGAACACTCGCAGCATTACCTGCAGCTGGGCTTCGACGTCACGCTCAACGCCGGGGCGCCCTATCGCATCGATGAGATGCGCAATATCCGCCCGAATGAGAAGCAGTACTTCGATCACCCCGCCTTCGGCATCATCGCGGCGGTTTATCCGCTCAAGCGCACGGCACGCTGAGCGGCCCTCCCGCCAGTCAGTGCCCGGATGGCGGCGGCAGCTGCATTGAGCTGCCGCGATAGCGCGTCCAGGTCTGCGAGCGCCCGAGCAGCGAGACGCCCAGAAAACCGCGCACGTGCAGCTGGTCGGCACCCCGCAGCTCCAGGCGGCAGCGGTAGGTATGGCCGCTGTCAGGATCGTAAATGGTGCCCCCCGACCAGCGCCCGGCGCCGTCGTACTGCATGTCCTGCAGAATGAGCTGGCCGAGCAGCGTGCGCTGGCGCAGCGCGGGGTCGGGATTGTGCGCATCGGTGCGCTGCGGATCATCGCCACCGACGATCTGCCCCTGGTAGAGCCCCTCGCTCGTGCGGCTGATCTGGATGATGCCGTCGCGCTTCTCGGTGAGCCAGTTACCAATGATCTGCCTCGAGCGCGCATCCTCGCTTGCCCCGGCCGCGTCCGCGGCGTGCGCCCCGTACGCAGCCATGGCGCCGAGCGCGCCGAGCGCGGTCAGCAGAACCGCGCAAGCCTGCAAACCGAGGCGCGGCACTCGCATGGTCGGACGCATGCTGGGCTCCTTGAGCGCCGTGCGCTCAGACAATCTCACTCGCCTCGGCCACGGCCACTGCGCCCGGCCGCTCCTGTTTGGCCCGATGCAGGGCGCGCAGTGCGGCCTGTATCAGCGACTGCGGCGCGCGCTCGCCCGTGGGCTCGAGGCTCGCCGCACCGACGCTGATCGATACGAATTTCTCGCGCTGTGCGCGCGGGTGGTGGATGTGCTGCTCGAGCACGCGCTGGGCAATTCCCACGGCAAACTCACGCACCGTGGCCGGGTCGGAGTTGCGGATCATGGCGACGATGCAGCCGCCTTCCCAGCGGGCCACCACATCCGAGCCGCGCCGGAAACTCGCGGCGATGACGCCCGCAACACGCCGGATGCACGCATCGCCCGCGGCGCGTCCGAAGGTATCGTTGTAGCCGCCGAGCTCGTTGATGTCCAACGCCAGAATCGAGAGCATGCGCCGCTCGCGCAGTCCGACCTGCCAATCGTGCTGCAGCAGCTCCTCGAAGTGCGCGCGTGTGTGCAGGCCCGAGAGCCGGTCCTCGCGCACGCGGTTGATGGCCACGGGCGCGCGCCGCGAGGCCGAGCGTTCGCGCTCGGACACGTCGTGGCAGAAGCCGACATAGTGGCTGACGCCGGCCTGGGCATTGCCCTGGGGCAGCCGCAGCGGCTGCACCAGCAGCTCGTTCCAGAACTGCGTTCCATCCTTGCGGTAATTGCGCAGCAGGACGCGACAGCTCTCCCCGGCGGCGAGCGCCGCGCGCAACCGCGAGCGTGCCTCCTGCTCGCGGTCCCAGGACTGCAGCCGGCGCAGGTCCTGACCGCTGAGCTCCTCGGCAGCGTAGCCGCTCATGCGGCAGAAGGCCGCATTGGCGTACACCAGCGGGTAGTCGGGGGCACGTGCCTCGCACACCACGATGCCCTCTGGCGCCGTGTCGAGCACGGATCGCAGCATTTCCAGCGGCCATTCACCCATCGGACCCATGCGAACCCTGCGCCTCCCGGGCGCGTCCCCGCATTCTCCCCCGCCTCGCCGGCGCGAGGATGCGGCGAGGGTCTCAAATGTCAAGGACCGGCTGCCCGGCAGGGACTAGCGCGACGCCAGCAGGTTCTCCGGCCAGTGCCGGAACGGCTTCTGCGACAGCCGGACGTTGTAGAAGCGTTCTTCGTCGGTGATCTCAGCCCCGAGCCAGGGGGGGCGCTCGAACGGGGTGTCCTCTGCCGGCAGCTCCAGCTCGGCAATGATCAGCCCGGCATTTTCGGCCAGGAACTCGTCCACCTCCCAGGTGTGGCCGGCGTAGTCCACCAGATGACGCCACTTCTCGATGGCAAATCCCTCGCACAGCCGCTCGAGCATCTCCTGCGCATCGGTGCGCGCAATCTCGACCTCGTACTCATCACGCGTCATGCCGCCGCGCATGGATTTGACCGACAGCCAACCCTCACCATCATCCAGCCGCACGCGCACCGATGCCCGCGCCGTGTTGGCGAGGTAGCCCTGCCGCAGTAACCGGCGGCTGCGCGCCTGTGCCCGCCAGGCGTCGCCACTGACGCGAAACTTGCGCTCGATCTCCACGGCCATCTCAGTCTGTCCTCGCCTCGCCGGCTGTCTGTGCGGCTGTCTGCGCGGCCGTCTGTGCGCCGCCGTCTGCCTGTGCGCTCTGCCAGGCCTGCAGGAACTCGGCATGATGCGGCTCGCCGGAGTCCTTGAGCAGACGGCGCACCCGCTCGAGCTCTGCCGCCAGCGTCTCGGCGCTCATGCGCCCGCGCATGTGCTGGAAGCGCAGGTAGATGAGGTAGGTGTTCAGCACATCGGTCTCGCAGTAGCGGCGCACGGCGACGATCTGCCCATCCAGATACGCCTGCCAGACGCGATCGCCCGAGAAGCCGAGCTTGCCTGGAAAGCCCAGCAGCGCGGCCACATCCGCCAGACTTGCGCGCGAGCGCGCCTGAAACCCGGACAGCACGTCCATCAGGTCCAGGTGCCGCCAGTGAAAGCGGCTCAGATAGTTGTTGTAGCGAAAGCTGCCATCCTCCTCACCGGTCTCCCAGTAGCGCGGCGCCTGCACGCCCGCCTTCAGTGCCCGATAGTGCAGCACGGGCAGATCGAAGCCTCCGCCATTCCAGGAGATGATCTCGGGAGAATACTTCTCGATGCCCTCGAAGAAGCGCCGCAGCAGATCGCCCTCGCTGGAATTCGGGTCGCCGAGGCTCCAGAGCACCAGCTGCTCGCGCGTGCGCAGCGCACAGGCGATGGCGACCACACGCTGCTGAAGATGCGGCAAAAACTCGTGACCGGTCGCGGCGCGCTGGCGCGCGAACATCGCCTTGGCCACGGCGGCATCGTCCAGGTCCGCAAGACCGTGCAGCCGCCGGCCGAGCTCCACATCCGGCACCGTCTCGATGTCGAACACCAGGCAGTTCATGAGGCTTCCAGCGCCTCGGGCGCGCGCAGCAGCACGGCCACGGCGACGACCAGCCCCGCCTCATCGGTCAGGGTCAGGTGTCCCTCGCCGATGCCGAGCTGCGCCCGCAGCGCCTGCCCGCGCGGCGAATAGACCACCTCGGGGCGTCCCCAGGCGTTCTGCACCACGCCGACGTCGCGCACCCAGATGCCATGCGCGAAGCCGGTGCCCATCGCCTTGACGATGGCCTCCTTACCGGCAAAGCGCATCGCCAGGAAGCGCTCGGGGCGCTGGGTGCGCTCGAACTGTACGCGCTCCTCGGGCATCAGCAGCCGTTCGACCAGGTGCGCCCCGAAGCGCGCATACGTCTCGTGCATGCGCCGTGCCTCGAGCACGTCGATGCCGATGCCGAAGATCATGGCTGCGCGGCGGCCGCCGCACCCGCCGCGCCCGAGGCGCCGCGGCGCGCCAGGCGCATCTCGCGCTTCATGTCGGCGACCGCGCTCGCAAGGCCCGTGAACAGTGCCCGGGCGACGATGGCATGGCCGATGTTGAGCTCGACGATCTGCGCCAGCGCCGCGATCGGCTGAACATTGTGATAGTGCAGGCCATGACCCGCATGCACGATCAGTCCATGTGAGGCGGCCAGGCGTGCCGCCTCTGCCAGGCGCGCAAGCTCCTGGGCCTGCACGGCGCCCGTGGCGTCGGCGTAGGCGCCGGTGTGCAGCTCCACCACCGGGGCGCCCGAGGCTGCCGCGGCCGCGATCTGTCCGGCATCCGGATCGATGAACAGCGAGACGCGTATGCCGCGCGCCGCCAGCCGGGCACAGCGATCGGCCAGCGACGCGCCGCCGGCCACGACATCCAGCCCACCTTCGGTGGTGAGCTCGGCGCGCCGCTCGGGCACCAGGCAGCAGTCCGCCGGTGCGATCTCGCAGGCGAGCTCGATCATCGCATCGGTCGCGGCCATCTCAAGATTCATGCGCGTGCCGATCATCGCCGCCAGAAGACGCACGTCGCGTTCCTGGATGTGCCGGCGGTCTTCGCGAAGATGCAGGGTAATGCTGTCGGCGCCGGACTGCTCGGCCAGCAGCGCGGCCTGCAGCGGCTCGGGAAAGCGGGTGTGGCGCTGCTGACGCAGGGTCGCCACATGATCGATGTTCACACCCAGAGCGATGTCGTGCGTCACGCGCGACGCTCCCGCCGCGTCCAGGCATGCAGCGAGCGCGCGACGCCGCGACTGGCGAGCTCGCGCCCTTCCAGGCAATGGTCCAGCGCCGCGCGCATCAGTGCACGTGCCTGACGCTGCGACTCCTCGGCGCCCGGGCTCGCCCCCGCAGCCAGATCGTGCAGTACATGGCCGGCGATCGCGCCGGGACTGTCCGGTTCGGCGACCACGAAGCCATGCACGCCGGGCTGGAACTGGTAGTAGCTGTCGGCGCGGACCGGCTCGCCGGTGTCGGCTTGCGCCGCAAGGTTGAGTCCATAGCCGAGGAAATGCAGCAGCTGCGTCTCGAAGCGCCGCAGCGGCGCATCGGGGCCGAGCCCGGACTGCAGCTGCACGAGCGTCGACTCGTAGACATCGAACAGTGCCGGATAGGGATCGTGGCGCGCGAGCAGCTTCAGCAGCAGCTCATTGAGATAGAAGGCGCTCATGAGCTGCGCAGCCGGCAACGCGGCGAAGGCGGTCTCGGCGCGCTCCGCGGCGCTCAGCGAGGGGGACTCGGAACGGCCGCTCCAGGACAGCAGCAGCGGCCGGAAGGGCTGCAGCGCCGCGAAGCGCGAGCGCAGGCCGCGCGCTCCGTGTGCAAACAGCGTCAGCCGCCCCTGCTCGCGCGCGAACACCTCCAGGATCAGGCTGCTGTCACGAAACGGATGCTGATGCAGCACGTAGGCACGCGCCAGCTGCGTCCGCTGCGCCGATCGGCTCATGCCTGTCCTGTCCCCCGCGCTCTCATTCGACCCCCAGCTGGCGCAGGGCACGGGCATCGTCGGCCCAGTCCTCGCGCACCTTGACCCACAGCGTCAGGTGAAAACGCTCGCCGAAGGTACGGTTGAGCTCCAGACGCGCGGCTCGCCCGATGCGCCGCAGCCGCTCGCCCTGCGCGCCGATGACGATGGGCTTGTGGCCGCGACGGTCCACCCAGATGAGCGCCGACACCTCGATGCGACCGTCCTCGGTGGGCGTCAGGCTCTCGACCTCCACGGCGATGCCATAGGGCAGCTCCTCGACCAGCTCCAGGCTGAGCTTCTCGCGGATGGTCTCGGCGATGCGAAAGCTCTTGCTGCGATCGGTGAGCTGGTCGGCAGGAAACATGGGCTCCCCGACCGGCAGCGCCTGCACGATCAGGCGCGTGAGCTCGGGCAGATTATCGCCCTTCTGCGCCGACACCGGCACGATGTCGGCGAATGTATGGCGCGCGGCGAGCTCGGCCAGATAGGGCAGCAGCCGCTCGCGCGGGCGCACGCGATCGACCTTGTTGACGACGGCGATGACGCTGCGCCGGGTCTCGGGTCCGGCCGCCTCGGCGATGCGCCCGAGTGCCATGGCATCCTCGGCCGTCCACTTCAGCGCCTCGATCAGGAACAGCACCACGTCGGCATCGCCCAGCGCCGCCGAGGCCGTGCGGTTCATGGCGCGGTTCAGCCCGCGGCGCGGGCCGTGATGCAGTCCCGGTGTATCGATGAAGGCGATCTGCGCCTCGGGGAGGTTTTTCAGCCCGATCAGCCGGTGCCGCGTGGTCTGCGGCCGCGGCGTGACGATACTCAGCTTGTGTCCGACGAGGGTGTTCAGCAGCGTGGACTTGCCGACGTTGGGGCGACCCGCGAGCACCACGAAGCCGCTATGAAACTCGCTCACCGATACCTCACGAGCTCACGGCTCTCCGATCTGCGCCAGCACCAGCGCGGCGGCGGCCTGCTCGGCGCGCCGGCGACTCGAGCCGGTGGCGCTCGCTGAAGCGGCCATCGGCGCAACGTCACAGGTTACGCGAAACACCTGCGCATGCAATGCACCCTCCACGCTATGCACGCTGTAGCGTGGCAGGGCGAGCCCGCGCCGCTGCAGCAGCTCCTGCAGGCGCGTCTTCGGGTCCTTCAGCAGCGCCGGAGTCTGCAGCTGCAGCGCCGGCCCCAGCACCCGCAGCATGACACTGCGCGCGGCCGCGAGGCCCCCGTCGACGTAGATCGCGCCACACAGCGCCTCGAGCGAGTCGGCGAGGATCGACTGGCGGCTCGCCCCGCCGCTCTTGAGCTCCCCGGGGCCCAGTATCAGCCAGTCGGACAGACCGAGCGCGGCGGCCAGCTGGGCCAGCGTGTCGCCGCTGACCACACGCGCGCGCAGCCGGCTGAGTTGTCCCTCGTCGGCTGCCTCGAAACGCTCGCAGAGGTACTGCGCGGCGATCAGTCCGAGGACTGCATCGCCGAGGAACTCCAGCCGCTCGTTATTGGGTGTGCCAGCGCTGCGGTGGGTCAGTGCGCGCTCGAACAGGCCGCCATCGCGCGGCGTGTAGTCGAGTGTCTCGCGCAGCCACACACACAGCCGCTCGATGCGATCCATGGGACCGCAAGCTTAGGGCAGATCGACCTCTTTGTGGAATTGCACCAGCACGGACAGGTCGCCGAAGAGCGGGGCGACATCCTGGTAGTCGGCGATCGCCGCCCAGTGATCCCCGTCGCGGTGGATGTCGATGTCCTTGGTGGTCGGAAACTGGATGGTCTCGATGTCGAAGCTCTTGTCGAGCGAGGAGCGCAGGCTCTGCGCCGTGATGCTCTGCGAATCGGTCTGCTGCTCGGGCAGCCGCTCGAGCGAGCGCGCCACGCGCATGTAGTTCAGGTACACCGGGGCCAGGCGGATGCCGGCGTACACCACGATCGCCACCGGTATCAGCAGCACCACCCAACCCAGAAATGTGACGCCTCGCTGTTTGTGACGCATGCTCAACTCCCGATCAATGAGCTCACTGGATGCGCCGCCCGACGCGGCTCCAGTTGGGACCACCCGGACGGCCCCAGTCCCAGTTGAACCAGATATAGGTCGCCTTGCCGACCAGGTTGGCCTCCGGCACGAAACCCCAGTAGCGCCCGTCGTAGCTGTTGTCGCGGTTGTCGCCGATCATCAGGTATTCATGAGGCGGCACGACCAGGACGTTCGAGTCGCCATGATCGGCCTGCCCCGGCGAGTCCGGCTCGACGCAGACGTAATTGCGGTCCATGTTGCGATGGCAGCTGCCGCTGACCGGCGCATCGATCTCGTAGGGGGTCAGACAGGAGAGCATCTGGTGCGTGTGCCGGCCCAGCAGCTCCGTCGACAGGCGCATGTTGTGGTAACAGCCGTCGTCGTAGCGGCGGTCCAGGCGCAGGGGCACGGGGGTGCCGTTGACGATGAGCTGGTCGTTGTACACCTGCACATGATCGCCCGGCAGGCCCGCCAGACGCTTGATGTAGTTCACGCTCGGATCAGGTGGAAAGCGAAATACCACCACATCTCCGCGCTGGGGCTCCCCGATCGGCACGATTTTGCGGTCCAGCACCGGCAGGCGCAGGCCGTAGTCGTACTTGTTCACGATGATGAAATCCCCGTCCAGAAGCGTGGGCATCATGGAGTCGGACGGGATGCGGAAGGGCTCGAACACGAAGGCGCGTATCAGCAGCACGATCAGGGCCACCGGGAAGAAGCTTCGGGCATAGTCCACGGTGAGCGGCTCGGGGACGGGGGTAGCGGCGGCAGCCGCGGCGCGCCGCCGCCGCGGGGCCAGCACCCAGACGTCCAGCGCCCAGATGAGCCCTGCCAGCACCACCACGGCGAACAGCAGCAGGCTGAAATCCAGCCGCTCGGAACCGAGCAGGTGAACGATGCCGGCGATCAGCAGCACCGGCAGCAGGTAGTAGACGGCTGCAATCAGCGGCGGATCGGGCGGCAGCGCCCCGCTCTGGCTGCGGCGCCTGAGGCGGCGGTGTGGCCGCAGGAACCAATCATCAACGATGGCGATGATGAGGGCGGGTACGGCCAACCACGCCAGGATGGTGATCAGTTGCGCGAACATGGGGGGTTACTTGCGGCCGACTTTCAGCACGGCGAGAAAGGCTTCCTGGGGAATCTCGACCTGTCCGACTTGCTTCATGCGGCGCTTGCCTTCTTTCTGCTTTTCGAGAAGCTTGCGTTTGCGCGTGATGTCTCCGCCGTAGCACTTCGCAAGCACGTTCTTGCGCAGCGCCTTGACCGTGGCGCGCGCAATGATATGGCTGCCGATCGCAGCCTGCACCGCCACTTCGAACATCTGGCGGGGAATGAGTTCCTGCATCTTGTCCACCAGCTCGCGGCCGTGCCCATAGGCGTTGTCCCGGTGCACGATCATCGAGAGCGCATCCACGCAATCGCCATTGATGAGGATGTCGAGCTTCACCAATGGCGCGGCCTGAAAATGGCTGAAGTGGTAATCGAATGAGGCGTAGCCGCGGCTGACGGACTTCAGGCGGTCGAAGAAGTCCAGCACCACCTCGGCGAGCGGCAGCTCGTACTGCAGCGACACCTGCCGGCCCAGATAGAGCATTTTCTTCTGCACGCCGCGCTTCTCGCTGCACAGGCCGAGCACCCCGCCCACATAGTCGGGCGGCACCAGAATGGTTGCCAAGATGATTGGCTCGCGCAGCTCCGCGATGTCGTTGACCACCGGCAGCTTGGCTGGATTGTCGACGTACCCGACCGTCCCGTCGGTACGCGCGAGCTCGTACACCACCGTGGGGGCGCTGGTGACCAGATCGATCGAATATTCGCGCTCCAGACGCTCCTGCACGATGTCCATGTGCAGCAGCCCGAGGAAACCGCAGCGAAAGCCAAAGCCGAGCGCCGTGGAGACCTCCGGTTCGTAATGCAGCGCCGAGTCGTTGAGCTTGAGCTTGGCGAGAGCGTCACGAAAGGCCTCGTAATCCTCGGCATTGACCGGAAACAGCCCGGCGAAAACGCGCGGCTGGATCTGCTTGAAGCCCGGCAGTGCGGTCTCGGAAGGCCGCGCATCCAGCGTGATGGTATCGCCCACGGGCGCCCCATCGATCTGCTTGATGCCGGCGATCAGGAAGCCCACCTCGCCGGCGCCCAGACTCTCCAGCGGCAGGGATTTGGGCGTGAAGCGGCCCAGCCGGTCGACGTGAAAGCTCCGGCCGGTGGACATGATGCGCACACGATCACCGCGGCAGACCCTACCGTTAACCACCCGCACCAGCGACACCACGCCTGCGTAGTTGTCGAACCAGGAGTCGATGATCAACGCCTGCAGCGGCGCCTGTGCATCCCCCTTCGGCGGCGGGATGCGCTCGATGATCGCCTCGAGCAGCTCGGGCACGCCCTGACCGGTCTTGGCGCTGACCAGTACGGCATCGTCCGCCGGGATGCCGATGATCTGCTCGATCTCCTCGATGACCCGCACAGGGTCCGCCGAGGGCAGATCGATCTTGTTGATGACCGGCAGAACGGTGACGTCCTGCTCGATCGCGGTATAGCAGTTGGCGACGCTCTGCGCCTCCACGCCCTGGGAGGCATCCACGACCAGCAGGGCGCCGTCGCAGGCCGCGAGGCTGCGCGACACCTCGTACGAGAAGTCCACGTGCCCCGGGGTATCGATGAGGTTGAGCTGGTAGCGCTGCCCGTCCTTCGCCTCATAGTTGAGCGTGACGCTCTGGGCCTTGATGGTGATGCCGCGCTCGCGCTCCAGATCCATCGAGTCGAGAACCTGCGCCTGCATTTCCCGCTCCGCCAGTCCCCCGCAGAGCTGGATCAGCCGGTCGGCGAGTGTGGACTTTCCATGATCGACGTGCGCAATGATGGAGAAGTTACGTATGCGTTGCATCGGGGGAGCTTGGGGCCTTGCGTGGCGCGGCGGGCAGGCCCGCGCCTCGGGGGTCAGGGGCGGCGGATTATAGCGGGTCGCCCCGCCGTCGCAGGGCGCCGAGCAGCTGCCCCTCGTCAAGGCGTGTGCGGCACACGGGCGTGCCATCGAGCAGCAGCACCGGAACCTTCAGGCCATAGCGGCGCTGCCAGTGGGCGTCGCTATCCACGTCGGCACTGCTCAGCGGGGGCAGCGCCACGCGCTGCGCGAGCGCGCTGAGGGCCGCGGCCATCTGCTCGCACAGCTCGCATTCCTCCCGCGTCAGCAGCAGCAGGCCGCGTGCGGCAGGTGCGGCCTGGCTCAATGCCGGTGTGCTCCGCCAGCGGGGGTGAGGTGCCCGCCCGCGGAGGCGGCGCCGCCGAAGCCCAGGGTGCCGGGGACCGGTTCGAAACCGCCGCCGTGGCCCGCACCGGGACTGCGCAAGGGGCCTGCAGCCGGTGCTGGCGCGGAGCCCACCGCGTTGGCAGCGGGTAGTATCCCCAGGCTCGATTCGCCCACGGCTGGCGGGGGCACGGCCGTGCGCATCGACCGTGCGATCTGGCGCACGGTCTCGGGCGGAACTTCGCCAACCACGGTGATGCGGTAGCCCTGCACGGCCGTGGAATACGCCGATGAGCTGCCCAGGCTTGCCGAGTCATCGTGCGAGCTCGCAAGCGCCGGGCCGCCGTTGCTCCGCCGCGCCTGCACGAACACGGACACCGAGGCGAGCCCATCGGTGAATACCAGATGCTCCGCGGGTCCGCCGGGCAGCATCTGCCGGGCACTTGCCGTCAGGCGAAAGCCCGGCGGCAGGGAGCTTGCCTGCCACGCGATGGCCAGGCCCGGCGTGTCGGCGGCAGCGGGCGCGGGTATGTCCTGCTGCACCCAGCGATAGTTGTGCGCGTCCAGGCCCGGCGCGAGCTCCGCCGGTGAGATATGTGGCGGCAGCACCAGATCGGTGAAAACGATCTGCTCGAGGGTGTGGCCCTGGGAGTCACGCAGCTGCATGCGCAGCGGCATCGCCGTGGCCTCATCGATCCATACGCGGTAGCCATAGCGCAGCTGATCGCGCGGCTCGATGCCGATGACACGCGCGCTACGTCCGGAGACACGCGTACGGGTCACCTGGGTGACGCTGTATTCCCCAGCCAGCGCGGCTTCCAGACTTGGCAGGCCACCAAACAGCAGCCCGGTGCCGGCGCTGCGCTCCACCAGCACCATGTGCCGGTCGGGCAGATAGCACAGCAGCTGGTTGCCGCGGCGGATGAATTCACGGCCCGATCCATCCATCGACTGCAGCCGCTCGGAGAGGCCCTCCGGACCTACGCGCTGCACGACCCGCAGGGTTTCGGTTTCCCCGCCGTGCTCGTGTACGAACACGCCGCGGTAATTGCGCGTCGCCAACGCCCGATCGGTGCGTGCCAGCCAGCTGCGCGGATCATCGGGCGACACCGCGGCCACGTGCGGGGAGGCCCCGGGCAGCGTCGTGGGCGCGCCGGCGTCTGTGCCGGCAGCAGCGGCAGCGCCCTGCGCGATGCTCCAGAGCAGCGCCGCGGCGCCGAGCAGCTCAGCGGCCGGCAGCAGAAGCCGCGGTCGGCGCATCCGCATCACCCGCCGTCGCGGTGGAATGAGTGGCAGGATCGGCCGCGGAAGGGCTGGCAGCGCCGGACCCATGGACTGCATCATCCGCAGGATCTTCGCCGCTGATCAACGCCGACAGCAGATCCGGTCGCATCAGCGGGGTGGAATACTCGCTGTGCGCGACGATGTAGTCCACCAGCTCGGTGCGCAGCGCCGTCGGATCCGAGGCATCGTTCGCGGGAGTCACGTAGCTGAAGGGCTCGCGGGCGGCGCTGCTGCTCGCTGCAGGATGCGCTCTGGCCGCGGCGCGTGGGCCGGGCATACCGTGGCGCAGGCCCACGGCCGCCAGACGTGCGGGCCCGTGTGCCGCCGGCACCGCGAGCGCAGCGGCGCCCAGTGCCGCGTCGCGCATTCCCGGCAGTACGGAGTGGGAGGCCACCTGCCGCAGCATCACCAGCGACAGGCCGGCCACTGCGCTGACCAGCGAGGCTGCCAGCGCCGACTGCCACACGTAGCGGTTACGGCGGCGACGGCGCATGTCCAGCGCCTGCGCGGCGACCGTGCTGTCCACGGCGCGACTGACGCGGCTGGCGAAGTCGCTGCCCGCGGTGGCGACCGGCTCGCAGCGCATGGCCGCGCCGATCAGCGCATAGCGTGACCAGCGCCCGCGCAGCTTCTCGTCCCGGTCGATGCGGCGCGAGAGCAGCTCGCATTCGGCCGTGGGCAACTCACCATCGAACATGGCAGAGAGCTGGCTTTCGACTTCGTCCTGCTTCACGACATCATCATCCAGGGCAGCTAGACCAGTTCCTCGGCACGGCCGAGCCCCGCGTCAAACACTTCCCGCAGGCGCCGATCGATGGCTTCACGCGCACGAAAGATGCGCGAGCGCACCGTCCCCACCGGACAGTCCATCGACTGCGCGATCTCCTCATAGCTCATCCCCTCGAGCTCCCGCAGCACGATCGCGGTGCGCAGATCCTCGGGCAGCTCGCCGATCGCGGCATTGACCGTGGCGCGGATCTCCTCGGTGAGTGCCAGGCCCTCGGGGGTTTCCGGATCCTTCAGTCGTCCAACCATGTCCGTCGACTCGTCGTTGCCCTGCAGGTCCAGGTCATACGTCACGGGGTTGCGATCGCGCGCGGCCAGGGCGTTCTTCGCGGTGTTGATGGCGATGCGGTACAGCCAGGTGTAGAAAGCGCTGTCCCCGCGGAACTGCGGTAAAGCGCGGTAGGCCTTGATGAAAGCCTCCTGCGCGACATCCTCGGCATCGGCAGGATTGCGCAGGTAGCGCATGACGAGCTTGACGACCTTGTGCTGATATTTGAGCACCAGCAGGTCGTAGGCGCCGCGCTCTCCGCGCTGCACCCGTCGAACCAAGCCCAGGTCACTTGCATCGGGGCCCATCGGCAGTTCTGCTTCCTGATTGCCAGACCGCCGCTGCGCGGCCTGGGACTCAAGGCGAACTCGAAAGTTCGCCATCGAGTCGAGTCTAACAGTTGATGCAGTCACCGGATTGGTCCCGCCCCTTCGCCATGCCCCGCAGACAGCGGTTGGACCGGGCGAGGGGTCCGAGGTTCCGGCGACCCTCCCGACATAATACCGCCGGTGACGCCCGGCCGGGCATTGCCACTGTGGCCGGGCATGAGCGGCGCAAGGCGGAACGTCAGGTAGGACTGCCGCGGGCGCAGCTCAGCAACGGGCGCCGCCAGGCATCGTATCGGTTATAACCGGGCGCGCAGAGCAGCGCCCGGGGGCTCGCCGTTCAGGAAGCGGGGGCGACAGCGAGTGTGCGGATAGCCTCGACAAGCCCCGCCAGCTCCGCCTGCGCCGGGCGCCGGCCGGCCAGCAGATAGTCCGCCAGCACCGGGTCGGGCATCTCCAGGAGCGCCTCGAACAGGGCACGCCGGGCGGCATCGCAGGCCTCATAGCGCTGCGCAAGCCAGCGCTGCAGCAGCAGGTCGAGCTCGCGCGTGCCGCGACGGCAGTGCCAGCCGAGACGCGCACGGGCTGCAGCGGCAGTCCTGGCGGCCTCGGCAGGCTCGGCAGGCTCGGCAGATTGGGCCGGCATGCCCGCCTCAGTGCGCCCGCTCCGCGAGCATCTGCTTGATGGCGCCGATGGCCTTGGCCGGGTTCAAATCCTTTGGACACGCCTCGGTGCAGTTCATGATGGTGTGGCAGCGGTACAGACGGAATGGATCCTGCAGCGCATCGAGCCGCTCGCCGAGTGCCTCATCGCGGCTGTCCACGATCCAGCGATAGGCCGCCAGCAGCGCCGCCGGCCCGAGGTAGCGCTCCGAGTTCCACCAATAGCTCGGACAGGAAGTGGAGCAGCAGGCGCACAGGATGCACGCGGCGGGCCGATCGATGCGCTGCTGGTCCTGCTTGCTCTGCAGGCGCTCGCGATCCGGGGGCGCCGGGGTGCGCGTCTGCAGCCAGGGTTTGATGGCCGCGTACTGGGCGTAGAAATTCGTCAGGTCCGTGACCAGATCCTTGATGACCGGCATGTGCGGCAGCGGGTAGATGGCGATGTCGCCGCTGCCCACGTCGCTGCAGGCGCGGGTGCAGGCGAGGGTGTTCACGCCGTTGATGTTCATGGCGCAC
>DATBPG010000091.1:0-11771 GCA_036561485.1 Steroidobacteraceae bacterium | reverse complement strand
CCTCCGCTCGCATCGGCGATGAATGAGGAGCCATAGAATCGGATAGAGAGGCCGGGGTTCTGGCCCGAGCGCTCAACCCCGAAGCGATTGGCGGCCACCAGCGGCATGAGATTGGCGGCCGCGTGCCCCTGCTGCGTGCGCTGCCAGTGCAGCCGCGAGTCCACCGGGGGTGCCGGGGGCGGCTCGCTGCCGATGGCCGTTGGATAGAGCAGCAGCTCCGCTCCACGCAGCGCCAGAATGCGCGCGCATTCGGGAAACCATTGATCCCAGCAGATGGCGGCGCCGATACGGCCGAAGCGCGTCGCCCAGACGCGAAAGCCGCTGTCGCCGGCGGTGAAGTAGAATTTTTCCTGATAACCCGGGCCGTCTGGAATGTGCGACTTGCGATACACGCCCAGCAACCTCCCATCCGCATCGAACATCGCCAGCGAGTTGAAGTACACCGTGCCGGCGCGCTCGAAGAAGCTGATCGGCAGCACCACGCCGAGCTCCCGGGCCAAGGCTCCAAAGCGGCGCAGCAGCTCGCTGTCCTCGACGCTCTGCGCCAGCCGCAGGTGGGCGCTGTCCTGCTCGATGCAGAAGTAGGGAGTCGCAAACAGCTCGGGAAGCAAGATGATCTGCGCTCCCTGGGCGTGGGCGCGGCGCACCAGGCGCTCGGCGTTGGCGACATTGGCGGCCAGATCCCAGTTGCAGGAAAGCTGCACGGCGGCGACCGTCACCTTGCGGCTTGGCGCGCATGCCGGGAGTTCGCTCGGGCTCATGGGTCGATCGGCAGCATACCGCGTGGGAGGGCCAGCTCGGCCGCCTCAGCGCCGCGCACCCTGGCCGTGATGGCCATGGCCGTGCGCAGCGCGCGCAGTCCGTCCTCGCCGGATACCTTGACCGCTCCCTCCCCGCGCACCGCGGCGAGGAACGCCTCGATTTCGGCGCGCAGCGCATCGCCCTGCTCGAAGCTCTGTTCCTCGATGTGCACCGGCAGGCCGCCGCCGGCCAGCAGCTCCGCGGGCGAGCAGGCCTCGCCCTGCGTGCCGCTCTGGCGTTTGCGGATGACGGTCAGAATCTTCTGCTGCAGATCGATCGACAGGTACGCATCGTCGCGGAACACGCGCAGCTTGCGCTCGGTCTTCAGGCTCACGCGGCTGGCCGTGACATTGGCCACGCAGCCGTTCTGGAAGCGCAAGCGTGCGTTGGCGATATCCACTTCGCCGGAAAACACCGCCGTGCCGATGGCATCCATCGCCGCGAGCGGACTGCCGACGATCATCTGCAGCAGGTCGATATCGTGAATCATCAGATCGAGCACGACGTTCACGTCCGTGCCGCGCTCGCGAAACGGCGCGAGCCGCTGACACTCGATGAAGCGCGGCTCGGCCAGGAGTGCCTCGGCCGCCAGGATCGCGGGGTTGAAACGCTCCAGGTGCCCGACCTGCAGCACCCGCTCGGCTTTGCGCGCCGCATCGATCAGCGCTTCGGCCTGCGCAGTGCTCTCGGTGATCGGCTTCTCGACCAGCACATGCGCGCCGGCGTGCAGGAATGCGAGCGCGATCGCACAGTGCGTCGGTGTCGGCGTTGCGATGCTGACCGCGTCGACCTCGCCGAGCAGGCCGCGATAATCGGCAAGCGCCCGCACACCCAGTTCCGCGCCGACACGCTCCGCCGTGGCCATATGCGTATCGGCCACCCCGACGAGCGTACAGTGCTCGAGTTGGCTGTATTTTTGCGCATGGAAGCGGCCCAGATAGCCCGCACCGATCACGGCCGCTCTGATATTTTTCATGCGCCGGCTATTATGCACAAAGGGTTTGAGCCCTGGGGATCCAGGCAGTGAATGACACCGTGAACACACCGTTGCAGTCACCGGCGCAGGAGCCGCTGCCGCCGGCCGGGGCACCGCTGCCCGCGCGCGCCTGGCTGCGGGAGCTGATGCTGGCGGCGCTCTGCCTGGTTCTGGGCATCGTCGTCATGCCATGCCTGATCTTTGCCATGGGCCGCGGCAGCCTCGGCCCCTATGAGCATGGCGGCGTCTTCGCGCTGTGGCGCGATTTCCTGGTCGGCCTCTCGCGCGGCTCCGAGGCCTTCTGGTTCGTCGCCCTCTCCCCCTACCTGCTGCTTTGCGTGCTGCGGCTGCTGCGGCGCCTGTTACATAAGTGACCCAGCGCGAGATGCAGCCGCTACGCGGCTGTGTCATCCTAGGTCGTCGGCAGATACTCTGCCGGTCGGGGACAGTCTCGCGTTGCAGGATATGAGCGAGCCGGACGAGCCAAAACCAGGGGACGCCAGCCAGCCACGCACGCATCGCGATCGCGAGGATGTCCTGCGCGACATCAAGCTTGCGTTGGCGATGGACGGGCTGGGACTGCAGGAGCGGCGGCGCCAGGCCCGCGGCTTCGACCCCTACGACAGCGCGCTGGGGGGCAATTCGCGCGATGTCTGGCGGGGACGGCGCCGAGGCTGACGCCCGCCCGGCTGTCGGTAGAAGCCGCGGCCCCGCAGAAATTGCGCCGACTGCCATATCGGCTGCAAAGCTGTCAGACTCTGCATAATCACCCGTAAACCGCCGCAAGGCTCCCATACGCATGTCCCAGACGCCCCGTTTCTGGCGCTCCGTCGGAGCGCCGCTCGCCCTGGCGGCCATCGCGCTGCTGGTGCTGTCTGCCGCCGGCTCGACCGGTGCTCCGGCCGCTACCGGCCTGCTGCCCACCGGTGCCATTGCCCCGACGCCGCAGCAGCGCATGCTCGCCCCGCGCATCGCCGGGATCCTGGAGCAGAACCATTACCGGCACATTCCCATCGACCAGCGCCTCTCGCCGCTGGTCTATCAACACTTTCTGACGACGCTCGACGGCCAGCATAACTACTTCCTGGCGAGCGATATCGCCACCTTCGATCGCTGGAAGTATCGCTTCGGCGACATGATCCATACGGGCGAGCTCGATCCGGCCTACCTGATCTTCAATGTTTTCCAGCAGCGCAACCGCGAACACATCGCCTACGCATTGAAGCTGCTGGATACGCAGCCGGATTGGACCGTTAACGAGAGCTTCACGGTCGACCGCGAGCATGCCGCGTGGCCCACGACCCAGCAGCAGATGGATGAGCTCTGGCGCCTGCGGGTGAAGAACGATGCGATCTCGCTGATGCTCACCGGCAAGACCTGGCCACAGACGGCCGATATCCTGCGCAAGCGCTACCAGAGCATGCTTCACCGCATTGGCGAGGTGGCGCCCGAGGATGTGTTCGAGGCGCTGATGAACTCCTATTGCGCCAGCTACGATCCGCACTCCAATTACTTCTCGCCGCGCAGCTCCGAGGAGTATCGGATCCAGATGAGTCTGAGCTACGAGGGCATCGGCGCCTCGCTCGGGCAGACCGACGACTACGTGACGGTCACGAATATTCTTCCCGGTGGCCCGGCTGCGGCCGATGGCACGCTCAAGCCGAACGATCGCATCACGGCGGTGGGCCAGGGAGCCAACGGCGCGATGGTCGACATCATCGGCTGGCGCCTGGATGACGTCGTGCAATTGATCCGCGGGCGCGAGGGTACGCTGGTGCGGCTGCAGATCCTGCCCGCCGGCGCCACGCCGGGCACGGCCGAGCGCACGCTGGCGCTCACGCGCAACAAAGTGACCCTGCAGAACGAGGCGCCCAAGAAGGAAGTGCGCCAGATCACGCGTAACGGCCATGTGTACAAGATCGGCATCATCACCGTGCCGAACTTCTACAACGACATGGAAGAGGCCGGTGGAGGCAATACCACCAACCGCAGCACCACCAACGATGTACGCCGTCTGCTGCAGCAGCTCAGCGCTGCGGGAGGCGTGGATGCCCTGGTGCTCGATCTGCGCGGCGATGGCGGAGGCTATCTGCCCGAGGCCATAGGCCTGACGCACCTGTTCATCAATCACGGCCCGGTGGTCCAGCTGCGCGATACGACCGGACAGCTGGAAGTGCTCGACGAGCCGGATTCCGGACAGGCCTATGCGGGACCGCTCGCCGTGCTGGTGGATCGCACCAGTGCCTCGGCTTCGGAGATTTTTGCGGGCGCCATTCAGGACTACCACCGCGGCCTGATCATCGGCCAGACCAGTTTCGGCAAAGGAACCGTGCAGAGCGTCATCCCGCTCGACCGCTGGTCCTCCCAGCCGGTGCAGGGACAGGTCACGGTCACGATCGGCAAGTTCTATCGCGTGACAGGCGAGAGCACACAACTGCGCGGTGTCACCCCGGACATCTCGCTGCCCTCGCCCATCAGTCCGACCGACGTCGGCGAGAGCGTCATGGACAATGCTCTGCCCTGGGATCGCATCGCACCGGCCAATTTCCACGCGCTCGCGCCCAAGCCCAAGCTCGTGCAGACGCTCGCCACCGAGCAGTCGGATCGCGCCCAGCACGACGCCGACTACCAATGGTTGCTCGCGAGCCTGGCGATGCTCGACCAGGACCGGCAGGAAAAGACCTTGTCGCTGAATCTGGCGCAGCGTCAGCAGCAGCGCACGCAGCAGGATCAGATGCGCCTTGCCGACGAAAACAGCCGGCGCGCCGCCGATGGGCTCATGCCGCTGAAGGCCGTGAGCGACATCAAGGTCGCCGATGAGCCGGATGTGATCCTGGCGCAGGCTGCGGACATCATGGCCGATGAGGTCGCAGCGCGGGCACCTGCAGGCAATGAGCCGCAGGTCGTGCGCCGTCAGGTGACGGGGAACCCGACCCCTTAGCGCAGCAGCACCCGATAGATCTCCCAGAGATCGTCGGCGAGCACCTTCGAGCCGTCCAACGTCGAGGCAAGGCTCTCGGCGGTTGGCACGGTGTCGGCGCCACTGCGGTACTTGGCCAGCTCGCGCAGGCGATCCGAGCGCTGTCTGACTTCGGCCTGCAGGCCGTTGCGGCCCTGGAGCACGCTGCGGGCGGCACAGATCTGCGCCATCATGGCTTCGCAGGCGCCGCGATCGCCGTAGTCCTCGCGCGGCGGCTCGCGCAGCGACGTCGCCTCGCGCGCCAGCTCTACCAGTGAGGTGTGCTGCAGCCGCTCGCAGAGCACCTGTCCATAGGCGATCGCGGCCAGATTGATTGCGCGGCGCGCATCCAGGGACAGGCCGCCGAATTCCGGCAGCGTCTCGTTCTCGATCTGATCGCAGACGGCGCGCGCGGCCTCCAGATCCTGCGCGCTGAGCAGCGCCTGCAATCCCGCAGCCTGCAGCTGCCCGCGCAGGGAGCGGCGGCGGAAGTAATGCCAGAAGCGGCGCAGCTGCTGCAGCTGCTGCTCGAGCTCGGCGACCCGGCCGCGGGCTTCGGCGGCGCGGGCTTCGGCCTCGCGCAGTGTGCTCTCGGCGCTCTGGCGCTTGGCGAACAGCCGCCGGTTGCGCTCGGCGAAGAAGGCGCGCCGCTCGCGCTCTTCCTGTTGCGCCGCAAGCTCGGCCACGAATTGCGTCAGCAGGGTGCGGCCCTGCCCCCAAAGCTCGCGCAATTGATAGAACACCAGCGCCGGATAGCCCGTTTCCGGCTGGCCCAGGCGCGCCTCCAGACCCTGCAGCATCTCCTGGACGCGCGCCGTGGCGCCTTCCTGCTGCTTGACGCGCTCCTTGAGACGATGGATCTCGTCCTGCAGTCCGCTGTAGGCCTTTTTCAGCTCGGCGCGATTGCGGAACAGGTGCAGCACGCGCTCATCGTCGATGCCGCGGTTCGCAGTCGCAGCGCCCAGGCGCAAAAAGCCGAATTGACGCAAGAATTGTGAGAGTGGCCCCATGAACGCCTGGCGGCCATCGACGCCCCGCTGCCGCGGCCGGCGTCAGCTGCTAGCTGCCGGACCGCTGCTCGGTGAACCGATGGCCCCGCTCCGCGCAGTATTCCAGCCATTTATTTAGCATCATGTTGCGCGCCCAACGCTGCCGCAGTTCACGTTCTGCCTGCCGTGCCTGCCCTGTGCGCCGCGTGGCCTGCGGCAGCGACGCACATTCAACCTCGAGCAGCCGGGCATCGTGATAGGCGCGCAGCCGCAGATTCGGTACCCGCAGCGTCGGCTTCCCGGGTCCCGGGCCGCCGTCGAGGGACAACAGATAGGTCAGTTCCAGCGAGCTGGTGTAGGGCATGTGCTCGAGCACCGAGAGCTGCAGTTCACAGTCTCCCGGCACGCGCGATATCAGCGTTCCCGACAGGCGCGAGGGATCGCCTGCCAGATGCAGAAAGCGCACATGATTGCTTTCATACAGGCTCATCAGCGCGACGAAGCTGCGGGGCCGCGCGCGCCATGACACCGGTATGTCCGTGTCGCAGAGCATGCAGCGACTATAGCATGTGCTGTGTGGCGCTCGCCTGCCGTGCCGCTCCCGGAATGTGCGGCGCCTCACGCGCAGGCAGCGCGGCGCCGCGCCCGCCGCGCCGGCGCGCAGGCGCGCAGGCGCTTGTTCAGGGGGACACAAACATGTGAACACGGTAGTGCCGCAGCTCGTTGATGGATTCCTCGATATCGGCGCGCGCCAGATGCGCCGACTGCTTCTTCAATCCCGAGAGCGCCGAGGGCATCCAACGCCGTGCCAGCTCCTTGAGCGTACTCACGTCGAGATTGCGGTAGTGAAAGAATTTTTCCAGCTCCGGCATGAGACGCGCGAGAAAGCGCCGATCCTGGCAGATGCTGTTGCCGCACATGGGCGAGACCCCCGGCGGCACGTGCACGCTCAGAAACAGCAGTGTCTGGCGCTCGGCCTCTGCAAGGGTCATGCGGCTGGAGCGCACTCGTGAGATCAGACCCGAGCCGCTGTGCTGACGCTGGTTCCAGGAATCCATGCGCGCCAGCACCTCCTCGGGTTGATGGATGGCGAGCTCCGGTCCCTCGGCGATGATGTTCAGATCCTTATCCGTAACGATCGTGGCGATCTCGATGATCTGATCGCTGTCGGGCATCAGCCCGGTCATTTCCAGATCGATCCAGATGAGATGCTCGTGATTGACCATGCTCGCTGCGGAAGCTCTCGAGAGTTCAGGCATCATAGCAAGGAATGTCGGCGCATTTTCCGCTCCAGCAATCGGCACGATCCTACGTGTCTCACCAGCCGCGCACGGACGGGCGATGAGCGCGCCCGGGCAGCGGGCGCGTGTCTGTGTCACCCACGGCCGGCACCTGCGGGTGCGCACGCTGCAGGGAGAGGAAATTGCGGCGCGGCCGGCCCAGCGCCAGCTGCGCCTGGTCTGCGGGGACTGGGTGCAGGTCGCCTACGACCCCCAGCATGGGGAAATGCGCGTGCTGGCGGTCGAGCCGCGCAGCGGGGTGCTCTATCGCAGCAATGCGCGCGGCGGCGGGGAGCTCATCGCGGCCAATCTGTCGCTGCTTCTGGTGATGTTCGCGCCGGTACCGCAGCCCGACCTGTTCGTGGTGGACCGCTACCTCTGCGCCGCGCACAGCGCCGGCATCGCGGCGCAGGTGCTGCTCAACAAGTGTGAGCTGGCCGATGAGAGTCTGCGCGCCCAGCTGGCGGTGTTTGCGTCGGCCGGATACCGCTGCCTCGAAGTGTCCGCTCATGCCGGCATCGGCACGCAGACGCTGCGCGAGGCGCTCCCAGGACAGACCGCGATGCTGGTGGGCCAATCCGGCACTGGCAAGTCATCGCTGCTGCGTGCTCTGATTCCCGGTGCCGATTCCGCCGTCGGATCCCTGGCCCGTGATCAGACCGGCAGGCATACCACCACGGCCACGCGTCTGTACGCACTGCCGCGCGAGGCGCAGCTGCTCGATTCACCGGGCGTGCGCGATTTCGCTCCGGCCATCGAACGCCTGCCGCGCGATACCCTGGGCTTCGTGGAAATCGAAACACTCGCGCCAGGCTGCCGCTTCGCCGATTGCCTGCATATGCAGGAGCCGGACTGCGCGGTACGCGCTGCGCTCGGCACGCAGCTCGCGCAGCGTCGTTACGAGAGTTATCGCCGGCTGCGGCGTCTGTATCAGAGATTGTCGCGCGCGTGGAGGTAGGGCTACGTCAGCGTCTGCCGTCCCGCCAATGCATGCGCGAGCGTGCCACCGTCGACGTATTCGAGCTCCCCACCCACCGGCACACCGTGGGCAATGCGGCTCGCGGCGATACCATGTGCGCGCACCAGCTCGGAGAGAAAGTGCGCCGTCGCCTCCCCTTCCACCGTGGGATTGGTAGCGAGGATGACCTCGCGCACGCTGCCCTCCTGCAGCTGCGCATCGAGCTCCTGAATTCCGAGCTCTTCGGGGCCCACGCCATCGAGCGGCGAGAGGTGCCCCATCAGTACGAAGTAGTGCCCGCGATAGCCGCCCGATTGCTCGATCGCCACGACATCCGCGGGTGACTCCACGATGCACAGCGTCGCGACATCACGCGCGGGCTGCGCGCAGATGGCACACAACGCCCCTTCGGTCAGCATGCGGCAGCGACTGCAGCGTCCTACCCGCTCGAGCGCCTGGGTGAGCGCCTGGGACAGTCCGCGCGCGGCCGGGCGGCCTTCCTGCAGCAGATGAAATGCCATGCGCTGAGCGCCCTTTGGCCCGACGCCGGGCAATGCGCGCAGAGCGTCGATCAGCGCGGTGAGTGCGGCGGAGTGCTTCACGTCGGTCGCGGCGTGCTGCCCTCAGAAGGGCATCTTCACGCCGGGCGGCAGCGACATGCCGCCCATGACGGCCGACATCTTCGCCTGCGTTGCGCTCTCGACCCGATGCACGGCATCGTTGATTGCCGCGGCGATCAGATCCTCGAGCATCTCACGGTCCTCGCCGATGACACTCGGCTCGATCTGCACCCGCTTGACCTCGTGACGGCCGGTCATCGTGACTTTGATCATGCCGCCGCCCGCCTCGCCGATGACCTCGAGCGCGGCCACCTCCGCCTGCGCCTTCTGCAGATTGGCCTGCATCGCCTGCGCCTGTCGCATGATCTGGTTCATGTTGGCCATGGGAATCCTCTGTCAACTCAATCGTTCGGTTCGCCGGGACGTACCGAGTCGGGTAGCACGCTCGCGCCGAAGCGCCGCTTGAATGCTCCCACCATTGGATCGGCATCGAACGCGGCGCGTGCCTCGCTCTGGCGGGCGGCAGCATTCTGCTCGTTGGCGCGCGCCAGCGTCGGGGGCTGTCCTGGCACCACTTCGATCTGCACGCGTACGGCGCTGCCGAGCACGCGGGTCAGCGCCTGCGCGAGCTTGTCCTCTGCCGAGGGCGTACGCAGCGTCGCGCCCCGCGCATCCAGTCCGAGTCGCAGGGTGATGCCCTCGCGACCGAGCATCACGCAGTTGGCGGCCAACTGTCGCGGCAGTCCCTGGTCCAGGGAGGCCACGATCGTCGCCCATTGCTCCTGGGAGGCAATGGGCGGCGCGCCGCCAGCGCCCCCTGCCGCGCCCGCCACGGCACCCGGAGCAGGCGCCGCGGGCCGCTCATCGGCCGCCTGGGGTGCCGCGGTGGCCGCCAAAGTGACTGCCGACGTGGACGATGTCGCCGCCGATGTCGGCGGGCGCCCCGCGCGCGGCGGGGCGCTGAGCGCTTCGGCCGCGCCGCCGGGCGCGCCGGGGGGGCGAAAGGCGAGCATGCGGATCAGGCTCATGCGAAATCCCGTCGGTGCATCGGGTGCAAGGCCGAGATCGCGCCGCCCGAGTATCGCGGTCTGATAATAGAGCTGCACGTCCTCGGCCGGGATCTCGGCCGCCAGGCGCGCAAGCAGCTCCGGCGGGTGCAGCTCATCGCCCTCGTATGCGCCGATCAGCTGCTTGAGCGCCACGCGCTCGAACAGCGCCGCCAGCTGCTGCAGCAGCTCGGCATAATCGGGAGAGCGCTCCTCGAGGCTGCGCAGGTAGTCCATCAGCGCCGCGCCGTCGGCGCGCGCCAGCAGCTCCGCGACGCGCACCACATGCTCGCGCTCGACGGTGCCCAGCATGGCGCGCGCGTCCACTTCCAGCGCCCGACCGTTGCCGTAGGCGAGCAGCTGATCGAGCAGCGAGAGGGCATCGCGCAGACTGCCCTGCCCGGCCCGAGCGATCAGCGTGAGGGCGGCGGGCTCGAACTCGATCGCCTCCGCGGACAGGATCTGCGTGAGCCTGGCACTGATCGATGCCTGCGGCAGCGGCTTGAGATTGAACTGCAGGCAACGCGACAGCACCGTGACCGGCAGCTTCTGCGGATCAGTCGTCGCCAGCAGGAACTTCACGTGCGGCGGTGGCTCCTCCAGCGTCTTGAGCAGCGCATTGAAGGAATGCGCCGAGAGCATGTGCACCTCGTCAATGAGGTAGATCTTGTAGCGACTGTGCGTCGGCGCGTACTGCACGTTGTCGAGCAGCTCACGCGTGTCATCCACGCGGGTGCGCGAAGCCGCATCCACTTCGATCAGGTCGACGCTGCGGCCAGCATCGATCTCGCGGCAGCTGGCGCATTCCCCGCAGGGTGTAGCGCTCACGCCGCGCTCGCAGTTGAGGCACTTGGCGAGAATGCGCGCCACCGTCGTCTTGCCCACCCCGCGGGTGCCGGCGAACAGAAATGCGTGGTGTACGCGACCACTCTCGAGCGCATTGGCGAGGGCGCGCAGGACGTGCTCCTGCCCCGTCATCTCGCTGAATCGGCGTGGGCGCCAGGTACGCGCCAATGCGGTATAGGAAGTCATGGTCTCGTCATTGTCGGGGCGGGAGGTGATCCGCACCAGTGCGAGCTTCGGCACCCGACCGATCCGTTACCGCTGCTCCCTTCCGGGCCTGACGGGGTTCACGGTAAGTCGTCGCGAAGGTACCGGCACGGATCACCGTAGAACCTGCGGACAGCGAGCGGCAGAGGGGCGCGTGGGGAAGAAGCTAGAAAACAGCACAGCTATGGGATGCATCCCACGGAAAAGACTGAAAACCCTTGCCTCGAACTCCTGTGGTCAACGGCACCATCCTAGCATAGGCCGGCGGCACTTTGGCCGCTGCGGCGTCAGCGCTCGTGCGCATCGGAACCGTCCCTTACGGCCTGCTCGCTGTCCATGTGAAATCCGCTGCCGACGTACGCACCGTGTCCCATAGGTCACGCTCGTGAACACCGCCTTCACCTGGCCGATCCCCGATTCATCGAGTTGCCTGCTCCTCACGCCGGGGGCACCATCGAGAAGCGCAGCTCTTGGCAGCTGGAGGGGAGGATCGATGACATCAGCATTCGACGGCCCGGCAGGCACGCCCTGCAACCGGTTCACGAGGCTTCGGGTCGGCTCTCGCAGCGCGCTCATCATTGCGCTTGCGCTCGGAGGAGTTTACAGCACAGCGATCGCTCAGCCGCGCGGGCCAAGCGCTGCGGATCTGCAGGATGAGTCCGAGTCGCGCCAGCCACTCCTGTTCCACGAAGCCTGGCAACAACCGCCGTATGTCGGCACGCTCGACGATCGCGCCCGGCGCATCACCCAGGCGGCCGTCACCAATCCACAGCTGCGCCTGCATCTCTACGGCGAGGATTCCGGCGCGGTGGAGGTGTGGACGCACGAGGGACGGCGTGATCTTTGGACCGGGCTGACGAAGTCACCGGTGGCGGTGACGCTGGAAGAAAAGGACGCCTATATCGACCTGACCGGACGCGCGCGGCTGCGATGGATGACGCGCACGGAAAATCTGCACGTGCTGCATCCGGTGGTAAAGCTTGCGGACGGCAGACTGCTGGCCGGCAGTCAGGCTGTCTCGAGCCCGCAGACCCTCGGCGGCCCGGGTGAATTCGTGGTGTCCGAAGTCACGTTCGATGCGCAGCGCTGGTTCATGCTCGACCCCACGCGCGTGGTCACCACCCGCGAAGTGGTGCATCCGGACCTCAGCCG
>DATBPG010000090.1:0-12889 GCA_036561485.1 Steroidobacteraceae bacterium | reverse complement strand
ATCATGCGCGGCCAGGGCGTGCCGTGCGTGCCGGGTTCGGATGGTGCGCTCGGTGAAAGCCCGGAAGAAAACCTGCGCATCGCGCGCGACATCGGCTATCCGGTCATCATCAAGGCCTCCGGCGGCGGCGGCGGTCGCGGTATGCGCGTCGTGCACTCGGAGGGCTCGCTGCTCAGCTCCATCGCGGTGACACGCTCGGAGGCACTGGCGGCCTTCGGCAACGACGCGGTGTACATGGAGAAGTTCCTCGAGCGCCCGCGGCACATCGAGTTCCAGGTGCTGGCCGATCACTACGGCAACGTCATCAGCCTCGGCGAGCGCGACTGCTCGATGCAGCGGCGGCACCAGAAAGTCATCGAGGAGGCACCGGCGCCCGGCATCAGCGCCCGCCAGCGCAGAACCATGGGCGAGCGCTGCGTGGAGGCCTGTCGCGCCGTGGGCTATCGCAACGCCGGCACGATGGAGTTCCTGTATCAGGATGGCGAGTTCTACTTCATCGAGATGAACACGCGCATCCAGGTCGAACACCCGGTCACCGAGCTCGTGACCGGCATCGATCTGGTGAAGGCGCAGCTGCTCATCGCTGGCGGCGACAAGCTGGCCTATACGCAGGCGGACGTCCAGGTGCGCGGCCACGCGATCGAGTGCCGCATCAACGCCGAGGATGCGCGCACCTTCATGCCCTCGCCCGGCCCGATCAAACTCTGGCATCCACCCGGCGGCCCCGGCATTCGCGTCGACAGCCACCTGTACCTCGGCTACAACGTGCCGCCCTACTACGACTCGCTGATCGGTAAGCTCATCGCTCACGGCGATACGCGCGAGACTGCGATCGCCCGCATGCGCAATGCGCTGTCCGAGTTCGTCGTGGAGGGCATCAAGACCAATACCGCGCTGCACCAGGAGATTCTCGCGCACGCCGCGTTTCAGGCCGGCGGTCTGGATATTCACTATCTGGAGCGCCGACTCGGGCTCAAGTGAGCGCGGCAGCTGCAGCGCCGGTGCATGGTTATCTCGAGCTGAGCTTCGAGCTGGGCGCGCTGTCGGCTCCGGAGGCCGAACAGGCCTGCCTGGCGGAGGGTGCGCTCGCCGTGACCCTGTGCGATGCCGTGGACGAGCCGGTGCTCGAGCCGCTGCCCGGTGAGTTCAAGCTGTGGCGCAGGACCCGTATGCAGGCACTGTTCACCGCCGCCAGTGCCGATGCGCTGCTCATTGTCGCGCTCGCGCAGCGACTGCAGCGCGCGGCCTGCGAGCTTGGCGTGCGTGCCGTGGCCGATCGCGTCTGGGAGCGCGAATGGCTGCGCGACTTTCACGCCATGCGCTTCGGCGAGCGGCTGTGGATCTGTCCGCGCCATGAGCAACTCAGTGCTTGCGGCGCCGCCGTGGTCCGACTGGATCCGGGCCTGGCCTTCGGCACCGGCACCCACCCCTCCACGGCGCTGTGCCTGCAGTGGCTGGATGAGCTGTCACGCACGCAGTCCGGGCTGAGCGGCTGCACCGTGATCGATTACGGCTGTGGCTCCGGTGTGCTCGGACTGGCCGCACTGGCACTGGGCGCGCGACGCGTGCATGCCTTCGACATCGATCCGCAGGCGCTGCTCGCCACGCGCGAGAACGCCGAGCACAACGACGTGGCGGATCGACTGCGCACCCATGCGCGCGAGCAGGATCTGCCGGCACGCTGCGATGTGCTGCTGGCCAATATTCTGGCGCCGACCCTCAAGCAGCGCGCATCGATCTTCGCAGGACTGCTGCCGGCAGGGTCGCGTCTCATCCTGGCAGGGCTGCTGACCGAGGAATCGGCCGATGTGGCGGCGGCGTTTGATCAGTGGTTTGATATGCGGCGCTATGCACAGCGCGACGGTTGGGTGGCGCTCAGCGGCATCCGACTCTGAAGCCCGAGGGCGCCACTGCCGCCATGTTCACTGTCTGTCCCAAATGCACGCTGACACTTGCCCTCACGGCCAATGATCTGCGTGTCGGCCAGGGCTACGTGCGCTGCGGTCGCTGCTCCAACGTCTTCAATGCACTGCTGAAGCTCTCCGAGGCTCCGGTCGAGGGTGCAGGCGCCGAGCTGCCGGAACTGCCGCAGGCCGATCCGGCTTCCACATCGCAGATTCATCGTGCCATCACCGCCGCCGCCATCGACGGCGGCGCAGCCCCCGTGAGCGCCGCGGCGTCGGCGCGTCGTGCGCCCAGTGCGCCCAGTGCGCCCAACGCACCCAGTGCGCCGGCCACATCGCGCGGCCCGGCAGCCGCGGCGAGCACGACAGCCGCTGGCGCAGCGCAGGCGGCAGCCCCCTCTGCCGCTGCGGTCCGCCCTGCACCCCCAGCGCCGGCAGCAGCTCCGACACCCGCGACACGCGCAGCGCCTGGCCCGCGAGGGCCCACCACTGCCGCAACGCCTGCGCCCACGCGGCCTGTGCCGATCACCCCGTCCGTGCCTTCCCCTGCGAGCGCGGGCTCAGTGGATGGGGGCGCGGGACGCCCGCGGGCCGCACCGTCGTCGGCGCCGACGCAGGCGCAGGCGCCCGCACAGCCCCTGCCCAAGCCCACGCCGCCGCCAGCAGCACCCCATGGCGCAGCGATGGCTTCGCCCAGCGCCGCCACCTCGCCACAGGCCGCAGCGGCGGCAGCCACGGCAGCAGCGACGGCCACCGCAGCCGCCGCGGCCGCAAGAGCGGCAGCGAAACCGGCGCCGATGCGGGCTGCGCAGAACAATCCCGCGCCGCGGACACCGGCGCCTCTCTCCAACGAGTCACCGGCCAAGGAAGGTGACGCGGATGCGCTCGATCAGTTCGAGCTGGTACTGCAGACCCTGGGCTTGAATGCGGACGGAGAAGAAGCACTGGCGCGCGCGACGGGACTGGACGCAGGGCCGACGCAGACGGTGGAGAACATCGTGCTCGAAGGTGACGAAGTGCGCCAGAGCGAAGCCCGGGTTCCCGACAAGCCACTCGATGAGCTGGATCTCTTTACGCGACGTCTGGGCATGGCCGCTGGCGATACGGCAAGCGCAGGGGCAGCGGGAACAGCGAATGCAGCGCCGTCGCCAGGCGCGGCAGCGAGTGATAGCGCCGCGCCGAACGAGCAGCGCTCCATGGGCCGGCTGGCAGCACGTCGCTCGCGCATAGCGGGGCGCCGTAGCAGCGACGGCGCCGCCGGCGCAGATGCGGCGCTGGGCGCTGCCCGGGCTGCCGGGCGCGATCCGGGCATCGCCGCCATGCAAGCAGCGCCGATCGAGCAGGATGAGTTGACGGCCGGCGCTGCCGGCTCGGCGGATTTCGACATTCCGGCGCTGCGGGCCGCGCCGCCGATGCAGCAGCGCCTGTGGCTCGCCGGCTCCGTTGCGCTCGCGGTGCTGCTGCTGGCGCAATTCGTGAATCACTGGCGCGATGCGCTGGCGGCTTCTCCCACGTGGGGGCATCCCGTGACGGGACTGTATGCGGCGCTGGGTGTGCCGCTGCAACCGAATTGGGATCTGTCGGCCTATGAAGTCCGCCAGCAGGGCGCAGAATCCGCGGGCGGCCCGCACGCGGCGATCCGCGTGCGCTTTTCTCTCGCCAATCATGCGGCGCGCGCACAGCCTGTTCCGCTGCTGCGCCTGACGCTGCTGGATCGCTATGGACGTCGGGTCGCCGAACGCGATCTGACGCCGGCTAACTATTGGCCCAAGGGACGCTCGACGCAAAGCTTCCTCGCTGCGGACGAGCGCGTCGATACCGAAGTACAGGTGCGCGACCCAAGCGCCGACAGTGCCAGCTTTGAGCTCGATGTATGCCTGCCCACTGGCCGCAGTGGTATTCACTGCGCCGGGGACGTCGCAGCCGCCGCGGCCGCCGCGGCCGCCGCCGTCCCACCATGAGCCTCACGATCGGACCCTACCGGCTGGCGGGTCCGGTTCTGCTGGCACCGATGGCGGGCGTCACCGATCGCCCCTTTCGCCTGTTGTGCCGCCATTTCGGCGCCGCGCTGACGCCGGCGGAGATGCTCAGCGCGGATCAGCGTCTGTGGTCCTCACCGAAATCGCAGCGTCGTATGGACCACGACGGAGAACCCGAGCCACGCGTGGTCCAGCTCGTCGGCAGCGATGCGGCCGAGCTCGCCGCCGCCGCTCGCGTGAACGTCGATCTCGGTGCGCAGATCATCGATATCAACATGGGCTGTCCGGCCAAGAAGGTCTGCAATCGCGATGCAGGCTCGGCGCTGCTGGCCGACGAGCCGCTCGTGGCACGCATACTGGAGGCGGTCGCCAGCGCCGTGAGCGTGCCGGTCACGCTCAAGATCCGCACGGGCGTGGATCCGGCGCGGCGCAATGCTGCACGTGTCGCGGCGATCGCGCAGTCATGCGGCATCGCGGCGTTGAGCATCCATGGCCGCACACGCGCGGATCATTTTCGTGGCGATGCGGAATACGACACCATGCGCGATGCGCGCACCTCGCTGCAGATCCCGTTGATTGCCAATGGCGATATCGATTCGGCTGCGCGCGCCCGTCAGGTACTTGATTTCACCGGTGCACAGGGAGTAATGATCGGCCGCGCCGCGCAGGGCGCACCATGGATCTTCCGTGATGTCAATGCGCAGCTCGTGCAGGGCACATCCGCGCCGACACTCTTGCGCGCGTACAAGACTCAGATCATTCTTCAGCACCTCGAGTCTCTGTACGCGTTTTACGGCGAGTACACGGGACTGCGAATGGCTCGCAAGCATCTCGCCTGGTATTGCCGGCAGCACGTACAGTTCGAATCGTTGCGACCGCAGTTGATGGGCGCACAGGATTCGGCGTCGCAGTTTGCAGTGGCCCAACGAGGCTTCGAAGAATGGACACGACTGGAAGCGGCGTAAATGTGCGCGGCCGCTCGCAGGTTTGGGGAGATTCGCGCATGCAAAACAAAATGGGTCCACCCAGGCAATCTATGGCGACATCCAGCGGCGTGAAGGGTGGCAACCACAAGGCAAACGGCCACGCCTCCCGATCCAGCAGCGCCCTCAGCCTCAACGGCAGCGCAAACGGCAACGGCAGCGCTTTGCCCAACGGGGCTCACGGCAACTCCATCAGCGGCATCAATGGCATCAATGGCGGTGTGAGCGGCGCTGCCATTGGCGCCGGCGCCGCATCGAAGTCGCACGCCGGCGCACGCGCCGCTGCGCCGACGCGTAGCGGCAATGCGGCGCGCACCCGCGAGCTGCCGCTGCGCGGGCACACCGAACGCGCGCTGCAGGAATACTTCGCGAGCCTCAACGGCCATCGACCGGCGCATCTGTATGACATGGTGCTGCACGAGGTCGAAGAGCCGCTGTTTCGCGCAGTACTGGACTACGCCGCCGGCAATCAGAGCCGCGCGGCCGGCATCCTCGGGATCAATCGCGGCACGCTGCGCAAGAAGCTGCGAGAACTCGGTCTGTCCGAGTAATGTCGACCCTGCGTCGGGCACTGCTGTCAGTCTCCGACAAGCGCGGCCTCGCCAGCTTCGCGGCTCGTCTGCACGAGCGCGGCGTGGAGCTGCTGTCCACCGGAGGCACGGCCGAGACGCTCGAGAGCGCAGGGCTGCCGGTGCGCCAGGTCGCCGAATACACCGGCTTTCCGGAGCTGATGCACGGGCGGCTGAAGACGCTGCATCCGCGGGTGCACGGTGGCCTGCTCGCCCGTCGCGGCATCGACGAGCCGCAGATGCAGGCGCATGGCATCGAGCCGATCGATCTGCTGGTCGTGAATCTTTATCCGTTTGCTGCCACGGTGTCGCGCGCCGATGTCAGCTTCGCCGAGGCGATCGAGCAGATCGATATCGGCGGGCCTGCGATGCTGCGCTCGGCGGCCAAGAATCATGTGGATGTGACCGTGCTGGTCGACCCGGCCGACTACACCGGCGTGCTCGAGGAGATCGATGCGTCGGGCGAGACATCCATCGATACGCGCGCGCGCCTCGCCGCCAAGGCGTTTGCGCATACCGCGCAGTACGACGCCCGCATTGCGGCCTGGCTGCGCCAGCGCAGCCCCGATGAAGCCTCGCTGTTTCCCGAGTCGCTCGCGCTCTGTTATGAGCGCCAGTACGAGCTGCGCTACGGGGAGAACCCGCATCAGCGCGCGGCGCTCTACCGCGGAGCGCTGGTGTCCGGCGCTTCGGTGGCTGCGGCGCGGCTGCTGCAGGGCAAGGAACTCTCCTATAACAACCTCACCGACGCCGATGCGGCCATCGAGTGTGTGCGTCAGCTCGAGCGACCCGGCTGCGTCATCGTCAAGCACGCCAATCCATGCGGAGCGGCGGTGGCGGGCGATGCGCACAGCGCCTACCGCGCGGCGCTACGCACCGATCCGACCTCGGCATTCGGCGGCATCATCGCCTTCAATCGGCCGCTGGACGGCGCCTGCGCGCAGGCCCTGCTCGAGCAGCGATTCATCGAGGTGATCGCCGCTCCGGCTGTCGACCCCCAAGCGCAGGCAGCGCTGGCGGCAAAGGGGCAGGTCCGCGTGTTGGTGCTCGGCGATCTGAACGTCGAGACCCAGGATGGCATCGAGCTGCGAAGCGTCGGTGGCGGCCTGCTGCTGCAGCAGCGCGACCGCATGAGCCTCGATCCGGCGGATCTGAAGCTCGTCACGCGCCGCGCGCCCGAGGCACGCGAGCTGCAGGATATGCTGTTCGCCTGGCAGATCGTGCAGTTCACCAAGTCCAACGCCATCGTGCTGGCGCGCGATGGCGCAACGCTCGGTATCGGAGCCGGCCAGACAAGCCGCGTCTACGCCACGCGCATCGCCGTCATGAAGGCGAACGAGGAGCGACTGCCCCTGCAGGGCGCGGTGCTGGCCTCCGATGCCTACTTTCCATTTCGCGATGGCATCGATGCCGCTGCAACACAGGGCATCACGGCCATCATCCAGCCCGGCGGCTCGCGACGCGATGAGGAATGTATCGCCGCTGCCAATGAGCATGGCGTGGCCATGGTGTTCACAGGTGTGCGGCACTTCCGCCATTAGCAGGCCATGAAGGTACTCGTGGTCGGCGGCGGCGGCCGCGAGCACGCGCTCGCCTGGGCGTGTGCGCGCTCGGCCCGTGTCAAAGAGGTGCTGGTGGCGCCCGGCAACGCGGGCACGGCGCTCGAGCCGCATGTCCGCAATGTGGAAGTCAGCGCCAGCGATCTCGGCGCCCTCGTGCGTCTGGCGCGTCGCGAGCGCCCCGACCTGACCATCGTCGGTCCGGAGGGGCCGCTGGTCGCGGGCATCGTCGATGTTTTCGAGTCCGCCGGCTACCGCTGCTTCGGTCCGCGTCAACGCAACGCGCGCCTGGAGGGCTCCAAGGTGTTCGCCAAGGAATTTCTGCAGCGCCATGGCATCCCGAGTGCCGCCTGGCGGCGCTTTACCGCCGAGGATTACGACGCCGAATGGGTGCGCTCGCAGCGCTCGCCACTGGTGATCAAGGCGAGCGGCCTCGCCTCCGGCAAGGGTGTGGTGATCGCCGAGAGCAGCGAGCAGGCCGATGCGAGCGCACGCGCCATGCTCGGCGGACGCTTCGGGGAGGCCGGGGCCGAGATCGTCGTCGAAGAGTTCCTGCCGGGCGAGGAGGTCAGCTTCATCGTCATGGCGGACGGGATGCACGTGCTGCCGCTGGCCAGTTCGCAGGACCACAAGCGCTTGGGCGATGCGGACACCGGGCCCAACACCGGCGGCATGGGCGCCTATTCGCCTGCGCCGGTGCTCGATGAGACATTGCACGCCCGCGTCATGCGCGAAATCATTCAGCCCACCATCGCAGGACTGGTGCAGGAGGGCACCCCCTACACCGGTTTTCTGTATGCCGGGCTCATGATCGGCGCGGACGGCGCCCCGCGTGTACTCGAATTCAACTGCCGGCTCGGGGATCCGGAAACGCAACCGCTGCTCACGCGCCTGCGCAGCGACCTCATCGACCTGTTTGAGGCGGCACTGGATGCGCGCCTGCACGAAGTCAGCGCCGACTGGGATGCACGCACTGCGCTCGGCGTCGTGCTCGCGGCCGCCGGCTACCCCGAGACGGTGCGCACCGGGGACCTGATCGAGGGGCTGGATAAGGCAGCCGCGCTTCCCGGCAAGGTATTTCACGCCGGGACGCTGCCGAGCGAGCGCGGCATCATCACGCATGGCGGGCGGGTGCTGTGCGCCGTGGGACTCGGCGCTTGCATCCACGAGGCGCAGCGCCAGGCGTATGCGCTGGCGGACTGCATCCGCTTTCCGGGCATGCAGCTGCGCCGTGACATCGGCTATCGCGCACTGACCCAACGTGCCGGTCGATGAGCCAACCGGATGCCGAGGAACCGGCGAGCCCGCCCGCGCCCGCGGGTGAACGACGTGTGCCCGGGCTCACCCCGGCACTGCGCCGGCAGGCCCGTTTGCTGTTTCAGCTATTGGCCGCCATCAGCCCGTCGCTGGCAGCGCGAGTGGCGGCGTACCTGTTCGTGCGGCCGCGTGCACGCGCCATCAGTGTGGCCGAGGCGCAGTTCCTGCAAACCGCGCACGCACGGCGGCTGTCGACCGCCGACGGCACGATCCAGCTGTATGAGTGGCCGGCCGAAGGCCCCACGGTGCTGGTCGTGCATGGCTGGATCTCCCATGCGGCGCGGCTGCAGGAGATCATCCGGGCACTGCAGGCAAAGGGGCTGCGCGTACTGGCCTGCGATGCGCCGGCACACGGGCGCTCCTCGGGCAGCCAGGCGGACCTGCTGCGCTATCGCGCAGCGCTCGCCGCCGTCAGTCACGAGGCGGGCCCGATCGCCGGGATCCTCGCGCATTCCTTCGGCGCCATGGCCGCGGTCAGCTGGCTCGCCGAGGATCCGGCCGCGGCCAGTGTGCAGGCCGCGGTGCTCGTGGGCTTGCCGCGCGATGTCGGCTACCTGCTCGAATCCTTCATCCTGGCGGTGAATCTCGGCCCGGCGGTCATCGAGCAGCTGCGCCGGCTATTTCACCGACGCTATGGCCGTTACCCCGAGGAGTTCTCGGCGCGGGCGCTCGCCCAGTCAATCCATATTCCGGTGCTGCTGATGCATGGCGCCGAGGATGATCTGGTGCCGATCGCGCACGCCGATGAGATTTTGGCTGCCCTGTCCGACGGCCGCCTGCACATCGCGGCGGGCCTCAATCACAGCGCGCCGCTGCGCGATCCGGCCAGCATTGCGATGATGGCGGGCTTCCTCGCCGAGCAGCTGCTCAGAAGCTCAAACGCGCGAACACTTCAGGCCCATTGATCTTGAACTGCACGAACCCGGACGGGTCCGTGTGCAGCAGATCCACGTACACGCGCTCGTATTCGTAGCCCGCACCCAAGGCAAAACTGGCGCGCCAGCGATACTGCAGATCGGCGTGATAGATGCCGAGCAGACCATCGTTGTTGTTGATGGTGACTTTGAAGTACTGCCCGCGCGCGTTCAGCGACCAATGCCGGTCGATGCGCACCGTGCCGTCGGCCGCGAACGTCACGAACGGGCCGGCTTCGCTGAAAGTCGCACGCTGCGGCGTATTGGGAACCCGTGCGGTGGCGTCGGCCTGGATCAGATGCAGGGCGACGCCCAGGCCGAGCTCGAAGCGGTCGGTGCGGATGAATGAATAGGTATAGGTAAAATCGGTCTGCCGCCAGTCGATCTGCGACTGCAGCAGCGAACTCGACTTGAAGAGCTGATCGCCATATTGCAGCGGAACGGTCAGCTGAGCCGCGCCCGATCGGCGCAGATCGATGAAGTTCAGGCGCAGGCGGTTGCGGCGCTCGAGTCGGAACATCAGCTCGGCACGTGCCTGACGGGTGCGATCGGACAGACCGAGGGTCTGCTCAGCGGAAAAAGGCGTGCCCGCCATGCCGGTGGCCCGGTCGAACTGCCCCTGCGTGTCGACGTGGCCCATGAAATAGATCGCGCGCAGTGCGAAGTGATCGGTAATCGGACTGGGCGTGCTCGGCTCGGGCCGCCCGGCGCGCCGCCGGCGCGGGCGAGCCGCATTGCCCACGGGAATACGCCGCGGCGGCGTGGCACTTTGACTCACCGGCGCCGCCGGCGCCGACAGCTCATTATTAGTGGGCGGGGTCGACGTGGCACCCGACGCAGGCGTACCCGAGGCAGAGGCAGGCGGCGCAGTCGCGCCCGGTGGGGAAGATTGCGCCGGCCCCGTGGCCGCCGGTGGCTCGGTACCGGGCGCAGGCGCAGCGGCGGGCGCAGGCGCAGTGGCAGACAATGGCAACGGTGCATTCGGCGCGCCCGTCTGCGCGCGCGAAGCCGTCGGTGCGGCCGGCGAGGATTGCCCGACCGATCCCTGGGCATGCAGCGCCCCGCTGACGGCCAGACATGCCGCACCGATCCACCAGCCTCGCATGACTGATTCCGCGCTCCCTGCCGCGCCCGGCTTTCTGCCGAGGAAGCCCGGATGATGTCCAATCCGCCCCGGTACCGCCAGAGTAGACGGCTTGCGACAGTTCAGGAATGAGCAGTACGTCGCAGGGCGCGCTGCGCTTCACGCTGCTGATGCGGCCCGACATCGAGCACGGCGGCCTGAAAGCGCTGCCGGCCTGAGGCGCCGCCGCCCTCCCCGCCGCCCTCCCCGCCGCCCTCCCCGCCGCGCTCGCCGACGCGCCGGCCGGCGCCAGATTGGATGATTGGCGCGAGGCCGGTGCGGCCTCAGCGCTTCATCGACTCGAAGAACTCCGAGTTCTGCTTGGTGTCCTTCATCTTGTCGAGCAGGAACTCGATCGCCGCGAGTTCGTCCATCGGATGCAGGAGCTTGCGCAGGATCCACATCTTGGCGAGCTCGCCAGGGTCGGTGATCAGCTCTTCCTTGCGCGTGCCGGAGCGGTTGATGTTGACCGCGGGGAACACGCGCTTCTCGGAGATGCGCCGGTCCAGGTGGATCTCGGAGTTGCCTGTGCCCTTGAACTCCTCGTAGATCACGTCATCCATCTTCGAGCCGGTGTCGATGAGCGCGGTCGCAAGAATCGTGAGACTGCCGCCCTCCTCGATGTTGCGCGCCGCGCCGAAGAAGCGCTTCGGGCGCTGCAGTGCATTGGCGTCCACGCCGCCGGTGAGCACCTTGCCCGACGAGGGCACCACGGTGTTGTAGGCGCGGGCCAGACGCGTGATGGAATCGAGCAGGATCACCACATCCTTCTTGTGCTCGACCAGGCGCTTGGCCTTCTCGATGACCATCTCGGCGACCTGCACGTGGCGTGCGGCCGGCTCATCGAAGGTGCTCGAGACAACCTCGCCCTTGACGGTGCGCTGCATCTCGGTGACCTCCTCAGGCCGCTCGTCGATGAGCAGCACGATGAGGTAGACCTCGGGATGATTGGAGGTGATGGCGGTGGCGATGTTCTGCAGCAGCATCGTCTTGCCGGCTTTGGGCGGTGAGACGATGAGCCCGCGCTGGCCCTTGCCGATCGGGGCGACCAGGTCGATGGTCCGCGCGGTGAGATCCTCGGTGCTGCCGTTGCCGCGCTCGAGCTTCAGGCGCTTGGTCGGGTGAAAGGGCGTCAGATTCTCGAACAGCACCTTGTTACGAGAGCTGTCGGGAGAATCGAAATTGATCTCCCCGACCTTGAGCAGCGCGAAGTAGCGCTCCCCGTCCTTCGGCGGGCGGATGAGCCCGGAGACGGTGTCGCCGGTGCGCAGGTTGAAGCGCCGGATCTGGCTCGGACTCACATAGATATCGTCGGGACCGGCAAGATAGGAGCCGTCGGCCGTGCGCAGGAAGCCGAAGCCCTCCTGCAGGATCTCCAGCACGCCGTCGCCGTAGATGTCCTCGCCGTTCCTCGCATGCGCCTTCAGGATCGAGAAGATGATGTCCTGCTTGCGCGAGCGCGCGAGGCCCTCGAGCCCCATCGACTCGGCCATCTTGACCAGCTCGTGGATCGGCTTGGCCTTGAGCTCGGTGAGATTCATGGAGTTGCGCGAGGCGGCGAGCTCCGCCGGAGAGATGATCTCGGCGTCATCATCACCCAGTGGCTCGAACTCCTGCATCATGTGGTCGTCGGGACGACCATTGCCGCGATTGCCATCGCGCGGGCCCTGACGATGCTGGCCCTTGTTGGGTCGGTTGCGGCCCTGATTACCCAGATAGCCTCTCACGGTCGGTTGCCTCGCGCCTGTGCGGTGGCAGCCACCGGCGCCGGCAGGTGCTGATCCAGAAACGCCGCCAGCTGCGACTTGGACAGCGCGCCCACCTTCTGCGCCTCGACGGTGCCGTTCTTGAACAGGATCAGCGTCGGGATGCCGCGGATGCCGAACTTTGGCGGGGTCTGCGGGTTCTCATCGATATTGAGTTTGGCGATACGCAGACGGTCCTGGTACTCGCCGGCGATCTCCTCGAGGATCGGCGCAATCATCTTGCATGGCGTGCACCACTCCGCCCAGAAATCCAGCAGTACGGGCTTTTCGGCCTTCAGAACATCATTGGCAAAGCTGGCATCCGAGGTATGCACTATGTGCTCGTTACTCACGCGCTTGGGCCTCCATGGAGGGCGAATCGGGAAGTTTGGGGACAGACGCTCGAAGCGGGTCTGTGGAGTTGATCGGTCTTTGTAGGTGAATATGGGGACAAGAAGATGAAAATCGGGCTGGATAAGGATTCAACGCACGGATATGGAACTATGAACGATCCGCATCGGGATCTTGCGGCGGGGCTGTTACCGTGCCCGCGACGCCGCCAACGGTTACACTAGTACTGGTTCAGCCTTGGATAGCTTGCGTCAGGTGGCTTGGCAGGTGCGGACAGAACGGCCGCCGGTCAGGCTTTATTTTTAGCCCTTTTCAGGCTGCTTTGCAAGCCTCACAACTGCGGCTGCAGCGCCGCTAGCGGATATTAATGAGTGACCAACATCTCAGTTCCCTGACCTTCAGTTCTCTGCCCCTGGCCGACAGCGTCATGCAGGGCATCGTCGAC
>DATBPG010000089.1:0-2446 GCA_036561485.1 Steroidobacteraceae bacterium | reverse complement strand
ACGCGCTCGAGCCGATGCTGGCGCAGACCGCCAGCGACGTCGCGGCGGCCTACGCGCGGCTTGGAGCGGCGCTGGCCTTGGAATGCAAACTCGATGGGGCGCGCATCCAGCTGCACAAGCGCGGCACCGAGGTGCGCATCTTCACGCGCCGACTCAACGATGTGGCGGAGTCGCTGCCGGAGATCGTCGAGCTGGCGCAGCGTCTGCCCGCCGATGAGCTGGTGCTCGATGGCGAGGCCATCGCGCTGGACGCCTCGGGACGGCCGCGTCCCTTCCAGCAGACCATGCGGCGCTTCGGCCGAAAACTCGATGTGCCCACGATGCGCGAGCGACTGCCGCTGCAGGCTTATTTTTTCGACTGCCTGCGTCTGGGTGAGGCCACGCTGGTCGAGCGACCGGCGCGCGAGCGCCTGGCCGCGCTGGAGCGCTGCGTGCCGCCCGCGCAGCGGGTGCCGCGGCTCATGAATCCCGAGCTGCCCGCGGCCGAGCGGTTCTATCTCGAGGCGCTCGCGGCCGGGCACGAAGGCGTGATGGTGAAGGCACTGGAGGCGCCCTACGAGGCCGGCAATCGCGGTGCCAGCTGGCTCAAGGTCAAGCGAGCTCACACGCTCGATCTCGTGGTACTCGCCGCCGAGTGGGGCCACGGCCGGCGTCACGGATGGCTCTCGAATCTGCATCTGGGCGCTCGAGCTGCCGCTGATGTGGCTGACGCCGCGCCGGCTGCGCCCGGAGCCGCGCCGGGGGCGGCGCAGATGCCCGGACACGCCCCCGGATTTGTGATGCTGGGCAAGACTTTCAAGGGCCTGACGGATGCGCTGCTGCAGTGGCAGACCCGGGAGCTGCTGGCCCGCGAGACCTCCCGTGATGCCCTGACGGTCTATGTCCGACCGGAGCTGGTGGTGGAAGTGGCCTTCAACGATATCCAGGACAGTGCGCAGTACCCCGGGGGACTGGCGCTGCGCTTTGCCCGTGTCAAGCGCTATCGTGACGACAAGGGCGCCGCGCAGGCGGACACGATCCAGACGGTGCGGATGCTGTACGAGGCACAATCGGGCGCCCTATGATGGTCACGACCGGCGCACCTTCCGCTGCGCTGAAGCCAAGCGATCATGCAGGACGATGACAAGCGGCACGCGGGTTTCGATACGCGGGTGATCCATGCGGGCCAAGCGCCCGACCCGAGCACCGGGGCGGTCATGCCGCCGATCTATGCGACCTCCACCTATGCGCAGAGCAGTCCCGGGGTGCATCAGGGCTTCGAGTACTCACGCAGTCAGAACCCCACACGCTTCGCCTACGAGCGCTGTGTGGCGGATCTGGAGGGGGGCGTGCAGGGCTATGCATTCGCATCGGGTCTGGCGGCCATTGCCACGCTGCTGGAGCTGCTCGAGCCCGGTGATCACATCATAGCCGGGGAGGATCTCTACGGCGGTTCCCGCCGCCTGTTCACGCAGGTGCGCGGTGTCTCCTCGGCACTGGCCTGCAGCTACGTGGATTTGCGCGACCTTGCCGCTGTGGAGGCGGCCATCCGCCCGCGGACCCGGCTGCTCTGGGTCGAGACGCCGAGTAATCCGATGCTGCGCATCTCGAATCTGACCGCGCTGGCACGCATCGCGCGTCGTCACGGCATCATCGCGGCCGCGGACAATACCTTTGCAACGCCCTATCTGCAGCGCCCGCTGGAGCTCGGCTTCGATCTGGTCATGCATTCGGGCACGAAGTATCTGAATGGGCACTCCGACGTGGTGAATGGCGTGCTGATCGTGGGCGCGGATGCCGGGCTGGCCGAACGCCTGACCTTCCTGCAGAACGCCGTGGGCGCGGTGGCGAGTCCCTTCGATGCCTTTCTGGCGCTGCGCGGCGTGAAGACTCTGGGAGTGCGCATGCGCCGGCACTGTGAGAGCGCGCTCGAGCTCGCCCGATTCCTCGAACGGCATCCCGCCATCGCGCGCGTGCACTACCCGGGACTCGCGAGCCACCCGCAGCACGCGCTGGCCGGCGAGCAGATGCGCGACCCGCACGGCGAGCGTGCCTACGGCGGCATGATCACGCTGGAGCTGAAGGGAGGGCTCCCCGAGGCGCGACGCTTCCTGGAACGCTGTGAGCTGTTTGCGCTCGCCGAGTCGCTCGGTGGGGTCGAGAGCCTCATTGAGCATCCGGCCAGCATGACGCACTCCAGCGTGCCGGATATCGAGCGCAATGCGCTCGGTATTGGCGCCTCGCTCTGCCGCCTGTCGGTCGGCATCGAAGACATGGAGGATCTGCGCGCCGACCTTGCGAACGCGCTGAGGAGTTGAGTCAGCCCCGCCTCAGGGGCTCGTCAGCCCCGCTCAGGCGTGAGCCGGCAAGGCGCCCGGGCTCTCGCGCCCGCCGCCGGCGCTGCCGCCACGGGATGCATCGAGCGGCGCGCGGGCAGCCTGCCGACCAGGCAGGGTGATCTCGACCT
>DATBPG010000088.1:0-1617 GCA_036561485.1 Steroidobacteraceae bacterium | reverse complement strand
CGCTAGACTCCCTGGACGGCACTATGGCCGCCCAAGGAGGTTCCATGAGCGATGAGCTGGTGTTCTATACCCATCCGCAATCGCGCGGGCGCGTCGTGCGCTGGATGCTCGAGGAACTCGCACAGCCCTACCGCACCGAGGTGCTCGAGTTCGGCGCGGCGATGAAATCGCCGGCCTACCGGCGCATCAACCCGATGGGCAAAGTTCCCGCACTCTGCCATGGCAGCACCGTGGTGACGGAAGTGGCCGCTATCTGCGCTTACCTGGCCGATGCCTTCCCACAGGCAGGGCTCGCGCCACCCAGCACCGATGCGCTGCGCGGGCCCTACTACCGCTGGCTGTTCTTCGCCGCCGGTCCGGTCGAAGCGGCGGCGAGCAACCGTGCGCTGGGACTGAACGTCCCGGCCGATCGAGAAGCCATGATGGGCTACGGCACCTATGAGCTGGCAATGCAGGTACTCGAGCAGGCGGTCTCGAGCGCTGACTATCTCGTGGGCAATCGTTTTTCGGCCGCTGACGTGTATGTCGGCTCGCACATCGGTTTCGGCATGCAATTTGGCACCATCGAGAAACGTGGCGCCTTCGAGCGCTACTGGTCGCGCCTGAATGCGCGTCCCGCCAAACAGCGCGCCGATGAAATCGACAATGCACTGATCCCGCGCGCCAGCTGAGCGCCATCACAGCCGAAGGCGGTGCCGCGCTCCGGCGCGCGGGAGCGCCCCCGCCCGGCGCGCGCAGCAATTACTCTGCTACCGGAACGGCACGACCCTAATGGCGGGCCCTGCCCGCCGCGGCCGCGGCCGCGGCATGCGGGGACGCCAGCAGCGGTGCAAGCACCCCTGACAGGGCGTGCAGGAACTCGTCCGACCGCACGAACATCACGAAGTGCCCCGCATCCTGAATCGTCAGGAACTGCTTGCGCGGCGCCTGCAGTTGCTGCAGCCAATGCATCGCCAGCGGCGCGGGGCTGCTGCAGTCGGAAGCCCCCTGGATCACGAATATCGGTAATTCGAAGCTGCCCTGCAGCCGCCGCGGCGTGAATTCGCGCTGCTGTCTGGCGAGCAGCCGCGCCGAGAGCGCCCGACCATCGAGCCAATCATCCAGGTCATGGACAGAATAGCCCGGTGCTGCGAGCGCAAAGCCCAGGCGCGCATCGCGGAAGCGCTCGCTCTCGGCACCCTCACAAATATCGCGCCAGCGCTCCAGAAGCTGCTGCGCAGGGGCGCCCTCGGCATAGGGCGGCATGCCCGCGGCCTTCAGACTTGTCACCGCCTGCTCATCATGCGCATCCTGGGCCGTCTTGAGGGCGAGTGCATAGGCCTCGCGCTGGTCCTGCCGCGGATCGACGATCTGACCGGTACCCACATAGGCGAGAAACAGGTCCGGTCGCGCCTTGACCATCAGCAGCCCGAGCAACGATCCCCAGCCCTGGCCGACCAGGATGATCTTGGGTTGTTTCAGCCGCTCATGCAGATATTGCGCCACCTGCACCCCATCCTCGACCATGCGATCGAGGCTCAGCGCCGACGGCGCACCGCTGTGGCTGAGCGTGCGTCCGGCGCCGCGTTGATCCCACTGCGCGACGACGAACTCATGCTCCCAGGAGCGAAAGTAAGG
>DATBPG010000087.1:0-8012 GCA_036561485.1 Steroidobacteraceae bacterium | reverse complement strand
CGCCGAGCAGCAGGTCAGGATCGTCGGCGTCACGGTCATGGGCGGGCCGCAGCTGCGCAGTGCGGTGACGGTCTCGCGGGCGATCAAGGAGCGCTACCCCTCGGTTGTGATCGTCTGGGGCGGCTATTTCCCCACGCTGTGTCCGGTCGCGAGCATGGGCAGCCCCTACGTGGACTACGTGGTGCGTGGCCAGGGCGAGGAGGCGTTCGCGGAGCTACTGCGGGCGCTGGAGGGACCGGACTGCGACCGACTTGCCGCGATCGCAGGAGTCAGCTGGCGGCGCGATGGGGCCGTCGTTCACAATGCCTCGCGGCGCTATTCGCCCGCCCCCGCCGCGGCGCCCCTGCGCTGCGAGCATCTCGATAACCCCCGCGCTTATCTGGGGCGCACTTACCTGGGGCGATCGACCGCCGGCTACCAGGCTGCCATCGGCTGTCGCTTTCGCTGTACGTTCTGCGGGGTCGCGGCCATGTACCGCGGCAAGACGACCTTATCGACCCCTGAGCGCCTGGAGCGTGACCTTCGCTTCCTCACCCGTGAGCTGGGGGTCGACTCGATCAACTTCTACGACCATAACTTCTTCGACCGCGAAGAGGACATGGCACCGCTGCTCGAAGTGCTCGCGAAGTACTCACTGCCCTGGTGGTGCTTCGCGCGTGCCGATGCGCTGCTCAATCTCTCGGATCGCTCCTGGCGGCTGGTGCAGAAGAGCGGTTTGCGGATGGCCTATATCGGCGCCGAAACTCCCAGCGACTGGCTGTTGCACGACATCCGCAAGGGCACGCGCGCCGAGCAGACCCTCGAAGTGGTACGTCGCTGTCGCGCCAATGGCGTGGTGCCCGAGCTGTCCTTCATGCTGGCGCCCCCTCAGGATCCCGAGGGCGAAACCGAGCGCACCTTCGAGTTCATCCGCACCATCAAGCGAGTGCACCCGCCGACGGAGATCATGCTGTATGTCTATACGCCGCTGCCGCCGGCGTACGATGCCAGCGACCCGCATCGCAATCGCACCGCCCTGACACTGCGCACGGCAGCCGGCGAGGCGCTCGAATTTCCGACCACGGCGGATGGGTGGGCTCAGCCGACCTGGGTCAACTACTGGTGTCACGCCGATGCGCCGTGGCTCGATCAGCGGCTGCGGCAGCGCATCCGCGATTTCACGACGGTGCTCGGGTGCCGCTTTCCGACCGCGACCGACGTACGCTCGCCTCGCTGGTCGCGCTGGACGCTGCAAGCGCTGGCAGCCTGGCGCTATCGGCAGCGCTATTACCACAGGCCCTGGGAACTGGAGCTGTCGCAGCGCTTCATTCGACGCCTGCACGATCCTCGCGTCTCGGGCTTATGAGGCAGGAGCAGGCACAGCCGCCTGCACTGCACGCGCTGCAGATCAGCTTTTATGTGGATCCATCCGGCCGCCCTCCCTCGCAGCTTCTGAATGATTGGCCCTCGCTCAGCGACGTCGCGGAGGCGGTCGCCGGGGCGGGCCTGCGCGTCACCGTCGTGCAGGCCTGCCGGCATCCACAATTGCTCTGCCATCGCGGTATCGATTACCACTTCGTGGCCCCTTCGCCACGCACCGCGCAGCTCGCCGACAATCCCGACTTCGTACATCTCATTCAGAATCTGAGGCCGGATGTGTTTCACGTGCACGGTCTGGGTTTTCCAGCCGACGTGTACAGACTGTGGCAGCTGGCCCCCGCCACTCCGATCCTGTTGCAGGATCACGCCGACCGGCCGCCGCGATTCTGGCGCCGCCGCCGGTGGCGCCGGGGCCTGGCCGTTGCCGCGGCGGTCGCATTTTGCGCCCGAGCCCAGTCCGTTCCCTTCAAGCGGGCGCGGATAGTGCCTGCGCAGCTGCCGATTGCCGAGGTGCCCGAGTCCTCGAGCCGCTTCACACCCGGAGACCGCGCCGAAGCGCGCCGCCGCACTGGCCTCACTGGCGAACCGGCGCTGCTATGGGCCGGGCATCTGGACCGCAACAAGGATCCGCTCACGGTGCTGGAGGGGGTTCGCCGGGCGTTGCCCATGCTTCCGCGCCTGCAGCTCTGGTGCTGCTATGGCAGCTCGCCACTGCTCGCCCAGGTGCAGCGAAAACTGCAGGCCGATGCGCGACTGCGCGCGTGCGTGCATCTGCTCGGGCAGGTACCCCACCCTGAGGTTCAGGAACTGATGCGCGCGGCGGACTTTTTTGTCCTCGGCAGCCATCGCGAAGGCTCTGGCTATGCACTGATCGAGGCACTGGCATGCGGGCTGCCAGCCGTCGTCACTGACATCCCCTCATTTCGCGCCCTCACGGGTTGCGGAGCGACCGGCCGGCTCTGGCGCCGGGGCGACCCGGATTCACTCTGCCGCGCTCTGCTGGCGCTCGCGCACACAAGCCAGGCGCCACTGCGCGCGGCGACGCGGGCACATTTCCAGGCCGAGATATCCTTCGAAGCAGTCGGTCGCAAACTCGCCGCAGCTTATCGGGCCAGCATTCAACCGGCGGAGTCGGCAAATTCGGCGCGCCCCGCCGTGGGCGTGCGCGACGCCATGTCGGTGAGATCGAGCAGCTGATCCGCCAGCGATGCCAATCGCAGGTCATGCGTGGCGACGACGATGGTCATCTGGCCGTGCAGCGCTGCCAACGTTCCCCGCAGCGTCTGCACGCTGGCGGCGTCGAGCGAGCTGCTGGGCTCATCGAGCAGCAACAGCTGCGGTCGGCGCAGCAGCGCCTGTGCGAGCGCCAGGCGCTGGCGCTCCCCGCCCGAGAACTGTTCCCCCCGCTCACCCGTGGACGCATCGAGGCCGTCCTCGCGCAATGCGATCACCTGGTCCGCGCCTGCCCACCGCAAGGCGCGCGCCATCTCCGCCTCGCCGACCCCGCCAAGACCGAAGCTCAGATTGTCGCGCACGCTCATATCCCACAACATTCCGTTCTGGACGACATACGCCAATCCGCTGCGCCACGACACCGGGTCGAGCGATTGCAGCGCCACCCCGTCAACCAGGATGCGTCCGCTGCTCGGAAGAAACAGGCCCGCGAGCAGATCGATCAGCGTGGTCTTGCCGCACCCGGAATGCCCGAACAGGACCGTTGTGCTGTTGGCGGGGATAGCGAGCTGCAGATGCTGCAGAATCCAGGGTTGCCCACCCCGATATCGGAAACCCACATCGTCAAAGCGAATCAGCTGCCATGGACGCCGGAGCTCGACCGTAGTCGCAGCGCCCGTCGCACTACCCTCCTCGAGCTCCCGCGCCATCGCCAGCACGTGATCGCAGGCCGGCAATGCGAGCAGCACCTGGCGGCCTGATTGCATCAGGGAGGCCAGCAGCGCGGCGATACGCGCAAATATAACGAGCAGTATCGCGGTACGGGGCAATCCCAGATGAAATCCGGCAAGTGCCAGCCACAGCGTCAGGGAGAGTGCGGCCAGGGCAGACAATTGCCGCAAGCCGTCGAAGAGCTGAGTTTTGCGTACATGATGCAGCAGGGCATTCTCGAGTGCGCGCTGCCGCGATGAAAAACTGTCGCGAAACACCCTTTCGAGCGCGTGGCTCTTGATCTGCTTGAACGCATGCAAGGCATCGGCCGCGACCGCCATCGACTGTTCGCGCGCGCGACCGATCAGGAGCCCCGCTGTGAGGTTGGATCGCACGGTTCCACGAAGCAGGGGCAGGCACAGAAGCATGATGAGCAGCAGCAGAGACGCGGTCTTCACCGAGAGCCAGAATGTCACGCCCAGCTGCACCAGCATCAGGAACACCGCTGCCACGCTCACGATCAGGCTCTGGATCCCCTGATCGACCCGGGTCACCTCCTCAGAGAGCGCGTGCAACAGCCGCGAGCGGCGCGTTCCGGCCACCTGAAGCCACTGGGCGGCGCACATCGCATGGAAGAGCCGCTGACGCAGATGGCTTGCGAAGCCCAGTCGCACGCGCGCTGCTACGTATTCGCGCGTGCCGACGACCGCCGAGCGCATAGCAATCGCGAGCACGAACAGCAGCAGCAAGGCCGGCGCCGGAGGTGTCGCATGACCCATGAACCGCAGTGCCCAGCCCCAGGATCTGCTCGCGCCATGGCCTTGCAGCAGCTGCACCAGCGGCAACAACATCGTGATGCTCACGCCTTCGAGCAGCGCGGCCAGCAGTGCGCACAGGATTGCGAGCGACAGCAGCGCAGGCGAAAAGCGCCAGACCGCCTGCAGGGAGCATCGCCATGACCCCCTCATCCGTGCCTCAGCTGGCCGCCATGGGGAAGGGTCGGCCATGGCGCACGCGGAAGTCCTGATGAAAGCCGCTGGTGTGATGCAGCTGCTGGCCTGTCTGACCGTGCTGATCCGTCAGCACACGGGCGGCAAACAAGGTGTGCGAACCGATCTCCCGGTAGTCGACAATTGCGAGCTCGCGAACGCGCAGGGCATTGGCGGGAACCGGCAGCGACAGGCGGCTCGAGCGCACCACTGCGAACGGCAGTTCCCGCCAGTCGACCAGTGGCTCCTTGTGATGCGTTCCGAGCCGATAGACCAGTGCACGCTCGCTGGCCGAGGCACTGGAGAGCGCCGCCTCACGCCCGGTGCGCAGCGTGGGGATCGAGATGCTGGTGGAGCGCAGAGCCAGTGTGAAGAGGCCCGGCTCGATCGTGCCGATGAGATCCATGGGAAAGATGTTGCTATGTCCCTCGGCCTCGACGGAAACCAGGACCACCGGACGCGGACAGATGTAGAACACCATCAGTTGCTCGGCGGCGTGCGGCGGCATCCACAAATTCTCCGCCTTGCGCTGCTTGAACATGGCGCGAGCCTGCAGCCAGCGGTTCCACGTTCGATGGGGCCACGGCAGACAGCGATGCTCGCCGGACTCGATCTGGAACAGCCCGATGTGCGCTCCGGCTGCCTGCCACACCTGCGGTCGCCGCAGTCGCAGCACTCCTAACGTGCGCCCACCGTCGCACTCGAGCCAGTGCAACCGGATGTCCCCTGCCTGTTCCAGCCAGCGCTGCATCGCTTGGTCGAGGCCGATGCCCAGTGTGAGCGGGCGAAGCGCCGCGACCACGAGATTGGCGGTTACATCGACAGCATGGGGGCCCACCCGCATCTCGATGCGCACAGCGGTTTGCGGGGCTCGCAGTGCGATTGCGCACCACTGGGGCAAGGGCCGCACGACACGGCGCGCGATGCTGCGCAGGCTCATACGGTCCGGCGGAACAATAGGAACATGAAACGACAGCTGCTCAGCCGCAGCCACGCCAGCCGGCCGGGACGTCCCGCCACCACCCGAATACCCGCCGAGCTGCCGCAGCGCCACAGCCGCACCAGGGTAAAGTACGGGGCTGCGGCACGCGCATAGGCGTCGAGGCATCGCCGGATGACCGGCCCCCGCTCCCCCGCCAGCGTGTACTGGCCGATGCGCGCGAGCGCAGGCAGGTGCTGCCACCACCAGCCATATTTCAGGTCGCCCAGAAAATAGGGACTCAAAACGCTCACCAGCACCTGCCCCTTGCGCCCGAGCACCCGATTGAATGTGGCAAATGCCTCCGGCAGATCGACGATGAGATTGAGGGGCGCGAAATTTGCCGTCACGAGATCCACCGGGCAGGCTGCGGGCGGCTCACGCAGAACATCCCGATGATCACCGCAGTGCAGTCGCAGCTGCCCGGAGCCGATTTCACTGCGGCAGGTGACACTCGCGAGCTCGACCATCTGCGGATCATGGTCATAGGCACTGACCCGGAATCCTCGCGCAACGTAGGCCTTGGGATCGATGCCGGGGCCACAACCCAGGTCGAGGATGTGGCTACCCGGCGCGCAAAGCTGCCCAACGAGGAACTGGAAAGTACTGCGCGCGCGCCGATCCGAAGCGCGGCGGGTGATGGTGGCCAGATAGGCCGTTGCACGCTGTGCCTCAAGCATGACTGAAACAGCACCCCGCGATCGCCAGCTGGTACAGCGTCTCGAAGCTCTGCGCGCTGTCTTCCGCATCTTCATCGATTGCCCGACGCGCCGCCTCGCCCGCCAGTCGCAGCCGTCGCGGCTCATCGGCCAGCAGCTCAGCCGTGGCCGCGGCGAGTGCTTTCCAGTCGCCCACCGGCACGGACACGGCCGCCACGGACGCCCATTCGGCGATGTGTCCCACATGAGTGCCGACCGTCGGGATACCGAGCACTGCCGCCTCCAGCACCGCCAGGGGTCCGGCCTCATGACGCGAGCTCATCAGCAGCAGGTGTGCCGCCTCGAACATCGGGCGCAGCGCGTGCTGGGGCATGAAGCCGTGGAAGCTCACCTGGCGCTCGATGCCGAGTTTCCCAGCCAGACGCTGCATCTCGCCACCGAGCGTATCCTCGCCCACGATATCCAGCACGAAGGGCACGTTCATCGCAGCGAGCGCTGCGGTAGCCTGCAGGAGTGTGGTCTGATCTTTGACGCGATTGAGGGAGGCGACATGGATCAACCGTGCGGTTTCCTGCGGTCCTCGCCTCACGGGCACGCGAGGGGGCCACAGTTCCAGATCGACGCCCAGTGCAACGCGCAGGGCTCGCACGCCATAGCGCTCGATCTGCTGGACGATCGGAGCGCTTGGGGCAGTGACCATGGCGGCAGCGCGCAGCACCAATTGTTCCCTGGCTCGACCCCGCCAGCGCTGCACACCCCCGTAACGGATATCGCGCAGCGCGACCAGTTCGCCGCCGGCAACGTGCACCAGGCTGCGCAGGCCCAGAAGCCGTGCCGCAGCCACGGCGACCAGGCCGCTCGGGCCCGACCAGATGGAGTGAATCAGATCAAAGGCAGCGAGCCGGTGCTCGCGGCGGATCGCAGCCAGCGCACGCAGCCGGGTGTTGCCTGCCCCGATGTTATGAACCTGCGCACCCGCGACCTGCCAGGCCCCCGGCAGGCCCTCCTGGAGCAGTGCGAAGACGTGCACCTCGTGGCGTCGGGACAGGCGTCTGATCAGCGCCAGCAATGCCGGCACCACGCGGTATTCACCGCTGGCGTCGACGCCCCCGGGCACCACCAGACACAGTTTCATCGCAGTCCCTGCCCCGGTACGCCGCCTATCGGCGGCGTGCCTGGATCGATGCGAGCGACGATCCACGCCGAGCGGCGCCGAATCGCCAGATTCATCGGCTCCTCGTAACAGGCAAACAGCAAGACCGCGACCAGCCATGTCAGCGCAAAGGTGAGCAGACTCGCCCACATGCGGCTGCCCAGGGCGTGCGCCCACGGCACGCCAATGAAGTCGATCGTCAAAACCTGCAACAGGTAGAAGGAATAGGAGCTGCGGCCCAGCAGTCGGATCAGCGGCTTTGACAGCCACCGAGACAAGGCGGTCGGCTCGCGCATCAGTCCCCAATACAGCAGCGCGATCGGCAGCGGCATCAGGAAATTATTGACCAGCACGATTGCAGCGAAATTGAGCGGGCTGTGACGGTATATCAGTACCATCGCGCCCGAGAGCACCACGGTGCCCGCAACCCCGCTCAGCGTGAATAGCATTCCCGTCCGCCGCGCGCCGGCAGTGCGCTCGGCGCGCATGACGATCAGGGCCAGATAAAAGCCGGCCAGAAATTCGGCGAAGTGGCCGAAGAAGGTGGTGGTGAAGACGAACAGTGCGCTGCCCAGAAACCTCAGATGCAGCGCTGAGATCGCCAAGGCCACCAGCAGCAGCGCGCAACCGAGCGCCAGTGGAGCGAGCGCGTGGCGGCGCCGGGCAAGCAGTATCAGCGTCGGGGCGAGCAGGTAAAAGCATTCCTCGACCGTCAACGACCAGCTCGGCTGTATGACCAGCGGCATGCCGCGAAACAGCGCATGGGTCAGGGTGTAGTTGGTCGCAAGTACCCATGGACGGAACTCGTGATAACAAAAGATCGCGACCGTCAGAAGCAGGAAATATACCGGGTAGATGCGCGAATAGCGGTTGATCAGATACTGCCGCCACCAGTCCCGGCTCTGCTCGGCCTTGTCGTAATAGAGGCGCGCAATCAGGAAGCCGCTCAACACGAAAAAAAACGCCAGCGTGTTGATGACGATGTGCAG
>DATBPG010000086.1:0-2077 GCA_036561485.1 Steroidobacteraceae bacterium | reverse complement strand
ATCGGCGCGTCAAACCTGACGAATGACGTGTGGCTGTGGGGTAACGGCAGCGTGTTCCAGATCGAGCGCATTCTGCTCTACGGTATCCGCTCCGGTCACAGCAAGGCGCTGAACGTGACCGTCATGCCGGCCTTCGGCGTGATGGGGCGGCTCGCCGATGCGCAGGTGCGCGATCTGGTGCAATTCCTGCTGAAGCTCAATCATCGGCCGTACCAGGCCGCAGCGGCCAATGCGGGCGAGATCCTGTTTCATTCGGATAATTACGGCTGCTATGACTGCCACGGCAATGATGCCAAGGGTGAATCGGATTACGGCGCGCCGAACCTGACGATCAATGTCTGGAACAACGGTGGTGATCCGAAGTCACTCTATGACAGCATCTATTACGGGCGCGATCGCGTGATGCCGGCATGGCAAGGCGTTCTGAGCCTGGAGCAGATGCGGGCGCTGGCGATCTACATTCATACGGTCTCGCACGCAGCCGCGCGCGTAGCCGGCGGATAGCCACGGAGAGCATCGATGCTGCGACCCAGTGTCAAGCGCACGCCGCGCGTGTCGCGCACGACTGCATGGCAGCTACTGCGCGGGTGGGCCTCGCGTCCGCGACGCAGTATCGTGTTGCCGCTGAGCGGCATCGCTGTTGGATTGATCGCCGCCGGGGCGGCCGTATTCCACGAGGCGCCGCGCCCCACCACCACGGTGCCGGCCGGCTACGTGGCGCTGGTCAACCAGCAGGGCCTGCTGATGAGCGATTTCATTTCGCAGGCCGCCACCGAGATGGAGGAGCCGTTCGAGCAGACCACCCCAGCCCAGCGCCGCAAGGTCCTGCGCGAGATGATCGACAAGGAGCTGCTGGTGCAGCGCGCCGAGGTGCTCGACCTGCCGGAGACCACCATCGAGGTGCGCACCGTGATGGCGGATGCGGTCAACGCGCAGGCCGCCGCCCCGGTGCTGGCACAAGACCCGAGCGAGGCGCAGCTGCGGGCCTACTATGAGGCGCACAAGACACGCTATAGCACCGAGGGCACGATGACGATCCGCAATTTGGTACTGCACGTCGGCGGCTATCAGAATGCCGACCAGTCGATCGCGCAGGCGGAAGCCGACGCGGTCGAGGCGGTCTACCAACTGCGCTCGGGTGCCTCGCTGGACTATGTAATGGAGCATTTCGGTTTCGCCGACGCCAACCCGCAGTACGACACGCTACAGCTCGACTTTGCGGCCCAGATCCACCTCGGCAAGAAGCTGTACGCCACCGCACAGACTATGACCGCCGGGCAGGTCTCCGATCCCATCGTCGACACCGACGGCGTGCATGTGCTGGTCATGCTGCAACGGCAGGCGCCGGTCGCCGCGGACTTTCCCACGGCACGCTCGCAGGTCTATACCGAGTACCAGCAGCAGCGGGCATTGAGGGCGCAGCAGCGCAATCTGCAGTACCTGCGCCGCCAGGCGCAGATCCTGCTGGCTCCGGGGCAGTCCGAGTGAAGTGTCCGCGGCCGCTGGCGCTGCTGGGACTGTTGGCGTTGTGCGCCATGGGCGCCGCTGCGCGTCCGGCCGCCGCGCAGAGCCGCGGCGTGAGCTATTCGAACTGGAGTCTGTCCGGAAACACGGTGATCCTGCGCTTCCTGGTGCCGGTGAGCGACGCGCAGCATCTGGTCGGCAGCGCGATCGCCGTGGAGACGCAGGCCAAGGTCGGAGACTATCTGCTCGATCACGTGAGCGTGCGCTCCGCAGCCGGGGACTGCCCGGCCATCGACCAGGGATTCGACCTCGGCAAGGTCGATCCGCTGTCGGCTCAGGCGGGCATGTACGGCTTCGAAATTTTTTTCCAGTGCGCGAACCCCGCCGGACTGGTGCTGCAGAACACGGCGCTATTCGACCGGTTGCCCGGCAACGTCGATTTCGCGCGGGTGGAGATTGGTGGTCGCGTCAGCCAGCAGTTGTTCACCGCCGGCCACGAGCAGGTGCGCGAGCCGAGCGCCGGTGCGCTGCGCTCCGCCGGGATCGGCCGCTACGTGGGCCTGGGTATGCGGCATATCCTGGGCGGCCTGGATCGGCTGTGCTTTCTGCTCGG
>DATBPG010000085.1:0-7580 GCA_036561485.1 Steroidobacteraceae bacterium | reverse complement strand
CTCGTCAGCCTCGAACTTGCCGTCGTTGTTGCGATCCGTCATGTCGCCGGGCATGTGCGGAAATTCGCCGCTCAGGTTGTGCATCATGCGCGCCTGGCCGACGATGTGTGGATGGCTGTCCTGGAAGACGCGCGCGCCGGCGATGTGATCGACGTGGCTGTGGCTGTAGATGATGTAGCGCACCTGCTTGCCGGGGAAGCGCTGCGCGAACTGGCCCTTCATCCAGGCGGCAAAGTCGGGTGAGATGGGATCGACCAGCAGCAGACCATCGGGCGTGTCATAGACCAGCGCCCACCAGTTGCCGTTGCCGACCCGCCAGATATCTCCCCGCACCTGCTGGAAGGTGCGCACGGGGATGCGCGGGCGGCCATGGGGCAGCGGCGCCTGGCCGGTCGTGTCGACGGCTGCGGGCCTGGCCGCCGCGCCCTGCGCCCGCAGCGCCGTGGCTGGCAGGACGGCCACGGTCAAACCCAGCACCAGCACGAGCGCGCGGGGCAGGATCAGCGACACTGGTTTGCTCATCTGAAGGTACCCGCCCCATCGCCCGGCGTTGCGGCGCCGTGAAGACACGGATTGTAGAGAAAACCGTCGATCATTGAGCGTCCAGCCGGTTCAGGCCGTTCAGGCCTGCACGGATGCATCCGCCTGCAGCGCGAGGGTGCCGCTGCGGCCCGGCACGCTGCCCGCTTCGATGCGGCCCACCGGCAGGCGCTCGACATCCAGGGATGCAAGCGCCTGCGCCAGGCTCACCAGTGCATAGCCCTGGGCCCGCCAGCCCGCGAGCAGGCGCTCGAAGCTGCCGAGCAGCTTCATGCCTTCGAGCTCGGCGTGCAGCGTGAAGACCTGCAGACCCCGAGCCGGCGCCGTCTGCTGCAGCAGCCGCTCATGCACAGTGGCAGCCGTCAGCCCATCGAGACCGATCAGCTCATCGAGTGTCGGCAGCGTCGTGGGCAACTGCGGGCAGCGAGCGCGCCGGCCCGCGATCCAGGGCACGAAGGGCGCCGTGCCGCGCGTGTCGGAGGCGTAGCGAAAGCCGAGCGCCTCCTCGGCCAGCAGTGCCGCCTCGCTCATCTGCCAACCGGCGGCACCGTGCACGGCGGGGGCGACACCGAAAACCTCGGTGAAACGCTGCACGGCGAGCTGCATTTGCCGCCGCGCCCAGGCGCCATCGCGGCGTGCAAGCAGATCCTGCCAGCCGCTATGGTCGAAACAGTGCACACCCACCTCGTGACCGGCATCGCGCGCGGCGCGCATGTGCGCGCCGGCACGACGGGCGATGTCCGGAGCGGGCAGCAGCGTGCCGTACAGCAGGGTCGTCAGACCGTAGTGCTCGAGCACCGAGGTGCGCGCGACCTTGCCGAAGAAGCCGGGCCGAAAGACCCGACGGATGGCGCGGCCGGTGCGATCGGGCCCGAGACTGAAGAGAAAAGTCGCGCGCGCCCCGGCGCGCCCCAGCGCTTCGATCAGAGGCGGGATACCCTCACGCGTACCACGCAGCGTATCGACGTCGATCTTGAGGGCGAGCTGCATGTCGAGTGCCGTGCGCTCAGGCTCGCGGCTCCTGTTCGATGAGCGCGCCCGCCGCGCGCGTCTCACCGCGATAGGCCTCGAAGATCTCGATGAGTGCCTGCTGCATGGTGACGCGCGGGCGCCAGTCCAGCTCCGCACAGGTGTCATCGATCTTCGGCACGCGGTTCTCGACGTCCTGATAGCCCGCGCCGTAGTACTCCGAGGCCGACGTCTGCACCAGGCGTACGCGCGCGGCGTTGTCGCGATACTCGGGGTAGTCGGCGGCGATGCGCAGCATCTGCTCGGCGAGCTCGCGCACCGACAGGCTGTTGTCCGGATTACCGATGTTGTAGATGCGGCGCGTGGCGCGCCCGCCGCGGTTGTCGATGATCTTCATCAGCGCGTCGATGCCGTCGGAGATGCCGGTGAAGCAGCGGCGCTGGTGCCCGCCATCCACGAGCCGCACGTGCTCGCCGCGCACGATGTGCCCGAGGAACTGGGTGATGACGCGTGAGCTGCCCTCCTTGGCCGCATGCAGGTTATCCAGTCCGGAGCCTATCCAGTTGAACGGGCGGAACAGCGTGTAATCGAGCTCTTCACGCATTCCGTAGGCATGGATGACGCGATCGAGCAGCTGCTTGGAGCAGGCATAGATCCAGCGCGGCTTCTCGATCGGGCCGTAGACGAGCTCGGAGGCGTACGGGTCGAACTGCGTGTCGCGACACATGCCATAGACCTCGGAGGTCGAGGGAAACAGCACGCGCTTGTGGTGCTTGACGCACAGGCGCACGATCGCAAGGTTCGCCTCGAAATCCAGCTCGAACACGCGCAGCGGCTCGCGCACATAGGTCGCCGGCGTTGCGATCGCCACCAGGGGCAGCACCACGTCGCATTTCTTGACGTGGTATTCGATCCACTCGCGGTTGATGGTGATGTCGCCTTCGAAGAACTGAAAGCGCGGATCCTCCTGCAGCGCCCGGATGCGATCGTCGTACATGTCCATGCCATAGACGCGCCAGTCGGTGCTCGCAAGGATGCGTGCCGACAGATGATGGCCGATGAAGCCATTGACCCCGAGTATCAGAACCTTCACGTTGCCTCCATGGCCCGCTCGAGCGGCACGGCACGCTCACCGAAGCGCCGCCGGAATGCGGCGGCATCGCGAACATCCGACCCGAGCTCGAAGTCCAGCAGTTTCACGGCGCCGTCCGGGCACAGCGCATACACATCTCCCGCACGCTCACACAGCGAAGGCTGCGCCGCGGTGAGATCCTGCGGTCCGAGCAACGAGCGACGGATCCGCAGCGGCTCGCCGCCGGCTCGACTGAACGCGCCCGGATAGGGCGGCGCCACCGCGCGAATCAGGTTGTGCGCGGCGAGCGCCCCGCGCTGCCAGTCGATGGCCCCATCGCGCGCGCTGCGACGACCGAAGTAGCTGGCGGCGGCGAGGTCCTGCGGCACGTGCGCGGCCTTGCCGGCCAGGAGCGAGGGCAGGCAGTCATGCAGCGCGCATTCCGCCGCGACCGTGACCTTGCGAAACACCTCGATGGCGGTATCGTCCGGCAGGATCGGCACCGCCTGCTGAGCGACGATGGCTCCGGCATCGGGCTCGCCGGTCATGGCGTGCAGCGTCGCACCGCTCTGCCGCTCCCCGTGCAGCACGGCCCAGTTCACCGGCGCGCGGCCACGATAGCGTGGCAGCAGCGAGCCGTGCATATTGTAGGCGCCGCGCGCCGCGCTCGCGAGCAGCTCGGCGGGCAGCAGCGCGCGGAAATAGAACGAAAACAGAAAGTCCGGCTGTGCCGCGCGCACGGCCTCGAGCAGCGTCGCATCCTGGGCATCCTGCACCTCTCGTACCGGCAGGCCATGCCAGAGGGCGTGGCGCGCGACGCTCTCGAACCAGATCGTCTCGCCCGGATCATCCGCGTGCGTGACCACCAGCGGCACCTGCACACCGTGCGCGAGCAGCGTGCGCAGGCAGCGCACACCGACGTCATGGTAGGCGAACACCACGGCGCGCGGCGCGCGAGCACTCATGGGTCTTCGCCGTCGTGGCGCTCGAGCAGCGCACCGACGATGTAGCGCGGGCGGCGGCGCACCTCGTCGTAGATGCGCCCGACATATTCGCCGACCAGCCCGATGCCGAACAGCGCGGTGCCAATGAACATGAAGGCGAGTGCAAACAGCGTGAAGACGCCCTCGGCCTCGGAGCCGAAGAACACCCGGCGCACCATCAGCACGACGAACAGCAGGCCCGACAGCAGCGACACGCAGATGCCGAATACCGAGAACAGCTGCACCGGCACCGTGGAGAATCCGGTCATCAGATCGAAGTTCAGCCGCACCAGCCGCAGCACCGAGTACTTGGAGCGCCCGGCGCCACGATCCTCGTGCCTGACGAGGATCTCGGTGGGACTGACGGCGAAGGTATAGGCCAGCGCCGGCACGAAGGTGTTGTACTCGGAGCACTGGTTGACCGCGTCGACGACCCCGCGTGCATAGCCGCGGAACATCGAGCCCTGGTCGGTGATGTGCACGCGCGTGGTGCGCTCGCGCACGTAGTTCATGAGTCGCGAGGCGTAGCGGCGCCACGCGGCATCCTGGCGCTGGCGGCGCACGGTGCCGACGTAGTCATGACCGGCCTCCATCTGCTCGAGCAGCCGGCCGATCTCCTCGGGAGGATTCTGCAGGTCGGCATCGAGCGTCACGACATAGCGCCCGCGGCTGTGTGCAAACCCGGCGAGGATGGCGCGATGCTGGCCGAAGTTGCCGGCGAACAGGATGACGCGGGTGACGTCGGGACGCTGCTCGAACTGCGCGCGCAGCAGCCCGGCGGAACGATCGCGGCTGCCGTCGTTGACGAACAGCAGCTCGTACGGGCGGCCGAGCGCATCGAGCGCCGGGTAGAGCCTCTCGAAGAGCTTCGGCAGCACCTCTTCCTCGTTGTACACGGGGATGATGACCGACAGCACCGGCGCTGCGAGCACCGGGACGGCAGTGGAGAGGCCGGCATCCATGCGCATGACGCCCACTTCAGTGTCGTCCTGCGCCGAGCGTTCGGATCACGGTGCCGACGCTGGCGCACACGCGCTCCACATCGCTCTCGTGCATCGCGGGGAACATCGGCAGCGTGACGATGCCCGCGCCGATGCGCTCGGCGACGGGAAACTCCCCCGGCCGATGGCCCATGTCCCGATATAGCGAGAGCAGATGCACCGCCGGATAGTGCACGCCCACGCCGATGCCGGCCGCATGCATGGCGGCGATGAACGCACCGCGCTCGATCGTGGGCGGCAGCACCACCTGGAACATGTGCCAGTTGCTCTGCTCGAAGTCCGCCGGGGGCAGCTCGCAGCCGAGCGCGGTGTCGAAGCAGGCAAAGTAGTGACGGGCGAGTATGCGGCGGCGTGCCGTGAACTCCGCCAGCCGCGCGAGTTGACCCAGGCCGAGCCGTGCTGCCACATCGGTCATGTTGAACTTGCCGCCGGGCAGCGTCGCATCGAGACTGCCATCGGCAAAACGCTCCACGCCCTGCAGGCGCCAGAGCTCGCAGCGCCGCGCCTCCTCGGCATTGTTCAGCACCAGACAACCGCCCTCGGCGGTGGTGATGTTTTTGGCGGCGTGAAAGCTGAAGGACACCAGATCCCCGCTCGAGCCGATGCGCACTGCGCCGCTGCTGGCGCCGATCGACTGCGCCGCATCCTCCAGCACCCGCAGGCGGTGGCGGCGCGCAATCGCATAGAGTGCGCTGCGCTCGACGGGCAGACCGGCCAGATCCACCGGCAGCAGCAGGCGTGTGGCCGGACCGATGGCCGCTTCGAGTTGTGACAGATCGATGTTGCGCGTGTGCGCATCCACATCGACGAACACCGGGCGCGCCCCCGCTCGCACGATGACATTGGCGGTGCCGACCCAGGTCAGCGCCGTGGTGATGACCTCATCGCCGGGGACAATGCCGGCGAGGGCCAGCCCGATCTCCAGCCCTGCAGTGGCGGAATTGAGCACGCGTACGGGACGGCCGGCACAGTGCTCGGAGAGCTGCGCTTCCAGCGCGCGCACCTGCGGGCCGCTGGTGATCCAGCCGGACCTGAGCACCTCGGCGACCCCGGCAATGGTCTCCTCATCGATCGAGGGACGCGCGAAGGGCAGATAGCTCGCCGCGTTCATCGTGGCGCTCAACTGCGCGCCACCAGCCAGCAGCCCAATACGATGACGCCGATGCCAGCCAGGCGCTGCGCTGAGAGCGCCTCGGCGAACAGCGCCCAGGCGGCCACCGCATTGACCACGTAGCCCACCGACAGCATCGGATAGGCGACGCTGACCGGCACGCGCGAGAGTGCGAGGATCCACACCGCCACGCTCACCACATAGCAGGCAAGCCCGCCGAGGATCGGCCCGCTCTGGATCGCGCGACCGGCGAGCACCCCCGCCTCCGCAAAGCTCACCGGCAGCCCCGCGAGCGTGCGCGCGCCGGCCTTCAGCAGCAGCTGCGCGACCGCATTGAGCATGACGCCCGTGAGTATCAGCGCCCAGTCCGCGCTTCTCATTGCCTGACCACCGCCATGAACGAGGGCGAAGTGTATATCACGCGCATTGGTGCTCCCAACGCGGCCAGCCGCGGATAATCCGCCGGCCGCAGCAGCGCCAGCGCGAAGCTGTCGCGGCGCCAGACCGCCACGAATGAGGCGAAGTCCGCGATGCCGAGGGCGGGCTGCAACGAGAGGCCGAAATCGAGCTCGCCGCGGTAGGCAACCAGCGTGCAGGTGCGGCGCAGGTAGAACGGCACGGTCTGCACGTACACGCCGACGCAGTAGAAGTGCCGGTAGGCGCCAATCCTCGGTGCCAGCTGCTCGATCAGCTGGGTCTTCGCCTGCATCGCCGGCAGCTCTGCGGCGGCAAGTGAGGCGAGCGGCGCGAACAGCAGGCAGCCCAGTCCGGCGCTCGCGGCGGCGGCCAGCGCATGGCCGCGCCGGCTGCAGACTACCCCGAGCAGCGCGCCGAGCCCGAGCGCGAGCAGCGCCGCGAGAAACAGCGCAACACTCCCCGCCGAGGCCGCGTGCAGCCACAGTGCCGCAGGCCTCACACCGCGGCTGCCGAGCCACAGGGCCACCCCCAGGGCCGCGACCAGCACCGCTGCGACCAGGGCGACAGCGCTCAGATGCGCGCCGACGCGACGCGCGGGCAGCTGCGCCAGAGTGCGGCCGACGAGCAGAGAGAGAGCCGGCATCAGCGGCAGAACGTAGGGCACCAGTTTGGAATGTGAGGCGCTGAAGAAAGCGAAGATGAACAGGCTCCAGATGAGCAGCAGCCCGCTGGCCGGCTCCGTGCGCGCGGCGCGCGCCGCCTGCCACAGCGCGCGCGGCAGCAGCGAGACCCACGGCAGCATCCCGGCGAGGATGACCGGCAGAAAGAACCACGCCGGTTGATAGCGATCGAAGCCGCGCGTGCTCAGATAACGCTGAAAATGCTCGAAGATGAAAAAGAACTGCGCGAAGCCCGGATTGCGCAGCGACACCAGCACGAACCAGGGCGCGGCAATCAGCGCCAGCGCCGCGAGCGACCACGGCAGCCGCGCCCGGCGCAGCAGCGTGGCGTCCCGGTACAGCAGCATGAACAGCAGGCCGACCGCACCGGGGATGAGGATGCCGACGAGACCCTTGGTCAGCAGGGCGAGCGAAACGCCCACGGCGAGCCACGCCGCCAGAGCGCGCGGTCCGGGCAGGCACAGCGGCGCGGCGGGCGGCGGCACGCCGGGCAGGGGCGCGCCGGGCGGCCGCGCACCGGCCGGCAGCGCAGTGTTCGGTGGCGGCCCGCTCACCCGCGCGCCGCTCGGCGAGGGGTCCGCTACTGCGCCACTGGCCGGGCGATGCACGAGCAGTACCAGGGCGCTTAGGGCGATTTGCAGCGTAAAGCTCAGCGCCATATCGAGGGTCGCCATGCGGGCAAGTGCTACGTAATACAGCGCGCTGCCCTGCACGATGAGGCAGGCCCAGCCGGCGCGCTCTCCATAGAGCCGCCGCCCGACGGCACGCGCAAGCAGCAGACCGGCAAAGCCACACAAAGCCGGCCAC
>DATBPG010000084.1:0-2878 GCA_036561485.1 Steroidobacteraceae bacterium | reverse complement strand
GCTGCTGATTCCCGGCGTGCTGATCGTCAGCGTCGTGCTCTGGGCGATGACACTGCTCGGGACTGATACGCCGGTGCGCTACATCCTGGCCGTTCACGTCCTCATGAGCGCCGGTTTTGCGCTGCTGTTCACGCCGCTGTTCACCCTGAGCCTCTCTTCGGTGCGCCCAGCGCTCTATTCGCACGGCAGCGCCGTTCTCGGCTCCGTGCAGCAGGTGGCCGGTGCGGCCGGCGTTGCGCTCTTCGTCGCGCTGATGTCCGCCCGCATGGGCAGTCAGCAGGCGAGCGGCGCGCTGCCGTTGCAGGCGCTCGCGGGTGGCCTTCGAGCTGCATTTTTCTGCGGCGCGGTGCTCTCGCTCATCGCCGTGGCGCTCGTGCTGTTCGTGCGCCGGCCGAAGTCCATCGCCGCGCCAGGCAGCTAGGAGGCCCAGGTGCGCGCCCGCCGGCCGCTGTCGTTACTTTGCAGCGCGTACTGCCTGGCGCTGCTCGCCTGCGGCGGACACTCAGGGCCGGCCAGCCCGGCAGGCGGCACGGGTACAGGCACAGGCGGCACGGGCACGGGAGCTGCCGGGTCGGGAACGACGGTGTTCGGTACCGACGTGCTGACCTACCACAACGATGCCATGCGCACCGGTCAGGACCTGACCGAGACGCGGTTGACGCCGCAGAACGTAAACGCCAGCTCCTTCGGCAAGCTGCGCATTCTGCCGACGGACGGTCTGGTGGACGCCGCACCGTTGATCGTTTCAGACATCTCCCTCGGCGGCGCGATGCGCAATGTCGTGTACGCGGTCAGCGAACACGACAGCGTCTATGCCTACGATGCCGACAGTGGTGCGCTGCTGCTGCACGCCTCGCTGCTCGGCAGCGGCGAGAGCAGCAGCGATCCTCGCGGTTGCTCGCAGGTGTACCCCGAGATCGGTATCACCGCTACGCCCGTCATCGATCGCAGTGCCGGCCCCCATGGCACCCTGTTCGTCGTGGCCATGTCCCGGGACGGGGCTGGCAACTACTATCAGCGCCTGCACGCGCTCGATCTGCTGACGCTCACCGATCGACTTCCCGCGGCCACGATTCAGGCCAGTGCATCGGGAACTGGTCCCGACAGCTCCGGGGGCGCCCTGCAGTTCGATCCCAAGCAGTACAAGGAGCGCGCTGCGCTGTTGCTGGTGAACGGCCAGATCTATCTGGCCTTCGCCTCCCATTGCGATATCCAGCCCTACAACGGCTGGATCATGGCGTACAACGAGGCAACGCTGGCGCAGACCGCGGTGCTGCAGCTGACACCCAATGGCAGCGAGGGGGCGATCTGGAATGCGGGTGGCCTGGCCGCTGACAGCACCGGCGCTTTGTATGCGACCGTTGCCAACGGCACCTTCGACACGACCCTCGACGCGCATGGCATGCCGAGCCAGCAGGACTATGGCAATGCGGCGCTGCGCATCGGCCTCACCGGCTCGTCGCTGGCCATCGGCGATTACTTTACGCCGTCCAATACGGCCTCCGAGTCGGCGAACGATGTGGACCTCGGCTCCGGCTCAGTCGTGCTGCTCATGGATCTGACCGACAGTGCCGGTACGGCGCATCATCTGATGGCTGTCGGGGGCAAGGACGCAAATCTGTACCTGCTCGATCGCGACAATATGGGGCGCTTCAATTCCACTGCAAACGCGGTCTACGAGCAGCTGGCTGTCGGTGGCGGACTGTTCAGCGCACCGGTGTACTTCGATGGCAGTGTCTACGTCGGCGACGTCGGCGGAACGCTGAAGGCGTACCGCTTTGCGAACGCGCAGCTGCCGGCCACGCCGAACTCCCAGACATCGACGACGTTTGCCTATCCGGGCACCTCCCCGGCCATCTCCGCGCAGGGCAGCGCCAATGCCATCCTCTGGGCACTGGAGAGTGCTGGCGGCAGTGCAGCAGTACTGCATGCGTACAACCCCGCTGATCTGGGCGAGGAGTACTTCAACAGCACCCAGGCGCCCGCTGGCCGCGACAACTTCGGCAATGGCAACAAATTCATCACGCCCGTCATTGCCAACGGCAAGGTCTTCATCGGCACGCCCAGTGGCGTGGCTGTCTTTGGATTGCTTTAGCCGCTCCCGACCGGGGGCAGCCCGGCCGCTGCAGGCGCGAGCCGGGGGGGAACGCTATGACGCCGACGGCCGATGAGGCTACACTGCCGGATCACAACCATTCTGGCCTACAGGGCAACCGGTCAATGACGACATCATCCCGCACTGCGTTTTTATGGGCGCCGCTTCTGGCTCTGTTGGCGACGGTGAGCGTGGCCCAATCCAATGGCGACTTCGATGCGCAGATCCTTCAGGGGGATACAGCGCTGCAGAGCGGTCAAGCCGGTGCGGCCTTGTCGGCCGGAGATGCGGCAATTCGCCTTTCTCCGGATCGCTGGGACGGCTATGCGCTCTCCGGCCGAGCGCTGCTGGCTCTGAAACGTTACGAGCTGGCCGCGGACGCGTTGAGTCGTGCGATCGAGCGTGCTCCCCCGGCAGTGCAGCCACAGCTGCGTCAGCTGCGTCGGGACAGTCTGCTCGCCGAAGCAGGTGCGCCCAGCCCGGCGCCCGCTGCGCCGCCAGTCGCCAGCGCACCGACGGTTGCGCCGCCGCCGGCGGTGACGCCCGCGCCCCCGGCGGTTGCCGCCGAGGCACCGTCACCGCCGCCGGCCCCAGCCGGGGCAGCTGCCCCAACCGAAGCACCCAAGCCCGCCCCCGTGGTGGCGCGCCGCGGCCGCAGGTCCAAATCACCACTGGTGTTCTTCAATCCGGACTCCCCCGAAGCGGCCTGGACCGATTCAGCGGGTCTGCTGTGGGCACGCCCCTGGTACTACCCGGCAAACGATGTGGGGCCCTTCGACTTCG
>DATBPG010000083.1:0-5838 GCA_036561485.1 Steroidobacteraceae bacterium | reverse complement strand
TCCAGATCATCCGGCACCCGGATGCAGATGCTCGTAAATCAAGCGCGCCAGTGCAGGACCCACGTGTTCGACGCGCTCGAGGTCGGCCACCCCGGCACGCATGACACCCTGCAATCCGCCGAAGTGCGTCAGCAATGCGCGGCGGCGCGCCGGCCCGAGCCCGGGCACTGTCTCGAGGATCGATTCTCGATAGCGCCGCGCCCGCCGGCGCCGATGGCCCGTGATGGCAAAGCGATGGGCCTCATCGCGCACACGCTGGATGAAATGCAGCGCGGCGCTGTCGGGCTCGAGCGTGAGGGCCACTGGCTCGCCGGGCAGCACCAGTCGCTCCTGCCCGACGCGGCGGTCGGCGCCCTTGGCAACCCCCACCACCGACAGGCCCTCGCAGCCGGCCTCGTGCAGCGCCTGCAACGCCGCCTCCACCTGTCCTGCGCCCCCATCGATGAGCAGCAGGTCCGGCCGCGGCCGCTCCCCGCGGGCAATGTGAGCGCCATGCCGGCGCAGCGCCTGATGCATGGCGCCGTAGTCATCCCCCGGCGTGACGCCTTCGATGTTGTAGCGGCGGTATTCGCGCTTGCGCGGACCCTCGGGGGTCAGCACGACGCAGGAGGCCACCGTGCCCTCCCCGGCCGTGTGGCTGACGTCGAAGCACTCGACCCGCTCGGGCGAGCCCGTCAGATGCAGCAGCCGCGCCAGCACCGCAAGCCCCTCGGCCAGCAGCTCCGCCTTCAGGGCCCGCATGGCCAGGGCCGTACGCGCATTTTCCGCCGCCAGCTCCACCCAGCGCGCCGGCAATCCGCGCTGTGGCACGCGCAGCTGCACCGGGTGGCCGACCGCGCGCTCGAGCGCCTGGCTCACCGCCTCGGCGTCCGGCAACGTCAGGTTGATCAGGATCTCGGGCGGCACGCTCTCGGCGCGGTAGTAGAGCAGCAGGAAGTCCGCAAGTGTTTCGGCCGGCTCGCTCAGGGCGTGGGCCGGAAAATGACTCGCGGTGCCCAGATTCTGCCCCTCCCTCACCGGCAGCACACTGATGGCATAGCGTCCCGGCTCCCCGGTGATCGCGATGGCGTCGGTATCGGTGGCGCGGCGTGACTGGGCGCTCTGCTGAGAACGGATCTCCTGCAGCTCGCGCAGCTGATCGCGCAGCCGCGCAGCGTCCTCGAACTGCAGCTCGCCCGCGGCGCGTGCCATGCGCTGCTGCAGCTCGGAGATGACCTCGGCATTGCGCCCCTCGAGCACGCCGATTGCGCCGGCCAGATCGCGCGCGTAGTCCTCGCGGCTGATGAGGTTCACGCACGGGGCCGAGCAGCGACCGATCTGGTGCTGCAGGCACGGGCGGCTGCGGTGGGCGAAGAACGAGTCACGGCAGTTGCGGATGCGAAACACCTTCTGCAGGTGCTGCAGCACTTCCTTGACGGCGTAGGCGCTCGGAAATGGCCCGAACTGCCGGCTGCCGGGCTGGCGCGGGCCGCGATAGAACACCAGCCGCGGATAGTCATGGCCGGGCTGGCAGAGGATGTACGGATAGGACTTGTCATCGCGCAGCGCGATGTTGTAGCGCGGACGGTGCGCCTTGATGAGATTGCTCTCGAGCAGCAGCGCTTCGGGCTCGTTGGGCGCGACCGTGACCTCGATGCGTGCAATTCGCTGCACGAGCGCATCGATCTTTGCCGAGCTGTGCCGGCCGGAGAAGTAGCTGCCCACGCGATCGCGCAGGCGCGCCGCCTTGCCCACATAGAGCAGCTCCCCGTCGGCGGCGTACATGCGATAGACCCCCGGGCGCAGCGGCAGTGTCGCCACGTAGCTCCTGGCGTCAAACACAGGCCCGTCGGGGCCGGCACCGCTCACGGCTGCCGTTTGCGCAGCTCGCAGATCTGCATCGCGAGCTCCAGTGCCTGTTCGGCATTCAGTCGCGGGTCGACCTGCGAGCGGTAGGCACGCTGCAAATCCGCATCGGTCAGCCCGCGTGCTCCGCCGGTGCATTCGGTGACGTCCTCGCCGGTGAGCTCGATGTGCACGCCCCCGAGGTAGGAGCCGAGCTCGGCGTGCACGCGGAAAGCCATGTCCAGCTCGCGCTGGATGTTCTCGAAGCGCCGCGTCTTCAGGCCGCCGACGGCCGTCTCGGTATTGCCATGCATCGGATCGCAGCACCAGAGCACTGCATGGCCGGTGCGGCGCACGGCTTCGATGGCGCGCGGCAGCAGCTGCTCGGTGTCTTTGACACCGAAGCGATGGATCAGGGTCAGGCGACCGGGCTGGTTCTGCGGATTGAGGCGTGTCACCAGCTCCTGCAGCCACGCCTCGTCCATCGACGCTCCCAGCTTCACCGCGATCGGATTGGCGATGCCGCGGAAGTATTCCACATGCGCTCCCTCGAGCTGCGCGGTGCGCATGCCGATCCAGGGCATGTGTGTGGAGAGGTTGTACCAGCGTCCCTGGCGCGCGATGAAGCGCGTCTGCGCCTGCTCATAGGGCAGATGCAGTCCCTCGTGGCTGGAAAAGAATTCCACCCGCGTCGCATCGTGCACCTTCTGGCCGGTCATCGACTCGAAGAAATCCAGTGCATCGGCGATCGAGTGCACCGTGCGCTCGTAGGCCTCGCGCAGCGGCGCTCGACGCACGAACGCAAGATCCCAGTACTCCGGGTGGTGCAGGTCCGCAAAGCCGCCGTCCACCAGCGCGCGCACGAAGTTCAGCGTCAACGCGGCGCGCTCATAGCCACGCAGCAGCAGCGCCGGGTCGGCGCGGCGTGCCGCGGCGCTGAACTCGGTGCGATTGACCAGATCACCGCGATAGGCAGGCAGGGTCACTGCCTCGCGCGTCTCGAAGTCCGCGGAGCGCGGCTTGGCGTACTGGCCGGCCATGCGCCCCACGCGGATCACACGGCGCTTGAGCCCCGACAGCAGCACCAGGCTCATCTGCAGCAGCACCTTCAGCTGCTTGGCGATGTGATCGGACTCGCAGTCGGCGAAGCTCTCAGCGCAGTCGCCACCCTGAAGCAGGAACGCTTCCCCGCGCTGCGCAGCCGCCAGCTCCTCGCGCAGCTTCTCCACTTCCCAGGAGACGACGATCGGAGGCAGGCGCGAGAGTTCCGCCACCGTGCGCTCGAGCGCTGCGGGATCCTCGTATTGCGGCTGCTGCGCGGCCTTGCGCGACTGCCAGCTCGCCGGGTGCCAGGGATTGGTATCGGTCGAGCGCACGAGGCAATGCTAACATGCGTACTTTGCCGGGGAACAAGCCATGCACACGGTATTGGTCCTGGGCGCCGGCAAGATCGGAGCACTGATCGCAGGGCTCCTGGCGCACTCCGGGTCCTACCAGGTCACGCTGGCCGATAGAGACGTCGCGGCGGCCGCCGGCGTAGCCCGCGCGCATGGCTTGTCCAGTATCGAGCCGCTGCGACTGGATGCGACGGATGCCGCGGCCCTTGCGCAACGACTGCGCTTGCAGCGTGTCAACGCGGTGATCTCGAGTCTGCCCTATCACTGCAATCCGGCCGTCGCGGCCGCGGCGCGCGAAGCCGGCAGCCACTACTTCGATCTGACCGAGGATGTGGCGGTGACCCGGCGGGTCAGCACACTGGCAGCCGAGGCTACCTGCGCCTTCGTGCCGCAGTGCGGGCTTGCGCCCGGCTTCATCAGCATCGCCGGCGGGGAGCTCATCCGCCACTTCGACAGCCTGCGCAGCGTGCGCCTGCGGGTCGGCGCCCTGCCACAGCATCCTCACAACGTGCTGAAGTATTCACTTACCTGGTCCACGGAGGGGCTCATCAACGAATACGGCAATGCCTGCGAGGCCGTCGTCGAGGGCCGGCTGATGGAGCTGCGCCCGCTCGAGGGCCTGGAGGAGATCGAGATCGACGGCACGCTCTATGAGGCATTCAACACTTCTGGCGGTCTGGGCTCGCTGGCGCAGTCCTGCGGCGAGCGCTGCGACAGCATGGATTACAAGACCATCCGCTATCCCGGGCACTGCGCGCAGATGCGACTGCTGATGAACGACCTGAAGCTCAACCACGATCGCGCCACGCTCAAGCGCATTCTGGAAAACGCGGTACCGCAGACCCTGCAGGACGTGGTCATCGTCTACGCTGCGGTGACCGGCCTGCAGCAAGGGGAGCTGCGCGAGGAAAGCTACGTCAGCAAGGTGTATCCGCAGATGATCGCCGGGCGGCTGTGGTCCGCGATTCAGGTGACGACCGCTTCGGGCCTGTGCGCCGTGCTCGATCTGGTGCTGGCGCACCCGGATCGCTACCGCGGCCTGGTCACGCAGGAGAGCTTCCGCCTGCCTGAGATTCTCTCCAACCGCTTCGGCGCTCACCTCGCCGCCGGCGGCAGCAAGGAGCTGTCGGGCAATGTGGTGCTCAGCGGCGGCTCGGGCCGCCAGCGTTCCCTCGGAGGCTGAACCATGTCCAAGGATGCCGGCGCGCTGCTGCAACGACTGGGCATCAGCGTGCATCCCGAGCCGCTCACGGTCGGCGGCGCGCGCTCGCATGCCACCGCTTCGGCCGCCGCGGGCGGCTCGTGCGCCTCGATCGCCTGTTTCAGTCCCGTGGACGGCGAACTCATCGGTCACATCGGCGCGAGCTCGGGCGCGGATTACGAGGCGATCATGGCGCGCGCCCAGAGCGCCGCACATGCCTGGGCAGAGGTCCCGGCGCCCCAGCGCGGCGAGCTGGTGCGCCGCCTGGGCGAGCGCCTGCGCGCGCGCAAGCAGGACCTCGCCGCGCTGATTGCGCTCGAGAACGGCAAGATCCTCGCCGAAGCACTCGGCGAGGTGCAGGAGATGATCGACATGGCCGACTTTGCGGTCGGTCAGTCGCGCATGCTCTACGGCCGCACGATGCATTCGGAGCGCGCCCACCACCGCATGTACGAGCAATGGCATCCACTCGGTGTCGTCGGCATCATCACAGCGTTCAATTTTCCGGTGGCCGTCTGGGCCTGGAATGCGCTGCTCGCGGCGATCTGCGGCAACGCCTGTGTCTGGAAGCCCTCACCCAAGACCCCGCTGTGCGCCCTCGCGGTGCAGCGCCTGGCCGATGAGCTCATCGGCGAGCTGGCCGCACCGCCGGTGTTTCAGCTGCTGCTGGATGCCGGCACCGCCCGCGCGCGCGCGCTCATGGTCGATCGGCGCGCGGCGCTGATCTCCTTCACCGGATCGACCCCAGTCGGGCGCGAAGTCGCCCAGGCTGTGGCCGCACGACTGGGCAGAAGCCTGCTCGAGCTCGGCGGCAACGGCGCGGTCATCGTCGATGAGTCGGCGGACCTCGCCATGGCCACGCGCGCCATCGTCTTCGGCGCACTCGGCACCGCCGGCCAGCGCTGTACCACCACGCGGCGCGTGTTCGTCGCGCGCCAGCGGCTGGAGGAGCTGTCGCGACGCCTGGTGCACGCCTATGCACAGGTGCGCATCGGCGATCCGCGCGACCCCGCGACGCTCATGGGACCCCTGATCGATGCACGCGCGGTGCAGGCCTACCGCGACGCACTCGAGGCCGCGCGCGCCGCCGGGGGGCGGGTGCTGGCCGGCGGGCAGGTGCTCGAGCGCGCCGGTCACTACGTTGAGCCGGCCATCGTGCTCGCGCGCAACGACTGGGCGATCGTTCAGCAGGAGACCTTTGCCCCGATCCTCTACCTGATCGCAGTGGACTCGCTCGAGCAGGCAATCGAGCAGCAGAATGCCAGCGCCTACGGCCTGTCCTCGGGCCTGTTCACGCAGTGCCTGGCGGCGGCGGAGCTGTACCTGAGCCACCGCGGCAGCGACTGCGGCATCGCGAATATCAATCTCGGCACCTCGGGCGCGGAAATCGGCGGCGCCTTCGGCGGGGAGAAGGAT
>DATBPG010000082.1:0-5236 GCA_036561485.1 Steroidobacteraceae bacterium | reverse complement strand
CGCAGCTGCTCGCCGGGAGGCGGCATCGCTTCCCACGATCAGATCGCCGCGGCCAAAGTGGCGCACGCGGCCCGGGGAGGGCATTGCCACGGCGACATACACGACGGCCGGGACCGCCGGACACGCAACGAGAGCGCGAACCTGCGCTGCGCTCTCCACGCCGTTCTGCAGGGTCAAGAGCACGGTCTCGCTCGCCAGATAGGGCGCCAGAGCGCGTGCGGTGGCAACGGTATCAGTCGTCTTGACGCAGAACAGAACCAGCTGCGCTCCCCTGCAGGCTGACAACTCGGTACTGACGGGCACCTGCAAAGTCAGGGCCTCACCATGCTCCTCGACGCTCAGACCATTGCGCTCGACTGCCTCAACGAAGGGCTTGCGGCCGATCATCGACACGGGTGCGCCGGCGCGCGCCAGCCGTGCGCCAAAATAGGCCCCGACCGCGCCGGCGCCCACAATGGCGATACGGGGCCATTCGGCGACGTGCTGCGACTGTGTCGAACCCGCTTGCACCTGTTCTATCCTGCCGCAATTCCCTTGGTGTACTACGCGGCGGCAAACGCCGCGTAGTTGTCCTCGGTGACGCCATCGAAATACGTGACATCGAAGCGCTCGCGCAAACGCTCGAGCTGCGCTGCGGGCAGCTCGCTGTAGACGACGATCTTCTTCATGCTGAAAGATTCTCGCTTAAATTCGCACGGCCAGCCTGGGCCCGTTGTCCTCATGCTCCGTTGCCATGAGGATCCAGGCAGCATCAACCGCCTCGCCAGCCGTCGGACTCTTCTGCCGCATGCGCCGTGCGCCGGTGCCAAAGCGCCACCAGCGCAGCCAGCAAACCCGACAGCCCGCCCAGCGCGAGAGCCCAGCGTGGGCCGGCCGAATCTGCGATCCGCCCGACAATCGGAGCACCCAGTGGCGTCGTGCCGAGCGCCACGGCCAGGCGGATCGCCATGACGCGACCGCGCATCGCCGGCTCGGTCGATAGCTGCATGAAGCTGTTGGTTCCGTTGGTGAAGGTGAGCGCCGAGATGCCCACGATGACCAGGGCCGCGGCAAACAGGCGGTAATCCGGCATGCTCGCGGCCAGCAGACAGCCTGCGCCAAAGACCGCGGCGCTGGTGCGCAGGTGACGGAAATAGGGCCGCTCCCGATTAGCCGCCAGCAGTGCCCCAATGACCGTACCGACGGCCATGGACGCGCTCAGCAGCCCATAACGCTCCGCGCCGAGATGAAAAACGCTCACGGCCATGGTCGAGATGAAAATCGGAAAGTTCAGGCCGAACGTGCCGATGAGGAACAGCATCACCACGATCGCCCGCAGGTCTGCGCGGCCCCAGACGTAGCGAAACCCCTCGACGAGGCCGCCCGAGGTTCGACCCGCCCGCTCGCTGATATGCAGTTGCTCCACGCGCAGCAGGTTGAGCGAGCAGAGGACCGCGCCGAAGGAGACTCCGTTGATCAGGAACGCCCAGCCCGTCCCCAGTGCGGCGATGCAGAAGCCGGCAACGGCCGGTCCGAGCATGCGCGCGGCATTGAATGAAGTGGAGTTGAGCGCCACGGCGTTGGACAGGTCCGCATCGCCCACCAGCTCGGTCACGAAGATTTGACGGACTGGCGCATCGAACGCGCTCGCGCAACCAAACAGGAATGCAAACAAATATACATGCCACAGCCGCACCACGTGTGCGACGCTGAGCACTCCCAACGCCAGGGCGAGGATTCCCATCGCCGCCTGCGTCGCCATGAGCAGCCTGCGCTTCTCGAGACGATCGGCCGCGTATCCGGTCCAGGGCAGCAGCAGCAGCTGCGGCCCGAACTGCAGCGACATGACCACTCCCACAGCGCTGGCGCTGTGATGCGTCAGCTGCGTCAGCACCAGCCAGTCCTGCGCCACACGCTGCATCCAGGTGCCGACGTTCGACACGAACGCACCGCCAGCCCACAGCCGATAATTGAAATTTTCCAGTGACCGGAAGGGTCCCCGAGGTGTCCCCATCATGCTTCCAGCGGCAGGGGAGGCTCGCCGGTCGGCACGCTGGCTGAGGCCATCTCGCGATGCCCGCGCCTACGAGGCAGCCTTGGATCTTTCTGCAACCAGCAGCAGCCGCACACTTCGGGACATGCGCGTTAGAAGGTTTCCTTGTAAGGCCGCAGATCAAGTTCGTGCGTCCAGGCGCTGCGCTGCTGCTGATGCAGCTGCCAGTAGGCTTCGGCAATGGCGTCTGGTTGCAGCAGACCATCCTCTCCCGCCGCGGCTACGCGTGAGGGAGCGTTGGCTCTGAGGCGCTCGCCGTCGATGCCGCCATCGATGATGACGTGTGCGACATGCACACCGCGTGGCCCGAACTCGCGCGCCGTACTCTGCGCGAGCGAGCGCAGCGCGGCCTTCGCGGCAGCAAACGCCACGAAGGGGCCGCGGCCACGAATCGACGCCGTCGCGCCGCTGAACAGCAGGCTGCCGCCACCGGCGTCCAGCAACGCGGGCACGGCGGCACGCGTGAACAGAAAGCCACCATAGGCACTGGCGCGCCAGGCATCCTCGAACTGCTGCGGGCTGATCTGGAGCAGTGAGCCCCAGACCGAATGTCCGGCGTTGAAAATCGCAGCGCGCAGGGGGCCCAGAGTCCTGACGGCCATGGCCAGCCGCTCGAGCTCGGAGGCGACCGAGAGATCGCCCGCAACAGGAATGGCACGGCCACCAGCCTTTCCGATCTCGGCGGCTAGCGCCTGCAGTCGTTGCTCATTGCGTCCGGTGATGGCAGCGATCATCCCGCCTCGGGAGAAGCGGCGCGCCAGTGCGGCGCCCAGGCCCGCTGAAGGGCCAACCCCTGCTATCCAGGCGATCGAATCGGCAGGATCGTCTGTTCTCAGAGCGGCCATGCGCCAGTATCAGCGCATTGGTTGGGGAGTTTCAATGGGCCGCAGGGCCCGCCATACCTGTTCCGGCTGCGCTAGCGATGCTGCTGCTGCAACCAGGCGAGCAATTGTCGGGACACCGACTGATCCGCGGTATCGAAGGACAGCATCGCAGAGATCGTGTTGTGCCCGGGAAAATAGCGCACGGACGGACAGCGGCCGCGGCGGCAGAGCTCCTGCTGCAGGATGGTCGCAGAGCGTTTTGCCTCCTCATCCTGATATTGAGGAACACCGATGAATATCGGTGCGTAAACGCCATCGAGTCCAGGCAGGTCCGAGTGGGCCGGATCCATCGCAATCGCCGGCGCCGTGTCACTCTTGTGCGCGGCAGCCGCTTTGCCTGTCGGCACCCGCGGCATGAGATTCAGAGGTGCGCCCAGCACCGCCGCGGCGGCAACGCCCGGACCCTGGCAACACCAGTATTCGTGGTGCGCAAGATAGTTCAGGAGCTGTGCGCCGCCGACTCCAGCCCCGACAAAAACGAGCCGCTGCGGATCACCGCCCGAATCGCGCACGTGTGTCTTCAGCCAGCTGACGGCGGCGGCGAAGTCCTGCGGTCCCGTGGGCCAGGATGCGTCATCGTCACGGCGCTGCATCGTCACGCCAATGAGCCCCTGGCGCACGGCCCACAGGGCCACGTTGTCATACACGCGGCGCGCATTTCCCGGAAATCCCCGGGCTGCGGGCTGCGGCGCCACGAATATCAGCACCGGCCGCAGGCCCGCTGCGGCACCGGCCTGGGCCGGGCCGGGCGGCCGGGTCGGAATGAACAGATCCAGCCGCTGATGCGCCTTCTGTCCGTAACGGACATCACGCTCGACGTGCACATCACGATAGGGTGAGCGCTCTTCCTCGGGCGCATACAGGCGCAGTGCGCTGACGAGATCCATGCGTCCGCCCGTCGCGCGATTGTGAGCGGCGATGGCTGCCGGCACCTGCGCCTGCACACATGGGGCGATGAGCGCCACCGCGCCGATACCGACGAGCATGGGCACTGCACGTAACGAAGTCGCAAGATTGCCGGGGCGCATGCGGTGAATTTAACTCCCGGTGCCCCCTGCCGATCCGAGACGCATCCGGCAGATTGAAGGGGCTGCGGGGTCGCCGCGCCGAAGGGTGGCGTCAGCGCAGTCGCCGCAGCCGATCCCTGTGGCGTGCTAGCTGCCCGGCAGCACGGCGAGACAGAAGAGGCTACTAAAGCGTTCGGGCGCTCAGCCTACCACTTCAGGCTGCAGGGCTGCGGCTTCCACTTCGAGCCATCGGGCTCCTTGCGGAACGTCGGCGAGAACACGTACGGATCGACCAGATAGGTCGGATCGGTCAGATACGTGGTGACGATGAGCCACTGCGCGCCGCCCGGAGCGGTGTGCTGCTCCCAGTACTCGCGCATGCTCGTGGTCTTGCCCCCATAGGGGACGCCGTTCTTGCGCAGATACCCGGGCAGCAGATCGGTGGTGATCGCCTTGATGTAGCCGTACTGCGGGCCTGCTGCGGCGGCCCCCGGCGGACGACGGCCGCCCGCAGGGCCGGCTCCATGGATCACCCATTCCGCGCTCGTCAGCCCCTGGAGGCTCGGCGCCGCCGACTTGTCCTCATCCGTCGGCTTGAACTTCAGCAGACGAGTCTGCATCCCGGCGTCGGTATCGACGCGCAGCGTATTGTCGTCGGCCCAGCTGATGTGCAGCCGCGTCGGCAGCCACATGATGACCGGGGCGCCATAGGCCTTGCAGGCATTGCCCGCAGCCTCTTCCTTGGCCGGATCGAACTGGTCGGCGACCTCTTTGCCGGCAAGCGTGAGCGGAATCTCGTCGTAGTCGCCCGGACCGGGAATGACCATGCGGAAGCGCCAGGCTTCCGTGATGAGCGCCACCCAGTAGCCGGTCGAATCGAATGGCGCCTGCGCCTTGGCGGTCGGCGGCGGGCCCGCGGGCGCCCCAAAGCCGGCGCCTCGGCCGCCGCGCGCCGCAGCGGCCTGCCGCCCCTGCGCCGGCGCTGCAGCCTGCGCGTGCGCCGTGGAATCAAACGTGGCAGAGGCCAACAGGCCTGCGAGCGCCACCGCCAGTGCCGTGTATCGCGCGCTCATTGCCCCCTCCTGCCGTGCGCGTGCGATGCCGTCAGACTTTGATACACCGCCGTTACGAACTGATCCGTCGTCCAGGGCCCCTCCTGCGCACCATACCGGTTGTTGAAGCCGGCGGTGGGATTGGCCGCTTTCACCTGCGAGAGCGAGCGATGCTCGTTGACGAGCGCCTGCACACGGTCGCGCACCATGGTAACCATGTCGCGGTACTGAACGATCTCTTCCGCCTGCGCCAAGCGGCCA
>DATBPG010000081.1:0-2238 GCA_036561485.1 Steroidobacteraceae bacterium | reverse complement strand
GCAATCAGTATCTTTGCCATGCACTCACCGCCTTGGACCGAAGAAATCGGGGACGGCAGAATTCGACTCACGCATGCGCTTGCATTCCCTGCCGTTCGTACATTGCAAGCTTGTTATACAGCGTTTTCAGGCTGCAGCCCAGCGTCTTGGCGGCGCGATTCTTGTTGCCCGCCCAGTGCGCCAGAGTTGCCTCGATCAACCAACGCTCCGCCTGCGCGAGCGAGGAGCCTATCGGCACACGGATACCACCCTCGCTGTCGTGGATCGGACTGTGGGCCACCGCGGGGGCATGGATGTGCATCGGCTGCAGCTCCATCTCCTGTTCGCAGACGATGAAGGCGCGCTCGATGGCGTTCTTCAGCTCGCGCACGTTGCCCGGCCAGTGATATTCGCGCAGCGTCGCGATCGCGCTCGGCCCAAAGCTCTTGTGTGCCCCGTGCCGGGCGTTGAGCTCGCCGAGAAAATGCTCGGCCAGCAGCAGCACATCCTCGCCGCGCTCGCGCAGGGGGGCGAGCGTGATCGGAAAGACGGCGAGTCGATACAGCAGGTCCTCGCGCAGCACGCCATCGCGCACCGCCTGCACCGGCGAGCGGTTGGTCGCGGCGATGACACGCACGTCGGTACGGATCTCCTGCGAGCCACCGACGCGAAAGAAGCGCTGCGTCTCGAGAAAGCGCAGCAGCCGGGTCTGCATGTCCGCGCTCATCTCCGTGACCTCATCCAGAAACAGCGTGCCCCCGGAGGCTCGCTCCACCATGCCGGCGTGACTGCGCGCAGCGCCGGTGAAGCTGCCGCGCTCGAAGCCGAACAGCTCCGACTCGATCAGGGTCGGCGGCAAGGCGCCACAGTTGATACCCAGAAAGGGGCCGGAGCTGCGCAGACTGCGGGCATGGATCGCCTGGGCGACCAGCTCCTTGCCGGAACCGCTTTCGCCGGAGATGAGGACGGTCGCCTCCGTCGGGGCGACCTTGACGATCAGATCGCGCACCGTCTCGATGGCACTGGAGCGCCCGACCATCCAATTTGACATATCAATCATTCCCGTCTCCTGCCTTGTCGTGTGCGGGTGATGATCGGAAAATTGATTTCGTGTTTTGTAACAATCGCCGCGGTCCGCCAGCAGCAGTAGCGGCCGAAGCCATCGTCGGACCATGAAAAAATTTCCGTCGGTGTGCGTCCTACAGAAGAACGCCAAGGAACAGGCAAGAGTTGAAAAATCGTCGCCTTCTGGACGTTGCGCCGACGCAACATTGCGCGCCTGGCGGGGCAAACAGCATGTCTGGCATGTGCGTTGCAGCGCGCCCGGAGGGATTCGAACCCCCGACCCTCAGGTTCGAAGCCTGATGCTCTATCCAACTGAGCTACGGGCGCAGCGTGAGGTTGCATGGTCGCATGAAGCGGCCCGGCGGCGCACGCCGATGCGCACCCCGAGGAATGGGCATCAGGCGCACGGACCTGCGCCCCGAGGGATTGGGCCCGAGCGTGCGTACCTTTGCTGCAGAGGCGGCCCGCCTGATGCGATCGGCGGTCCCTTCTTCTATGATTTGTCCGTCGCCGGCCACGCAGTCGGGACCGCCGGGAGGCCAGGGCGTATGTCGATCGATACTTCGCTGCAATCGCTCGAGAGCGACGTGCTCGCGCGCATTCGCGCGCATCGTGAACATGCCAAGACGCGCGGCGCGCTGCCGTTGGGGGTCGTGGTGACGGCCTGTGCCCTCATCGTCGGTCTGGGAGTGGGCGTGGCCAGCGCCGAGCACCACCAGAACATCGGCGCCAGTGAAACCGTGGTGCTCGGCGAGGACGCCTCGCTGGCCCCCTCGAGCCTGCTGGCCAATGGTCCGTGACGCTCTTCCAGCGCCAGCTGATCATCACGGTGCTGCTTGCCGGCCTTGCCGGCTTCATTGGTGTCTGGGTCGGCGTGCATCGGCTCGATGCCAGCCTCTATCCGCCCGCCCAGCCGCTGCGCGCAGCCGTCGATGAGCTCTCGCACCGCGGCCTGACCGGACTGACCGCGCAGCAGAAGGCGCAGATCAACGCGATCGACCAGCGCTACGCGCACACGCGCACGGTGCTGCGTGCTCACATCGCGGCGGCCAATGTGGAGCTGAGCAATGCGCTGGCCGAGGAGATGGGCTTCGGACCGGCCGTGGAGAAATCCATCAACGATCTTAAGTCCGTCGTCGGCGAGCTGCAGCGCCAGACGGTGCTGTATGTCCTGAGTCTTCGCGCCGTGCTGAC
>DATBPG010000080.1:0-9591 GCA_036561485.1 Steroidobacteraceae bacterium | reverse complement strand
AGGGGATCGATGCGGTGATCACGCGCCTGGAGCATGGAGAGACGCCGGCGGCAATCAAGAAGACCGCGGGCGGCTAGCTTGACGGCGCCTGAGGCCGGCGCATCGCTGCCCGATGCGCCTTTCGATGAGAGCGAGGGCGGCGGCTATCGCTTGCAGGCGCCGCTGCTGTTCAGCACGGTCCCAAAGCTGCGTGAGCAGGGATTGGCGCTCATCCGGGCGGCGCCGGGGCAGCTGCGCATCGACCTCTCCGCCGTGACGGCGGCCGACAGCGCCGGATTGGCCCTGCTCATCGACTGGATGGCGTGCGCGCGTAAGGCCGGCAAGCGGCTCTCCTACGTGCGCGTTCCGGACGCGCTGATGGCGCTGGCGCGGCTCAGCGACGTGGCCCCGCTGCTCGCCGCAGAATAGCCGCCCGTCCCTCGCGGCACACTGTCGCTGCGCGCTTCAAAAGGGATAGTTGATCCCGGTGAATACCGCGACGCCCTCGCTGCCATAGCCGACATCCACATAGCCGACGATGAAGGGCGGTGCGAGGCCGCGCATGCCCAGGCCGCCGACGCTGTGCAGGTGCGACAGCGGATCGGTGCTGGGCCTGGAAAACACACGGCCGACATCGACGAAGGGCGCGATCTGAAAGTCGATCTGCGAGGACATGATGTTCAGCGAGCCGATGGTGCGGCGGAATTCCGCCGAGAAGGAAAAGGCGTTACGGTCGGTAAAGCGCCCGAGGCCATAGCCGCGCAGCGGCTGCGCCCCGCCCAGGAACGCCCGGTCCCCGCCGATGCTGCTGAGCGCCCAGAAGGGCAGACGATGCCCGGAGGGCAGATAGCGCAGCGCGGCGTGCAGGGCCAGTACGGCCTGATGTCCCAATGGAAAATATTGGCGCCCTTCGAACCCGGCCTCGCTGTACATGGAGGCATTGAGGAAGCCGCTGCGCGCCGCCATGGCACCGTAGATGACCAGCTGCGTGCCGCGCGTGGGCAGGTTCAGGCTGTCGCGCGTGTCGTAGGTCAGCAGCAGCCGATGCAGCCAGAGGCTGACGGTGCCGAGGCTCGAGGGGTTGCGGAAGCGGTGCTCGATGGAAGGCACGCCGGGAATGGAGCCGCGCATGACGTCCACGGTCTCGGCGCGCAGGGTGTAGCCGAACTGCAGCTTCTGGGTGATATTCCAGGCGGGAGTGGCCTGCGCCAGCTCCGTGGCGCTGGTGTAGTTGGTCTGATCCGCGAACGTCGTGTTGTTGCCGATGCCGAAGAAGCGCGGCGTGCCGTTGCGGTCGTAGAGCAACCGGCCGGTAAATGACAGCGGCCCCTGGCGCAGCAGCCCCTGCTGGAAATTGAAGTCCACCGTGCGCTCCACGCGCTGCTCGATATCCCCCTCGATCGACCATTGCTCGTCGGCGGAAGGGTATTGAAAAATACTCGCGCCGATGCCCCAGCCGAAGTAGCTGTTGTGGTAGGCCTGCGGGGCCATGATGCTGTTGATGTTGCCCTTGGCGTCGCTCTGCAGGAAGGTCGGGATGATGCCGAAGGTACGGCCGCTTTCCGGATCCGTATCGATCTCGGGAATGGGGATGAAGGGCGCCTTGGAGGGGTTGAGCCACTGGCTGAAGTCAAGCGCCTGCGCCGGCAGCGGCAGGGCGCTTATGATGCCGAGGCTGCAAATCAACCCCAGACAGGCGATACTCGGCGAGCGCGCGCCGGCCGTACTCATACGGCGGGCAGGACCGGGATGTTCCGCCGGTCGCAGACCAGGCTGGGGAGTGCAGTGCCCATCGGTGGGGGGCAGGTCATGCGAGCGCGCAGGATGCGGGGACACGATGGGAGGCTACGTTGGTCGGTGCGGTGAGTGTGACTGATTGGGTGATCGCCAGGGTGCCATGACCATCGACAGCACAACGCCCGCGGACGCTGCGGATGAAAAGTACCAGCGGCAGATTCTGGTTCATGTATCGCGCACCTTCGCTCTGACGATTCCCCAACTGCCCGGCGACCTGCGCCGGGCGGTGACCACGGCGTACCTCCTGTGCCGCATCGCGGACACGATCGAGGACGAAGCGAGTCTGTCGGGAACTCGAAAACTGCACTATTTGACGGCCTTCAGCAAGGTCGCCGCGAGTGCGGCCGATGCGGCGGGCCTGGCGGCGGAGCTCACACCGCTGCTGTCGGAGAAGACCCTCAGCCACGAACGCGACCTGGTGGCCAACATGGACCGCGTCATGCGCGTCTGCCGGAGCCTCGATCCGCGCGCGCAGATGGCCATCGGCCGCTGCGTGGAGATCATGTGCGTGGGCATGCATCACTTTCAGCGCAGTGCCAGCACGCAGGGTCTGCCACGCCTGTCCGATCTCGACAGCTACTGCTATCACGTCGCGGGCGTGGTCGGGGAGATGCTCACCGATCTGTTCTGCGCCTATTCCCCGCAGATCGCCGAGCACGGGGCGACGCTGCGGCGTCTGGCGCCCTCCTTCGGGCAGGGGCTGCAGATGACCAACATCCTGAAGGATCAGTGGGAGGATCGCAGTCGCGGGGCCTGCTGGCTGCCCCAGGAGGTGTTTGCCCGGCGCGGCTTCGACCTCGATCTGCTGCGCGCCCGGGACGAAGAGGGCTTTCGCGACAGCCTGCAGGAGCTCATCGGCATCGCTCACGGACACCTGCGCCATGCGCTATCCTTCACGCTGCTGATCCCCACCCATGAGGCCGGAATCCGTCGCTTCTGCGCCTGGTCGATCGGGCTGGCTCTGCTGACGCTGCGCTCCATCAAGGACAATCCGCGCTTTACCGCCGGTGCGCAGGTGAAGATTTCCCGCCGGGAGGTAATGTTGGTGACGGCCTGTTCCAACCTGACGGTGCGCAGCAACCGCATGCTGACGCGTCTGTTCGAGTTTGCGGCAAGGGACCTGCCGCTGATCACGCAATCGAACACGCCCGGCGGCGACGAGCTGCATGCTCCCATCCGCCAGCAGTGGGAACGGGAGCGCGAGGCGAGTCTGCGCTCGGCGCCGAGCGGCTGAGTTCCCATGGCAGTTGAACGGGCACTCGAGTCGGCGATCCCCGGCGGCGTCGGCGCGTCCGAGTTGGACCGCGCCGTGCAGCGGGCACGTGATGCGCTGCTGAGGCAGCAGCACGCGGATGGTCATTGGTCCTTCGAGCTGGAGGCCGACTGCACCATCCCGGCCGAGTACATCCTGATGATGCACTTTCTGGCCGAGATCGATGCGCCGCTGCAGGCAAAGCTGGCGGTGTACCTGCGCGAGCGGCAGGCCGAGCATGGCGGCTGGCCGCTCTATCATGGCGGCGTCTTCGACATCAGCTGCAGTGTCAAGGCCTACTACGCCCTGAAGATCGCGGGCGACAGTCCAGAGGCGCCGCACATGCAGAGGGCCCGTGCCGCCATTCTCGGGCGCGGAGGCGCGGCGCGCAGCAACGTCTTCACGCGCATTCTGCTGGCGATGTTCGGCCAGGTGCCCTGGCGCGCCGCTCCCTATATCCCCGTGGAAATCATGCTGCTGCCGCGCTGGTTTCCGTTCCACCTGGATAAGGTGTCCTACTGGTCGCGCACGGTCATGGTGCCGCTGCTGGTGCTCTGTACGCTGCGCGCGCGCGCCATCAATCCAAGCGGCGTCGGCATCGCCGAGCTTTTCGTCGTGCCCGCCGAGCGCGAGCGACATTACTTTCGTCGCGGCGGGGCCATCAACCGGCTGTTCCTGCTGCTGGATCGGGTTGGTCGCATCGCCGACGCCTGGGTGCCGCCGCGCATGCGCGCACGAGCCATTGCACGCGCCGAACGATGGGTCATCGCGCGGCTCAATGGCGAGGACGGTCTGGGAGCGATTTTTCCGGCGATGGTCAATGCGCTGGAACTCATGGTGCTGCTGGGCTATCCGCGCGACAACCCGCACCGGCAGATCGCCGAGCGCTCACTGCGCAAGCTGCTCATCGTCGAGGAGCAGCTTGCCTACTGCCAACCCTGCCTGTCACCGGTCTGGGACACGGCCCTGGCATCCCTGGCGCTGCAGGAGGAGGGCAGCGAGACGGCACTCAAGGCCGCCTCGCGCGCTCTGGCCTGGCTGCGGCCGCTGCAGCTCGATACGCATCCGGGGGACTGGCGTGTGCGCCGCCCGAAGCTGGCCGGCGGCGGGTGGGCGTTTCAGTACCGCAATGATTACTACCCGGACCTCGATGATACCGCCGTGGTGGTCTGGTCGATGCAGAATGAGCGCCAGGCCGAGGGTGCCGAGGCTTCCATCGCTCAGGCACTGGACTGGCTGGCGGGCATGCAGAGCAAGGGCGGGGGCTTCGCCGCGTTCGACGTCGACAATACCTACTACTATCTGAATCACATTCCCTTCGCCGATCACGGCGCGCTGCTCGATCCGCCCACGGCCGATGTTACCGGGCGCGTCGTCACCGCACTGGCGCGCGAGGGCCGGGCTGGCGATCGTGCCGCGCTCGATCAGGCGCTGGCGTACCTGCGCGCCGAGCAGGAGGACAACGGTGCCTGGTTCGGACGCTGGGGTACCAACTACATCTACGGCACCTGGTCGGTGCTGATGGCGCTGGCGGCGGCGGGCCTCACGGTTGCAGATCCGAGCGTGGCGCGCGCGGTACGATGGCTGCTGTCGCGGCAGAACGCCGACGGCGGCTGGGGCGAGAGCAACGACAGCTACGCGGATCCGGCGCTGGCCGGGGCCGGACTTGCCAGCACGCCCTATCAGAGTGCCTGGGCACTCATCGCCCTGCTGGCGGCAGGGTGCCGGGATGACAGCGCGATCGCTCGCGGTATCGGCTATCTGCTGCGCACACAGAAGCCCGACGGCACCTGGGAGCATGCCAGCTACACCGCTCCGGGTTTCCCCCGCGTCTTCTACCTGAAGTACCACGGCTACTGCGTCTACTTTCCGTTCTGGGCGCTCGCCAGCTATCGCCGCAGGCAGCGGTCGTTCCCAGCCCCGCTCTGAGGGCGACGCGTGCCCGGTGCCGGCGAACAGGTCACGGGAATCGTGGCCGCTCTGCGCTCGGAGGCACGCTGCCTGCCACAGCGCGGCCTGGGGTCGCCATCGACTGCGGCCGGCATGCACCTGTCAGTGCTGGCGAGCGGCATGGGATGCCTGCGCGCGGCACGCGCCGCGCATCGTCTGGTGCGCGAGGGTGCTGGCGCGTTGCTATGCTTCGGGGTTGCCGGGGCGCTCGATCCCTCGCTGCGCTGTGGCGATATCGTGCTCGCGAGCGAGGTCATCTGCGCACAGCCGCTGGCACTGCAGCTGCCGGGCATGCGTCCGACTGCACTGCCGGCACACGCGCGCCTGCGCACTGCGCAGCTCTGGCGCGCGCGGCTGGCTGCGGCGCTGATGCGCCAGGGGCCGGTGATCGAAAGTCCAATGCTGACCAGCTCCGAGCTGATCTGCGAGGCCCGCGAGAAGACGCGCCTGTTCCGCCAGACCGGTGCCGTCGCGGTCGACATGGAGAGCGCCGCGGTCGGCGTGGTCGCCAACCTGCATGCTGTGCCCTTCATGGTGCTGCGGGTCATCGCCGACACGGCCGAGGACGCATTGCCCCCGGTACTGCGCTCCATCGTCGGCACCGATACGGGTGCGGCCTCCTGGGTATCGTGGCTGACGATGCTGGGGGCACCGGCGGCCTGGCCGGGACTGGTGCGCATGGGGCGGCGCTATCAGCGCGCGCGCGGAACATTGCGCGAGTGTGCCCGGCTGGCGGCCGCGGCGCGGGCGCTGGAGTCCACCTCGTGAGGGCCCTGGTGACGGGGGCCAGCGGCTTCGTCGGTGCCGCCGTCGCGCGTCAACTGCTGCAGGCTGGCTGGCACGTGCGCGCGCTCGTGCGGGCAAGCTCGGATCGGCGCAATCTGCAGGGACTCGCTCTCGAGTGCGTCGAGGCAGATCTGCGCCAGCCCGCCTCGCTGCGAGAGGCCGTGCGCGGCTGCGAGGCGCTGTTTCACGTGGCAGCGGAGTACCGGCTCTGGACGCGTGAGCCTGAAAGCCTGTACCGCAGCAACGTGCAGGGCACCCAGGATCTGCTGACGGCCGCCGCTGAGAGCGGCATTGCGCGGATGGTCTATACCAGCAGTGTCGCGACGCTGCGCCTGCGCGCGGATGGCAGCCCCTCGGATGAGCGCGACGTTGCGCAGCTGTCCGAGATGATCGGGCATTACAAACGCTCGAAATTTCTGGCCGAGCAGTGGGTGCAGCAGGCCGCCGGCAACGGCCTGCCCGTGGTCATCGTGAGCCCGTCCACGCCGGTCGGCCCCGGGGACATCAAGCCCACGCCCACGGGGCGCCTGGTGCTCGATGCGGCCACGGGGCGCATGCCTGCCTATGTGGATACGGGCCTCAACATCGTGCACGTCGATGACGTCGCGCGGGGGCATCTGCTCGCCTGGGAGCGCGGGCGCATCGGCGAGCGCTACATCCTCGGCGGCACGGATCTGACGCTGCAGCAGATTCTGCAGATGATCGCGCAGATCGTGGGCCGGCCGGCGCCGCGCATCCGTCTGCCGCATGCCCTGGTATTGCCGCTGGCCTATGTTGCCGAGGCGTTCGCGCGCCTGACGGGCGGCGATACGCGCATTACCGTGGATGGGGTGCGCATGTCGCGCCATCACATGTTTTTCTCCAGCGGCAAGGCGGCAGCCGAGCTCGGCTATCAGGCGCGCGCCCCCGAGCTGGCGTTTCGCGATGCGATCGACTGGTTTCGCGCTCACGGAGCGCTACAGCGCGGCGCCGCCTGAGCGGGCCGCCGCCTGGGCACGCAGCTCAGCTTCGTATCTGCAGCACCAGCTTGCCGATGTGCTCGCCGCGCTCCATCAGCTCGTGGGCACCGCGCGCCTCCTGCATCGGAAAGCTGGCATGCACATGCGAGCGCACGCGGCCCGACTCGAGCGCCGGCCAGATACGCTGGCGCAGGGCGTCGCGGATCGCCGTCTTCTCGGCGATGGAGCGCGGCCGCATGGCCGAGCCGGTCAGATGCAGCCGCCGCGCCAGGATCTCGCGCAGATCCAGCTCCCCGCGGCTGCCCTGTTGAAAGGCGATGAATACCAGCCGTCCATCCCGTCTGAGTAGCCGCAAATTGCGCGCCAGATAGGCGGCGCCAATCATGTCGAGCACCACGTCCAGCCCCTCGCCACCGTAGAGCTCTCCGACCGCCGCGACGAAATCCTCGCGACGATAGTCGATGGCCGCACGGGCGCCGAAGTCGACGCAGAAGCGCGCCTTCTCCGGCGTACCCACCGTCACCACGACCTCGGCTCCCAGCTCGCCCGCCAGCTGTATTGCCGCGAGGCCAATACCGCTCGAGCCTCCATGCACCAGCAGCCGCTCGCCGGCCCTGAGGCCGGCAAGCTCGACCAGATTGGCCCAGACCGTGAACCACACTTCCGGCAGCGCCGCCGCCTGTGCCATGTCCAGGCCGCGAGGGATCGGCAGCACCTGACCGGCGGGTGTCACGCAGTACTCGGCGTAGCCACCTCCGGGCACCAGCGCACAGACGGGCTGGCCCACCTGCCAGCCGCTCACGCCCTCGCCGAGGGATGCGATGACACCGGCGACCTCCAGCCCAAGAACGCTCGAGGCGCCCGGCGGCGCAGGGTAGTGCCCCTGACGCTGCATGATGTCGGGGCGGTTCACGCCGGCGCAGTGCACCTCGATGAGCACCTGGCCGGGTGCCGGCGTCGGTGTGGATGCCTGCTCGATGTGCAGGGAGGCGGCACTGCCATCGCCGCCGTAGGCAATGTAGCGCATGGGCGCTGCTAGGCCGCGAAGCGCTGGTTGCGCAGTCTCACCAGATCGCCGTAGCCCCCGCACACGGTGCGCGCCTGGGTGAGCGCTGCGCGAATGCGCGGGCTGCGCAGCGCCGCGAGCTCATCGGCGTGGCGGTAATCGCTCATCGAGCGAGCGATGGTGGCGCCCGACTCGGTAGCCGGGTGCAGATAGATTTCGGTGACGCCACGCGGCAGGCGCTTGAGCGACTCGAGCAGCGTCGACTCGCTCATCGCGCCGCTGTGATGAATGCCGAGCAGATGGTCGTTCGAGAGCACGCCGGCGCGATCGAGCCGCCGCTGCATGAGGCGCAGCCACGGAGTCATGCTCCAGCCGGAGATCGAGGCGAGCAGCGAGGGCGGCTGAACCAGTTGTGCGGGCTCGTAGGGCAGACGCACCGCGCGCACGTCGAAGTCGCGCCCCACCCGCAGCAACAGCCCGAGCACGGTCGGATGGATGTGAAAGTGCTTGTGGGCGTTGACGTGATCGAGCGGCAGGCCGGTCGCGGCAAATGCCCTGAACTGCGCGCGAATCTCCGCCTCGAGCTGACGGCGCGCACGTGGGGAGAGGAAGTAGCGTGCCGCATCGCTGACCAGGCGGCTGCGAAAGCGGCCGTGGCAGTCCACCAGTGACTTGATCTCCACCGGTGGCAGCGTCGGCATGCCGTCGGTGAGCACCAGATGCAGGCCCACCCGCAAGCCCGGCAGCTCGCGGGCACGCCGTACCGCATCCTCGCTCGCCGCAGCGCCCACCATCAGGCTCGCCGCGCACAGCGTGCCGGCACGGTAGGCGAGCTCGACGGCCTCGTTGACCGCCTCGTGCAGGCCGAAGTCATCGGCCGTGACAATTAGAAAGCGTTCAGGCCTCATGCGCGCGCAGGAAGCGGAAGAACTCGGCACCTTCGCGCAGACGGCGCTTGGTCATGTCCCAGCTGCCCATCATCTCCGCGAGCATCTCGCCCATTTTGCGCGGACGGAAATAGAAGCGCCGATAGAATGTCTCCACGCCGTGGAAGATCTGCTCGGCCGACAGGTGCGGATAGCTGATCGGCGAGAGCTGAATGCCGCGGTCGTTGACGAGGTTGGCCGCCGTGTTCTCAGAGAGCCAACCGTTGGCGACGGCCTGTGCGTACAGCTCGGTACCGGGATACGGGGCGGCCAGCGACACCTGGATGGTGTTGGGATTGATCTCCATCGCAAAGCGCATGGTCTCGCGCATGGTCTCCTCGGTCTCACCGGGCAGGCCGAGAATGAAAGTGCCATGGACCATGACGCCGAGCTTGCGGCAATCGCGCGTGAAGCGCCGCGCGATGTCGGCGCGCATGCCCTTGCGGATGTTGTGCAGGATCTGATCGTTGCCTGACTCGTAGCCCACCAGCAGCAGCCGCAGGCCATTGTCCTTCATGATCTTGAGCGTCTCGTAGGGCACGTTGGCCTTGGCATTGCAGGACCAGGTGACCCCCAGACGCCCCAGGCCGCGCGCAATCTCCTCGGCGCGCGGACGGAAGTCGGTAAAGGTGTCGTCGTCGAAGAAGATCTCCTTGACCTGCGGCATGTTGTCGCGGATCCATTGCACCTCTTCCAGCACGTTCGGCACGCTGCGCACGCGGTAGCGATGGCCTCCGACGGTCTGTGGCCACAGGCAGAAGGTGCACTTTGAGCGGCAGCCGCGTCCGGTGTAGAGCGACACGTAGGGGTGCTGCAGATAACCGATGTAGTAGTTCTCGATGGTCAGATCGCGCTTGTAGACCGGCGCCACCCATGGCAGCTCGTCCATATCGCTGAGCGGCACGCGCGGGGGATTGTGGTGGATCGTGCGATCGG
>DATBPG010000079.1:0-7764 GCA_036561485.1 Steroidobacteraceae bacterium | reverse complement strand
ACCTCGACACCGATGCCCGCATAGGCACCGCTGGTGGTGACCTGCATGTCCTGGAATTCGTCATCGCTCAGGAAGGTCGAATGCGAGTCCAGCGACTCGACCATGCCGCGGATGGCGGCCTGCATGAGCTTGTGCTCATCGACCGGGCCGACGTAATTCTCGCGTACGCGTTGCAGCACCTCGGCGAACAGCTGCAGATCGTGCTGCGGCAATGCCCCGCTGCCGTTTGCCTGGGCCGCCGCCTGCAATTGCGCCAGCGGATCAGCCGGCTCCGAGGCCGCCGCTGCCTGATGTGCCGCGCTCACCATCGCCGCGGGAGCGGCGCCACCGGCGTTGCCGGCAGCCTGTGCGCACGGCGCCAGCGCCATTCCGAGCGCCAGCGGTAGGACAAAGGATGAGACCGACGTCAGCGCTTTTCGGGTTGGCATGTCAGCGGATACTACACATCGCTCAGCAGCGGGAAAACCCTGTGGCGGCGCTGCAGAGCATCAGCGTGCAGCACGGCGCCGCTACCAGCGCCGCAGTCGATGCCGGCTCAGGCATTGCCCGCCAGCGTTGCATCGGGACTTGGCGGCCAGACGCCATGGGGTGCCGCGGCCGCCACGTGCAACGGCAGCTCAGCGAGCAGGTCGGTGAGCGGCTCGGGCTTGCCGATTGCAAAGCCCTGACCGAAATCTACGCCCAGCGCGGTGACGCGTGCGCGGATCTCGTCGGTCTCCACGTATTCGGCCACGGTCACCAGCGACATCGCGCGCGCCAGCTGCGCGATGGTCTGCACCATCGACTCGGCGCGTGCATCCTTCAGCACGTCACGCACGAAGCTGCCGTCGATCTTGAGGATGCCTATGGGCAGCGTACGCAGATACGCGAGCGAGGACAGGCCGGTGCCGAAATCATCCAGCGCAATGTTGCAGCCGAGCTTTCGCAGGCGCCGCATCAGGGTTTCGGCGTGCGCCAGATTGCCGATGGCGGCACTCTCGGTGAGCTCGAAGCACAGCGCGGCAGGATTGATGCCGCTCTCTTCGATGAGCTTGGCGACGTGCTCGGTGAAGTCTGCATCCTGCAGCGACTGCCCCGAGAAATTGATTGCGAATACCGTCGAGCCCGATTCGAGCAGCTTCGCGTGCGGGCGCAGCATCTCGATGGCGCGACCGATGACCCAGCGATCGATGGTCGGCATGAGCTGGTAGCGCTTGGCGGCGGACATGAAATGATCCGGCCCCACCACGGTGCCCTTCTCATCGATCATGCGCAGCAGGATCTCGAAGTGTGCCGGGCCCTGGCCATGCAGCGGCACGATCGCCTGCGCATTGAGCTGCAGACGCTGCTCGGCCACCGCGGCGCGCAGATCGCTGATGAGATTGATGTCGCTGAAGCGCCGCACGATGCTCTCGTCGGCCTCGCGATAGACCTCGACGCGGTTGCGCCCGCGGTCATTGGCGGCCTTGCAGGCCGTCTCCGCAGCCGCGAACGCGTGCACGAACTCCTTGAAGCGCGCCTCGATCGCAGCGATGCCGATGCTGATGGACACCTGCACCTTGCCGTCGCCGAGCGCGCGCCCGCATTCCTCGGCCCCAGCGCGCAGCGCTTCGGCGAATTGCGTCGCGCCAGGCACCGCCGTGGGCAGCAGGATCGCAAAGCGGTCGCCGGAGATGCGGCCGGCCAGCGCACCGGGTGGCACGCGCGCGCGGATCAGCTCGCCGAGCTGCGCGATGACGCGATCGCCGACGTGCATGCCGCAGTTGTCGTTGATCAGATGCAGGCGATTGATGTCAATGTACAGCGCGCTCCAGCTGGCGAGCGTCGCGGCACTCTCCTCGAGCGAGCGACGCACGCGCTGCTCGAAGGCCGGGCGCGTCAGCAGGCCCGTCAAGGCGTCGTAGCTGTGCGCGATGATGGAAGCAATGCGCCGCGCCAGCAGCTCCGTGAGCCGCCCATGGTGCGGGGTGAATTCCGCGGCGCTTTCGGCGCGAAACAGCGCCAGCACGCCCACCGCGGTGCCATCGGCGCGCAGGATCGGTGCCGCAAGCACGCGGTAGATGCTGGCGCTGCCGGCGGGCAGGGGCATGTTGTTGACGATGACGGCCTGGCGGCGCGCCTTGGCCATGGAGAGCAGGTGCCGGTGCGCCTTGACGACCAGCGAAGTCTCGAGCGGGTCCTTGTCCGCAGGCTGCACCAGGGCGATGCCGTTCTCCGGCACGATCATCGCGGCAAGTCCGGCGCGCAGATGCTCGGTGGCACTGGCGACGATGGCCTTGAGATCGCCCACGGCCTCGGGTTTGTTTTCGCTGCCCGACACCGACAGCAGCATCTCCAGATCACTGTCCTGCTCCAGGAGCGAAGTGTGCAGCGTCAGGATCTCCTCGCGCGCCATGAGCTCGCGGCGCAGACATTCGATCGCCGGCCTGACCAGCGCATGCACGAACGAGAAAGATCGTCGATCACCCTCGGCGCCGCCGGGACGGCAGCCGATCGCCACCACCGCAAACGGCGCGTTATCGGGGACGCCATCGTCGCGGCGCAGCCAGAACAGATACGCCTGCTCGTGACCGGCCATGCGCTGCTGGCCGGGCGCGCCGGGATCGCTCGCAGCGGCCTCGAGCGTCTCGGGAATCAGGCTCATGAGCTCGGGGTCCACGGCCATTTCCGAGGACCAATGCAGCTCCCCGCTGGCATTGAAGACACTCAGATGGCTGATGCGGGGCAGGAGCGCCCGCAGCACCTGCACGTAGGGTTCGAGTGAAGTCCAGGCGCCGCCGATGCGCTTTTCGCGCTCCTCCGCGCGAGCCTCGGCGCGTGCTTCGGTGGAGCTGATGGGAGCGCTCCCGTTAGTGGTCTCTTTTGATCCGGACGCGCGGCCAGCGGCATCCTTGCGCTGACCTGTGGCCCGAGCTTCGGAGGAACGCCCGTCGGCGCCCTTCCGGGACTTGGCCGAGCCCCGGCCCTCTGCGGAAGTGCTCAAATCGGCTCCTGGGATTCTTCTGTGCGTACAGAATCGCCCCAGCAGCCGCGGCGGTCCTTGATGCAGGTCGCTTTTCGACCACCGATTCCGCGACAAGCCCCCCACTCCGACCCGAGCTCCCAGCGCCAGCGGACGAGCTCAGGGCGCGGGCGCGTGTGCTGCGAACCAGGGCGCCGGGTCGACCGGCCTGCCGTCGCGCCGGATCTCGAAATACAGCTGCGGCGAGGGCCGCCCGCCGGTGTCGCCGGCGGCTGCAATCACCTCTCCGGTCATGACCTGCGCACCGACTGCGCGGTATAGCCGGTCGTTATGTCCGTACAGACTGAGGTAGCCCGCGCCGTGGTCCACGATCATCAGCAGCCCCAGCCCCGGCAGCCAGTCGGCATAGACCACGCGGCCGGGAGCGACGGCGCGCACCGGCGAGTCGCGCGCGGTGTCGATCAGCATTCCGTCCCAGGGCACACCGCTGCCGCTGCGCTGGCCGTACACCGCGGCGACACGTCCCTGTACCGGCCAGTCCAGCTGCCCGCGCAGCCGCCCGAAGACGCTCGCGAAATCCCGCGGTTCTGGCGAGGGGGAAGGAGCGGCCCGGGAGCGCATTGATTGCTGCTGCAGGGCCTGCGCGCGCAGCTGCTCGAGCAGCCGCTCGAGCGCGGCCTGCTGGCTTTGCAGTGCAGAAAGCTGCTCCTCACGGCTCTGCACGCGCGAGGTCAGGCTCACCAGCACACGCTGGCGCTGCCCGCGAGCGGCAGCGAGCTGCTGCAGCTGACTCTGCTGCAGGCTCTGCAGCGATGCCAGGGCAGTCTGCTGCTGGGCAAGCTGCGCATCGAGGGCATCGAGCTGCTGCACATCGGCCGTGATGCGCTCGATGCGTGCCGCGCCGGCACGGCTGAAATAGCCGTAGTACGCCAGCAGCCGGGCGCTCGAGAGCGGGTTCTTCTGGTTCAGCAGCAGCTGCAGCGGCCCTTGACGATCGAGCAGGTAGGCAGCCCGGACCTCATCGGCGAGGCCCGCACGGGCCCGGTCGAGCTCATGCGCCTTCTGTGCACGCTCGCTGGCGAGCGCGGCGCGATGCTCATTCTGCTCGGCCAGCGCCCGCTCGGTCTGCGCCAGCGCCGCGCGCTGGCGGCTGAGCGAGAGCTCCGCAGTGCGCAACTGGCCGGTCAGGTGCTCGCGCGCGAGAGCATCGCGACTGTTTTGCGCCGCCATCTGCGCCATGCGCTCCTGCAACGCCCGCAGCTGCCCGCGGGCCTGCGCGGCGGGCGCGGTGGATCGACGGCGGGCGTGGCGGCCGGAAAGGTGGCCTGAGCTGGCCTGATGCGCCGGCGGCTTCGGGACCTGACGGGCCAGCGCCGGCGCGGCTGGCATCAGGGCCAGCAAGGCCAGCAGCAGGAGTGCGCGCCCAGCCCGCGGAGCGTAAAGGTGCATCAGCACAGTCTATAATGCACGGCTGAGCCCTTGCCCCCTTTCCGCCTGACCCCATGGATCGATTGCTCGAATACACCAGCCACAATCCGTGGCCCGTGGCCCTCGCGGCCATCACCTTTGTCGCGGTGCTGTTTTATGAGCTGCGCCTGCGCACGCACAACACCGCTTCGGTGTTGCCGCAGGACGCCATCCGCCTGATGAATCAGGGGGCCACGGTACTGGACCTGCGTGCCCAGCAGGCCTATGCAGATGGGCACATCAACGGCGCACGCCACTTCGAGGTCTCGCAGATCCTCGAGGCGCCCGACAGCCTCAAACGCTACAAGGAACGGCCGCTGATCCTGTATTGCGATCGCGGCCCGGTCGCAGCGGCAGCCGTGCGAACGCTGTCGCGCCAGGGATTCACCAAGGTATTCACGCTGCGCGGTGGCCTTGCGGCCTGGCGCGCCGAGAAGCTGCCACTGGCGCGTAGCTGATATGCCCACGACCGCCGCCGTACTGATGTACTCGAAGTCCTGGTGCCCCTACTGTGAGCGGGCGAAAGCGCTGCTGCGCCATAAGGGCGTGAGCTTCGAGGAAGTCGACATCGAGACACAGCCGGAACGACGCGAGGAGATGATCCAGCGCAGCGGCCGGCGCACCGTGCCGCAGATCTTCATCGGCGAGCGCCACGTCGGCGGCTCGGATGACCTCTTCGGCCTGGAAGCTTCGGGCCGGCTGGATCGATTGCTGCACGGCGAGTGACAGCACGCGGCGCGCCTGGCGCATGCCAGGGTACTCCGCACCCAAGCCGCCGCACGGGACAGGTAAGCTACACCTCTGCTCCAAGCCTCTCATCATAGGACTGCACCATGGCCAATGAATCTGCCTCCGCCGGGGCCGGCGACGCGCCGGGTCTGCGCCCCACCTCTGCTCTGGCGCTGCAGGGGGTGTATCTGAAGGACTGCTCATTCGAGGCGCCGGAGGGCCCGCGCACCAATGGCCAGTGGAACCCGCAGATTTCGATGGATCTCAACACCAGCGTGCAGCAGCTCCCCAACGAGCTGCGCGAGGTAGTGCTCACCGTGACCGTGTCGGCCAAGCAGGCCGAGCAGACGCTGTTCCTGGTCGAGGTCAAGCAGGCCGGCGCATTCGTCATGCAGAACCTGTCCGCCGACGAATACAAGCGAGCCGTGGGCAGCATCTGCCCGAACGTGCTGTTTCCCTACGCGCGCGCGGTGGTCTCGCAGCTGGTCAGTCAGGGCGGCTTCCCACAGCTGCTGCTGCCGCCGGTGAATTTCGACGCGCTCTACGCGCAGTCCTCGGAAGACGCCGCGTCCAGCGCCACGCGCAACTGAGCGACGCAGCGCAGCGAGTCTCGCCCCGTGTCCGCGACGATCCCTGCCGCTGCCGACATCGCCGTGCTGGGAGCGGGTTCGTGGGGTACGGCACTGGCCATCCAGTGCTCGCGGGCGGGGCTGCGCACGCGCCTGTGGGGCCGCAATGCCGGGCAGATGCAGCTGCTTGCGCGCGAGCGCAGCAATGAGCGCTACCTGCCCGAGGCAGCCTTCCCCGAGACGCTGCAGCTGGTGGCCCCCCTGGCCGAGGCGCTTACCGGCGTCGCCGATGTGCTGGTGGCCGTCCCGAGCAACGCCTTCCGCAGCCTGCTCGGGGAACTGCGGCCGCTGCTGTCTCCTGCGACGCGGCTTTGCTGGGCAACCAAAGGCTTCGAGCTCGAGACCGGGAAGCTGCCCAACGAGGTCGCGCACGAGGTGCTCGGTGCGGGCCGCTCCGTTGCGGTGCTGTCCGGACCGACCTTCGCGCGCGAGGTCGGCGCCGGCCTGCCCACGGCGATGACGATCGCGTCCAGCCAGCTCGAGTACGCCGAGCGGCTCGCCCGCGATCTGTCTTCTCCAACCTTTCGCGCCTACATTTCCAGCGACATCACGGGCGTCGAGGTCGGCGGCGCCGTCAAGAATGTGCTGGCCATCGGTGCCGGGCTCTGCGATGGCCTCGGCTTTGGCGCCAACACCCGCGTCGCGCTCATCACGCGTGGCCTGGTGGAGATGATGCGTCTGGGCGTGGCGCTGGGCGCGCGACGCGAGACCTTCATGGGGCTGGCGGGCCTGGGCGACCTCGTTCTCACCTGCACCGACGATCATTCACGCAATCGGCGCTTCGGCCTCTCGCTCGCGCGCGGGCGGACGGTCGAACAGGCGCTGGCGGATATCGGACAGGTCGTCGAGGGTTACCACGCGGCGCGCGCGCTGCACGCGGTGGCGCTGCGCGAGCGCGTGGTCATGCCTATCAGCGAGGGCATCCAGCGCGTGCTGTACCAGCAGATGCCCGCCGACGAGCTGGTGCGCGGCATGATGATGCGGCCGATCAAGCCCGAGTTCGATTAGAGGTCGTTGCGCCGCGCCCGAAGCCGTTCTGCCGCCACGCTTCGTACACCACGAGCGCCACGCAGTTGGACAGATTCAGACTGCGATTACCCGGCTGCATCGGCACCAGCAGCTGCTGCGCCTCGGGCAGCGAGCGCATGAGCTCGGGCGGCAGCCCGCGGGTTTCCGAACCAAACAGCAGCACGTCGCCGGGACGAAAGACTGCCTCGCTGTAGAGCTGGTCAACGCAGGTCTCGATCGCAAACCACCGCGCAGCGCCCGCAGCGCCCGCGCGCAGGTGCGCCTGGCAGGCCGCAAGCGAGGCGTGAGTCTGCAGTACGGTCAGCTCTTCATAATCCAGCGCCGCGCGACGCAATGAGCGGCGATCCAGCCGAAAGCCGAGGGGCTCGATCAGGTGCAGGCGGCAGCCGGCATTGGCGCACAGCCTGATGACATTGCCTGTATTGCCCGGGATTTCCGGCTGGTACAGCACGACGTTGAACACGGCCCATTCTGGCGCAATCGCCCCGGCCTCGCCGGCACATCCAGGAGTTTGTGGGCGCCTGTCGTCCGGCGGCATGTCATCGGCGATAATGCACACATGGCCATCGTCACCGAGCCGCCCCGGCCGGCTACTGCCGGGCCTCCGAACGCGCTGCCCGCCTCCCTGGCACTCGAATTCTGCGGCCTGCGCTTCGCCTCACCGATCGTGCTGCTGTCCGGCTGCGTCGGTTTCGGGGAGGAGTACACGCGCGTCGAGGGATTCTCCAACCGCGACGCCGGCGCCATCGTACTCAAGGGCACGACCGGCTCCGCGCGCCTCGGCAATGCGCCGCACCGCCTCTGCGAGACGCCCGAGGGCATGCTCAACGCCATCGGCCTGCAGAACCCCGGCGTCGCGCATGTGGTCGAGCGCATCCTGCCGACGCTGGACTTCGAAGAGACGCGCTTCATCGCCAATGTCTGCGGCTCCACCGTTGAGGAGTATGTGGAAGTCACGCGGCGGTTCGA
>DATBPG010000078.1:0-16057 GCA_036561485.1 Steroidobacteraceae bacterium | reverse complement strand
CAATGATCTGTTGAACTATGCCACGGCGGTATTCAACTCCGACCCAGAGAAGAACGTGATCTTCTCGCTGCACCTGTACTACAACGCCTCGCAGGCGCTCTCGAGCAACTGGCTGCAGCAGCTCGTTTCCCTCAGTCAATCGGCCGGCATGGCATTCGTCATCGGCGAACTGGGTCCCGGCCGCAATATCGGGCCGGCACCGACAACCGTGACGCCCGGACAGATCATCACCGCGGCGGAGGCGGCAGGTATGGGCTGGCTCGCCTGGGCCTGGGATGACAATAATCTGGGCGGGGGTGCCTCGGACAACGACTGGTTCAGCATGACCTACGCGGGCCCTGGCCTCTACAACACGCCCGCGGACCTGACAGACTACGGTCAGGATGTGGTCCTCAACGGCACTTACGGGCTCACGACGCTGGCCCAGCCGGCCTCGATCTTCTGAGGCTGCGCACGCTGCCGGCGGGTCCGCCGCGGCCGCGAACGCAGCACCCGTGGCAGCGCGTTTTCCTGCGTGGCTCGGGGCGATCATTGCCGCGCTCGGGATCTGCACCGGCGCAGCGCCGGCTGCTGAGCTGCACCACGCTGCTTTCTTTGTAGCGGCGGGTGCGCTGTTCGATCCCAACGGCAACGAGTTTCACATCCGCGGAGTCAATCGACTGCATTGGGACTCGCCCTCCGCCGCCGGCATCGCCCGCAGCCACGCCAACACCGAGCGCTGGGATATCGATTTTCGTCGGCCGGCCGAGGCCAATGTCGCGCTGGTGCGCGAGCAATCGGTCAAGCTCGGCATCGTGCCGGTGGTTGGCAACTGGAGCGCAACCTGCAGTCACGATCCGTCACGGCTGCAGGCGGTCATCGCGACCTGGGTCAGGCAGGCGAGCGCCTGGACGCAGCTCAATCGCTATCTGATCGTGAATGTCGCCAATGAGTGGGGGCCCGCAGATAGTCCGATGTGGCGGGACGCCTACGTGCGGGCGATCGCTGCGCTGCGCACGGCCGGCTACGGTGGTCCGCTGCTGATCGATTCGGGCGGCTGTGGACAGGATATGGGCGACCTGCTGCATTATTCCACGGCCGTATTCGACAGCGATCCGTTGCATAACGTGCTCTTTGCGCTGCACGTCTACGGCGGCACCACGCGCGATGCCATCGGGCCGGACCTGGCACAGCTGCGGCAGCTCGAGCGCGAGCGTGGCATGGTATTCATCGTGGGCGAATTCGGCCCGGGCCGGCGCATCGGCTACACCCGGCAGGTTCCGACGGCGGCAGAAGTCATCTCGGCCTGTGAGGCGCATGACATTGGCTGGCTCGCCTGGGCCTGGGATGATTACGATCTGCCCGGCGGTCGCGCCGATGACCGCTGGTTCAGCATGACCTACGCAGGTCCCGGGCGGTATCGCAGCGACGCCGATCTGACGGTCTTCGGTCGCGATGTGGTGCTCGATCCGCGTCAGGGCCTGCGCGCGCTGGCGCGGCGCGCGTCGATTTTTGCAGTCAGCGCTGGCCGCTGAGCGCTCAGCGCCTGGGCGACACTGGCAGCCGCAGGGGTGCCACTCAGCGCGCGGGCAGGGCCAGCTCACCGGCCAGCAGCACTTCATCGCCGTTCTGCGAGGGCATCGCCCAGGGGCCGCGCGCCGCGCGCAGGAAGTCACCGAAGGAGGGCAATCCGTAGTCGTGCTCGACGAACTGCAGTGAGCCCGCTTCGCTGCCACTGGCTGCCAGATGCAGCGTGACGGTCTCGTCGCGGCAGTCGGGGGTCACGCATGCCAGCGTCGTGTCCGCTGACCAGCCTGCCGGCGCGAGCAGATGCTGGCCGCGAATGTCCAGCCCGCGCAGTGCCGTCCCGGCCGGAATGTACAGCACCATCTCGTCTGTCTTCGCAGATCCCTGAAGCCGGATCGTGAGGTCGGATTGTCCGCTGCCTGCGCTGGGTGGGCTGTCGTTCTGGATCGACCCCTGCGGCAGCGACAGGCGCGGTGCACCTGCCGGCGCGACAAAGCCTGCGGCGCGCTCAAGGCCCGGCAGCGCCAGCGGCTGCGCATGAAACTGTGCCGCATGTTGCAGGCTCGGCGGCAGCGCAGCCGGGGGCTCGCCATCCCAGGCGCTGTCTGCGATCCAGTGCGCGCTGTGCTCATCTTCAAGATAGAGCAGATCGAGCCGCTCGGGCGCGCTGGCGCTGTAGGAGGGCTGCAGAGCGGCGATGACGGCGCAGAGCACAGCGGCCGTGGCGCAGACCAGCGCACTGGCGCGCCAGATCGGTCCATCGAGCTGCGTCGCCATCAGCGGCAGCAGCGTCACCAGGCCGAGCGAGGCGCTCAGCGTGAAGGCGGCCGACAGCTTGAGTCCGAGCAGTGCCATGCTGCCGGTGGCGAGCGGCAGCCAGAACAGCAGTGCAACCAGCGCCGCCACGGTCGATGCGATTCGCCCGAGACGGCTGTCCCAGCCGCCCGGCAAATGCGCGCCCCACAGCAGCAGCACGGCGGCCACGGCCGCGGGCCAGACGAAGTAGGGGACCGCCGCAGGCAGGATCAGGGCCGCGAGCACGCCGAGCGCGGCGATCCACAGCCATGCCGCCGCCGTCAGCTGCCGCGCAGTGCCGAGCCTGCTTGCGAGCAGCAACATGAGCCACAGCGCAAGCGCGAGCGCTGCGCGCAGCGCCGCGGGATGCGCATAGCCCGGGTCGCTGCTGCGCGAGATCCACGCGGCAAGCATCCAGAGCATCTGACCCAGCAGTACGCTGCCGGCAACCATCAGCAGCGGTGCGCCCGCGGCGCGCATGCTCGGGAAGGCGCGGGCGCGCCGGGTGGCCCACAGCGCCAGCAGCAGCACCACCAGCGCCAACGGCAGCGCGGCAGCCTTGGGCATGCGGGGCAAAAAGTAACCCAGCAGGGTCACATAGAGCGCATCGCCGCTACGCAACTGCGCAAACGGGCTCGCCTGCAGTGCGCGCACCATGGCGAGCAGGTTATCCCCCTGCATCTGCAGACTCGCGGGCGAGAGCATCGAGAGAGAGTCCAGCGGCGAGTGATAGGCCTGCACATTTTCAGCGATGGCGAAATTCACCGACGGGATGCCGGCACGAATGAAGAGGGTCAGATCGGTGTCGTTGGGCAGGTGGCGATAGATACCGGCGAACAGCGAGCTGGTCGCCGAGAGCTGCACGTGCTGCGCGTACAGCTGCAGCAGTCGCGCATCGCCCGGGCTGGTCTGAAACAGCAGGCTCGCCCCGCGTGTGCCGCGCGCCTCGACGTTGACGACTGCGCCCACGGCAGCGGCGAGCGCCGGGTTCTGCAGGAACGCCGCCGCGCCGAGCAGGCCCGCTTCCTCGCCATCGCTGATCAATGCCAGCACCGGATGTGTGCCGGCCGCGTCGGCGCCCGCTGCCCGCAGGGCGCGCGCGGCTTCCACGATGCAGGCCACACCCGCGCCGTCGTCGGCGGCGCCGGGGCCGGCCGGCACGGAATCGGCGTGGGCCATCATCAGCACTGCGCGTCCGCTGCCCGGCCGCACCTCGGCGAGCAGATCGTTGACGGTGGCGCAGGGGATGTACGCAAAGCCGCGCCAGGTGTTGCAGACGAAGGCGCGGTAGCTGTGGACGGTGACGCCCAGGGCGCGAAACTGCGCCACGATGTGCGCCTGCACGGCGGCGTCCTGCGCGCTGCCCACGGGATGCGGCTGCTGGGACGCCAGCACCGCCGCCAGCACGCGCTGTGCGCGCACGGCCGAGAACAGCTCGGGCGATGCGTTCGCGGGAGTGACGTGATGCGGCTCGGCCAGCAGGCCACACAGCCACCCCAACACGAGTACGGCCACGGCCGGCAGCCAGGCGCGCACGATGGCTTGCATGTCCCTCCCCGGTTCGCGCTCGAATGGTATCGCGCGGCAGCGCTTCATGGCACTATCGCGCCGCGCCTGCGCGGGCGGTAGCAGTAGGGTCGCGGGGCTTCAGGGGATGGAGTTGGCATGAACAGGATGATGCATGCGGCGTTGCTGACGGGGCTGCTGACGTTGACGGCCTCGGCTGCGCGGGCGGCCGGCGCGCCCAATGCCGACGACTATCGTGGCGGCTGGGAAAGCGAGCCGGGCGCCGGCGCGCCGCACGTTCTGGAGTTCTCCATCCGCGCCCCTCGGGTGCGCGGCATCTATTGCAGCGTGTGCCACGATGCCACCACGCTGGCGTTCATCGACGGCTCGCTCGGTGCAGACGGCCTGAGCTTCACGATCACGCACGTGCGCGACGATGGCAGTACCGCTTTCGTCGATCACGCCAGCGGGCATGTCGAGGACGGCAAGCTGCACGTGAGCGGCACGAGCGGGCAGGGCGGACACTTCGACTGGGTGCTGCGCAAGGATCCTCGCGGGCCGGCGCCGGTGCCGGGTACGCCGGTCAATCGGCTGCCGGCGGGTCCAGCGGTCATGGCCGCCGCGCCGCCACGAGCAGCGGGCGTTGCCCGCCGCCCGGCGCCGCCGCCCTACGTGCAGCCTGGCCCCTGGGAGAGCCTGACGCCTGCAAAGCTCGTCGGCGCGTGGCTCGGGTTCGGCGTCGGTATCGACAAGCAGTTCTTTATTTTCCGACGTGTCGGCAACGAAGTGCGCGGCATGGTCTGCGGCCGCTGCGATAATCCCTATACGATGGCCGCGATCGACGATGTGCGCATCGAGGGCGACACGCTGCACTTCAACATCCTGCACGAGGACTGGGGTCCCGGGATGCTGCCCTCACACAACCAGGTGACCGCGCACATCTCGCAGAACGAGATGCGACTGTCCACGGAGCTGAACAACACCGCCGCGCACGGCGTGCAGGGCTTCGAGGTGCACGCCTCGCTGCTCGGGCCGGTGTCCGCCGAGGCGACCCATCTCGACTGAGCCGCGGGCGTGAGCAGGCCGCCGCAGGCGAGCAAGCACGCGGATGGCCGGCGCCGCTGCTGGTGGGCGGCAGGGGGCGATGCGGACTATGTGCGCTATCACGATCTGGAGTGGGGTCGAGCGGTGCACGATGACCGGCGCCTGTTCGAGATGCTCACGCTCGAGGGAGCGCAGGCGGGACTGTCCTGGCTGACCATCCTGCGCAAGCGTGAGGGCTACCGCAGGGCCTTTGCCGGATTCGATGCCGCACGCGTGGCGCGCTTCGGTGCGCGGCAGCTCGTTCGGCTGCTGCGTGATCCAGGCATCGTACGCAATCGCCTGAAGATCGAGTCCACCGTTGGCAATGCGCGCGCCTTCCTGGCCGTGCAGCGCGAATTCGGCAGCTTCGATCGCTACCTATGGCAGTTCGTGCAGCGGCGCCCGCAAATACGCCGCCCGGCGACGCGGCGTCAGGTCCCGGCGCGCAGCGAGCTCAGCGATCGGGTTGCGAGCGATCTGAAGCGGCGCGGTTTCCGCTTCGTCGGCACCACGATCATCTATGCGTTTCTGCAGGCGGTTGGCGTCGTCAACGATCACGGTCGTGACTGTTTCCGCGCTCCCGCTGCGCCGCCTGCGTCCAAGCGGCGGGCACGCGATCTGGTCGGGCACTTGCCTGACAGCCGGAGCGCCTGTGCGCCGACGGTGCGCCGCGGCGGCCGCAGGCAATCTGCGCACCGATAGTCCACGCGCGATGGAAGGAGTGTCACGTGGCACGATACAGCAAGGCGAGTGGCCGCAAGGTCAAGCGGGCCATGCATGAGCGCAAGCGCGGTACGCTTCGCAGCGGAAGTTCCGGCAAAAAAGTCACCAGCCGCAAACAGGCGATCGCGATCGGTTTGTCGGAAGCGCGCCGCTCGGGGGCGCACGTGCCGAAAAAGAAGGCGAAAAAGAAGGCTAAAAAGAAATCATCCGGCCGCCGCTCGAGTGCCAAGCGCTCACGTAGCCGTTCCTAGGACACCCGCCTCGCCCAGTCGGTCGCGTAATGCGGCCGTCAGGGTCAGGGAATGCTCGCGCGCCACGGGGTCGTAGACCATGACGTGCACCATGAGCTCATCGGGACGCGCCACGCGCAAAAAGCCGCCCAGCTGCTGTTCCAGGGTCGGCAGGCTGCCAACGAACGAATAGCGCATCACCTGCTGCAGCAGCGCCAGGTCCCCGGGTGGCAGGCTCGCGGCCAGATCGTCGACGGGCGCGGGCAAGCGCCCGGGCTGCCCGCGGCGCAGCCGCACGAACGCCTGCTGATGCGAGGAGAACAGTCGCCGGGCGCCCTCATCGGTATCGGCGGCGATGAGGTTGACGGTGGCCATGGCATAGGGATGGTCAAGCTCGCGCGAGGGCTGGAACATCTGCCGGTAGAGTGAGAAGGCCTGCAGCAGCCAGTCGGGCGCGAAGTGCGCGGCGAAGGCGAACGGCAGGCCGAGCACGGCGGCGAGCTCGGCACTGTAGAGACTCGAGCCCAGCAGCCAGATCGGCAGCTGCGTGTCGAGTGCCGGTACCGCGCGGACCGGCTGGGCTGCCGCAGCCGCGCCGAAATATCCGCGCAGCTCCGCGACATCCTGGGCAAAGCGATCGCTGGCCAGCAGGTCGCGGCGCAGTGCGCGCACTGTGGCCTGATCGGTGCCGGGTGCGCGTCCGAGGCCCAGATCGATGCGGTCCGGATATAGCGCGGCAAGCGTGCCGAACTGCTCGGCGATGATCAGGGGCGCATGGTTGGGCAGCATGACCCCGCCCGCGCCGATGCGCAGGCGGCGGGTGCCCGCCGCCAGGTGCGCGATGACCACCGAGGTGGCGGCGCTGGCGATTCCCGGCATATTGTGATGCTCGGCCACCCAGTAGCGCTGGAATTGCAGCGTCTCGGCATGCCGTGCCAGACGCAGCGAGCCCGCCAGTGCCTCGGCAGTACTGCCGCCCTCGATGATGGGCACCAGATCGAGCACGGAGAATGGAATCATGCGGGCATCCTAGCAGCATGCGCCTGCGCACCCCGCAGTGGGTTCGAGCGACGCGACGAGCGGTTGCCGGGCAGGGCGGATGCGCATTGGCTGCGCCTTTTCCGTCGGCCCAGCTCCCGGGCCGGCGCAGCTCAGACTGCCCGGTCGGTGATCACTTTCGTCGGGACCGCCGGGGCAGCGGCCGTCGCCGAGTCGGTGCTCCCGGTCGGGACCCCTCTCTGAGAGGGTAGCTTCTCGAGCTGCTGGAGTACCTGGCTGCGGAACTGCAGCGGATCGGCGATTCTGCTGAAGGGCTCGGAGGTGCCGCCAGTGCCGATCAAAAGAATGGTCCCATAGCCAAATATTCTGCCAGGGGTGGATTCGGTGACTTCAATGGTTTCGATTTTGCTCAGGAGCATTTCGATCGTGCGCCGGCTGGCCAGTCCCTGCTTGACGATGACGCGCCGGTTAGTGACCGCCATCTCCGTGGCGTTGCGTTTCACCATGCCGACCAGGATCGTGATGAAGCCGATCAGGAACAGCGCGGCGACGCCGCCCTCGATCAGGTGCTGCGTATTGACTCCGTAGGTGGTGCGATTCAACCAGTAGAAGTAGGCGAGCGCGCCCGCAGCTGCGAGGAACAGGCATCCGATGAGGAGATGACCGAACATCACCATCCAGTGCAGGCGCGTCCGGTAGATGACGGTTTCGCCTGGAATCAGCGTCGATGTGATGTAACTCATAGCCGTCACCCGCCTTCCGTTGAAACGCGCAGAGCCTGTGCCGAGCGCTGGGAGGCCGCTGTCGGACAGTCCCGCGTTAGATCGGCGCGCCCCGGCCTGCTCGAACGCGAGCCTGGGCGCACTAGCGCAAACCGGCGACGATCTGCTCCGAGACCTCCCACAGCCGGCGCGCGAGCGCTGAATCCTCCGCATCGGCCCGTGGCCGTGCAACCTGGCAGTCGACCAGGTAGGCGCCCGAGAGCGCCGCGGCGCGCGGATGCACCGCGGCGAAGCACTGCGTGGCCGCGCCCTGCGGGATGCTTTTCAGAAACAGCAGCGAGCCTACACCGAAGAACACCGTCGCGGCGGGGCCGGCCATGTGACGGCCGATGTGGGTGGCGATGACGCCGGGATGAACGGCGAGGGCGCCGCGTCCACCCGTACCCAGCCGCCGCGAGAGCTCCTTGGCAAACAGCAGATTCGCCATCTTCGATTGACCGTAGGCGCTGAAGGGCCGATAGCCGCGCTCGCCCGAGAGGTTATCGAACTGGATGCCGCCGGCCGGGGCGCGACGGTGTGCCCGGCTGCTCAGCATGACGACACGGCCGTGCGCGGTGAGTGTGTCGAGCAGCCCGGTCACCAGCATGAAGTGGCCGACGTGGTTGGCGAAGAACTGCAGCTCATAGCCGTGCGCCTGCTGCAGCTGGGGCAGCGCCATGATGCCGGCGTTGCAGATGAGGGCATCGAGCGCGCCGCCGGCCCGAACCGTGGCCACGCAGGCGGCTATCGAGGCCGGATCGGTGAGCTCGCAGGCAACCGCGCTGGTGCGTCCGCTCACGGCCGCGCAGGCTGCCTGCGCCTTCTCCAGCGTGCGTGCAGCGCCGATGACGTGTGCGCCGCGCATGGCGAGCACCCGCAGGCTCTCGCGCCCCAATCCGGAGTTGCAGCCGGTGATCAGGATGCGACGGCCGTCGAGTGCCAACCCCGCAGTGACGTCCTCGGCGGTGGAGCTGTAGCCGAATCCCCCGGCGCCGCGGGGCGCTAACCGTGCATAGAGGGACATGCCGTCTCGCCTGGGCCAGCCCAAAAGGTCAGGGGGTGATCGGGGCGCAATTGGTACGCCCGGACATCGCACAATCCTGAATCGCGGCCATGTCGCGCAGTACGTGCACGAGCATGACGCCGCCGATCACCAGCACCAGCACGAGCACCAGCATGAGCGCCGCACGCCGGCGGTCCTGCAGCGGCTCCTCGCTCTCGCTCTGGTCTTCTGGCTCATCGGGCCCGTGTCTGCGCATCAGCACAGTGTCGTATCTCCGCCGAAAGAAGCGGCGCACCATCGAGTTCTTTGTCCATTATCCCTCGTTGCCGTGCGCATGGGCGATCTGACTTGCAACAGCGCCCCGAGGGATTCCCATTCCCGTTGCGTACGGCCCTACATAACGCGCTTTCACGGGCGTCGATAACGACGAAAATCAGGGAGGAGACCATGAAGCACACCCTTATCGGTGCGCTGGCGGGATTGCTGTGGCTGACGATCATGAGCGATTCCCATGCGCAGACCGAGCCGGCGGGCAACCGGCCTTCGGGCGAGGCGAGCCGGCCCGGCAGGCGACCAGCAGTTGCACGAGGTCGTGGTCAGCGCCAGGAGCCTCGAAACCGAATTGCCGCAGCAGCTGGCGCAGTACGGCACGCGCCTGGACACCGTGAGCGCCGCACAGATTTCTGACCGGCGGCTATATCGACGTGGCCGAGGCGCTGCAGGCACAGACGCCCGGACTCTACATCGCCGCCAACGCTGGCCCGTTCAACTATGTGAATGTCTCGCTGCAGGGCTCACGCAAGCAGGACGGTCTGTGGCTGGTGGACGATATCCGCATCAACAATCGGCTGTACGCCGGCATGACGCCACTGGATACGATCCCGGCCAGCATGATCGAGCGCATCGAGGTGCTCGATGGCGGTCAGAGCAGTCACAACGCCAACGTCGCGATCGGAGGTGCGCTGCCGGTCGGGGCGGCCGCTTTGGCGCGGACCTCACGCTCGAGCGCATCGGGGATCTGGACGACGAGCCCTTTGGCCGGGCAATGCCCGCGTGGGCTATGGCGATTACACAGTCGTGGACATCAGCGCTCGGTTCTTCCTGGACCGGGCGCAGCATCAACGCATCGATATGCACCTCGACAATCTGTTCAGCGGTGTCGTACCTGAAGCCCGCCGGGGATGAGAGTTGATTCGGCTGCTGTTTGTGGCGCATCGCTACCTTGGCATCGCCGTGGGATTGCTCATGGCGATGTGGTGCGTGTCGGGGCTGGTGATGATGTATGTCAGCTACCCGGCACTGAGGCAGCACGAGCGCGCACTGCATCTGGCGCCGATTGCGTGGAATCGGTGCTGCCGAGCCTCGCATGATGCGCTGGGCGAGAGCGACAGCGTTGATGCCTTTCGCGTCGAGATGGTCGCGGGCAGAGCGGTGCTCGATCTGGGCGATGGTCCGGACGCGTCCGGGCGTGTCGATCTGTCTACCGGGGCAGAGCTGGGCACGATTTCGGCAGCAGAGGCACGTGCGGTGAGCAGCGTCTACGCGGGCCAGTATCCGGTGCATGGCCTCGGCCGTGTGCAGGTGGATCAGTGGACGCTCGAGGGAGTGGCCGCAGAGGAACGTCCCCTCTATCGCTTCGCAGTCGAGGATCCGGCCGGCACGCAGCTCTATGTCTCGAGCCTTTCGGGAAGGGTGGTGCAGCTCACCACGCGTCGCGAGCGCTTCTGGAATTGGCTCGGTGCCATTCCACACTGGCTGTATTTCACGGCACTGCGCCGGCATGCGTCGCTCTGGACGCAGGTGGTCGTCTACACCTCGCTGGTGGGCTGCTTCCTGACGGCGCTCGGCCTGTACCTGGGCGTGCGCCAGCTGCTGCTGCGGCCCGCAGGGCGCTGGTCACCCTATCGCGGTTTCAATCTCTGGCACCACATGGCGGGGCTGTTCTTCGGCGTTTTTACCCTGACCTGGGTGCTGTCGGGTCTGCTGTCCATGAACCCCTGGGGATGGCTGGAAGGCGCAGGCAGCGTGCAGGAGCAGTCGCGGCTTCGCGGCAGTAGCCCCTCGGGGGCCGAAGTGCTGCACGCCCTGCAGGCGCTGGCGCAGCAGGGGACGGATAATATTGTCTCGATCGTCGGCGCACCGCTCGAGGGGCGCCTGTATCTGATCGCGACCGACCGCTCTGGCCACCAATGGCGCCTGGATGCGACCGGGCGGCCGGCGCCCCTCGATGCCACTGAGCGTCGGTTCATCGCCGGCGTGCTGGGTGGCCCACTGACGCTGATCAGCCGGGGCGATGACTATTACTTCCCCCATCATGGTGATCCGGTGACGCTGCCCGCGCTGCGAGCCGTGGCCGCGAGCGGTGACCGCTATTACGTGGATCCGCTCTCCGGGGCATTGCTTACGAAGCTGGATGCCGCAGCACGTGACTATCGATGGTGGCACGACGCTCTGCATCGCGTCGACTTTGCGGCCATCGTGCGCGGCCGTCCGCAATGGGATGCGCTGATGTGGCTGCTGATGTCGGGCGTCACCGCCGTCTGCCTGACGGGTGTCTATCTGGGCGGCCGGCGGCTGCTGCGCTGAGCGGCGCTGATGCCTGGCGAGGGAGGCCCGGCTCCGCTGCGTATACACGGCATCGAGCAGTTGCTCCCCGCCCCCCGGGGATGGCTCGATCCTGGAGCCCCGCCCGCCGGGGCTCTTTTTCCAGACGCATCGGAGGAACCGCTCATGGCGTCGGTGCTGAAATCGCAGGTCATGTACTGGACCATCGTGAGTCTGACCGCCTGTCTGCTGCTGTCGGGCTGGTCAATGGCGATCAGTAACCTGATCCACGGCACGACAGTCGTATCCTGATGTCGAGAGGGATGCCGCCCGCAGTGGCCACCGGGAGCCGACGTGGGCAAGCGGCCCCGACCAGCGTTAAGGGTGCACATGCCGTCCTGGACCACACGCGCTGCAGAACGGCATCCCTCGCGCCGGCCTCCCAACTCGTGCGCCTGAGGGCTCGGGTCGGGTTCTGCGTATTGACCAGAGGGAAGCGCCCACCGCGGCGAATTATGTCCCGCCTCCGGCAAGCCTCCAGCCGCAGACTGGGGGGCCCGGCTCGGGATACGTCGCGCGCGCAGACGGAATGGTAATCTGCTCGCAGGCGTGCCCCTCCCCAGCGGAACGGTTGGCCGCCTTCCGGGGGACGTGGGGATGAGTTCGCGACAAGCCGGTTCGCTGCGCTATTCAATCATCGGCATGTATGTATTGCTGCTGGCGATCAACGCGGCTGTCTGGGCATGGGCTGCGCTGATCTTTCGCCATCAGCCGCTGTATCTCGGCACCGCACTGCTCGCCTACGGCTTCGGCCTGCGCCACGCCGTGGATGCCGACCATATCGCGGCCATCGACAACGTCACGCGCAAGCTGATGCAGGATGGCCAGAGACCCGTCAGCGTGGGCTTTTTCTTCGCCATGGGGCATGCCACCGTGGTCATCCTGGCGGCCGCCGGCGTGGCGCTGACGGCCACCGCGCTGCATCTGGGAAGCGCGCGCAGTGTGGGCGGCATCATCAGTACCTCGGTGTCGGCGCTGTTCCTGTTCGCCATCGCGGTGATGAATCTCATCATCTTCATGGCCGTATGGCGCACCTTCCGCCATGTGCGCCGCGGTGGCGCGCTGGTCGAGGAAGACCTCGACCTGCTGCTCAACAAGCGGGGCTTTGCCGCGCGCCTGTTTCGGCCTCTGTTTGCTCTGATCCGTCGCAGCTGGCACATGCTGCCGCTGGGTTTCCTGTTCGGCCTGGGGTTCGATACCGCCACCGAGGTCGCCCTGCTGGGCATCTCGGCCACGCAGGCCGCCAACGGCGTGTCGATCTGGTCGATCATGGTGTTCCCGGCGCTGTTCGCCGCCGGCATGTCGCTGATCGATACCACCGACGGCATCCTGATGCTCGGCGCCTACGACTGGGCATTCGTCAAGCCGATCCGCAAGCTGTTCTACAACATGACGATTACGCTCGTGTCGGTCGTGATAGCCGTGCTCATCGGCGGCATCGAATCGCTCGGGCTGTTCCGCAACCAGATGCATGTGTCCGGCCGATTCTGGGATTTCATCGGTGTGCTGAACGACAACTTCAACAATCTGGGTTTCATCATCATCGGTATCTTCGTGCTCGCGTGGCTGGTCTCGATCTTCATCTACCGCTACCGCGGCTATGATCAGCTCGAGGTCGGGCAGGTCACGGTGTCCCCCAGTCAGTACGAGGCGCGACGCCGGCGCTGAGCGGCGCCCGCGCTGAGCGGCCACGACGTGGCCAATCGCGTGGCGCGGGGCGACGGCGCGGCCAGTCGGCCTCGGCCGAGCGACAGGGCCCTCGCCGCGCCGCCGTGATACCGATCGGCTAGTGCTGGCGCGTGCCGCTCTAGCCGCCACCACCGCTGCCCCGAGCGCCAGTGGCACTTTGGAGCTTGTCGCCGTGCAGTTTCTCTCCGGGTGCGGGGCTGGGCGTGGCCTCCTGGCTGCTGCCGCTCGCTTCACCGGGAGGCTGCGGACGCCAGTCATCCTTGTTTTTCTGACCGCCCTGGCCGCTCTGTGCATCCTTGGCGCTGTGGCCGCCGGACTTCTGATCGCTGCCGTGGCCCATGTCTTTGTCACTCATCGGGAATCCTCCGGGAACTTCACTGCGCCCAGCTTGCGCAGCGAAGCTGCACCGGCGCTGCCGGCGCAGTCCTCACCGGACTGTCGGCGCCGTGGAGGAGGTCAGGTTGGGGGCGGCGGCGGCGCGGAACGATCCGGTCTCGAGCCTCTGGTACTCCGCCATGCCCTTGAGAATGACGCGATTGCGTCCAGCCTTCTTGGCCTCATAGAGCGCCTCGTCCGCGAGCTGAACGGCGCCCTGCATGCTGCGACCCTCCTGGGGGACGAGGACCGCGGCGCCGATGCTGATGGTGAGCGCTGCCACGTCGGGCAGATCGCCGCTGTGCCTGGCTTCCTGCACGCCCTGGCGCAGCCGCTCGGCGATCTCCTGTACCCGCTCGGCGGGCAGGTCGTAGAGCACCGCGATGAACTCATCGCCGCCATAGCGGCCTGCCAGGTCCAGCGGTCGACGCGCGATACCTTTGAGCATCTGTGCCACCGCGCGCAGCGCGGCGTCGCCCGCCAGATGTCCATGCGAGTCGTTGTAGGCCTTGAAGTGATCGACATCCACCATGAGCACCGCAAGCGTGCAGCCGGTGCGCTGCCCCTGCGGCCACAGCTGCGCCAGGTGCTCATCGAAGGCAGGGCGGCTGGCGAGGCCGGACAATTCATCGCGCGCCACGAGCTCACCGATCAGCGCGGTCTCGAGAAAGCTGCGCCGGTGGGCATGTTCGATATCGCGATAGCCCACGATGCACAGCAGCAGCATCAGCAGCACGACCAGCAGGCTCGGGAGCAGGACGGTATGGGCAGCGCCCGCGGCCCATAGCGTCGCAATATAGGCCGCCAGCAGCGTGAGGCTCGTGACCAGCGCCGCCCGAAACAGCAGGCCGGTGAAAAAGAATATCGCCAGGATGTTGATGGTCAGAATGGCGAGTTGGGCGCCCTCGCCCTCGAGCATGCGATGCGCCACCAGCACGGCGACGGCGCCGCCCGAAACGGGCATCAGCACCCGCGCGAGCGGCAGATAAAGCCGCAGATACTGTCGGCTCCAGACCAGCACCGCCAGCAGCAGCGCACTGACGTCGTCGGTCAGCGCCGCCCAGCGCGGCGTACTCAGTCCAGCGCCGATACCCGTCGCGCGGGCGATGACATCGACGAGCGCAATGGCGGCGATCACCGACATCCACAGGCGTATGCGCACGCGCATGCGCTCCAGATGCGTGCGCCGGTAGACTTCCTCGAGCCGCACCGCAAAGCGCAGACGCGCCACCCCCTGCCGCAGCTCCCTGGCATGGGGAGAATGGGGGAAGTCTTCGAGTTTGATGCGCTCCGGCAGTACCATGATGGCAGGCGTTTTGTGCTGTGCAATAGGCGGTTAGGCCGCATCTTCCGTCGCTGAACCGTGGCCGCACAGGGGCCGGCCCGGATGAGTCAAATTCTAGGGACGCCGTCGGGGCAGAATCCGGACCGGATCGGCGATTCGTGCAGACGTACTGTGACGGACGCCGCTCCTACAGCCGGGCAGCCGGGCGGCCGATGGCGGGGCAGCAGGCAAGCTCGAAAATGGTGCACTCGCCCTGCTGCACGCCTCTGCGCGCGCTCTGAAGGAAGTGTTGCCCATGCCCCCGCTTCGCCGCCGCGATCTGTTGGCCGGAACGGCGCTCGCGCTGCTGAAGGCGGGAATCGCCCCGGGCGATATCCTGCAGGGCGAGCTGCCCTGGGAGCCCGCGGCGCAGCAGCCGAACTACCCGCCGCGCAGCGGAGGCTGGCGCTTCTTCACCCCGCAACAGGCGGCCATGATCGAGGCCATGGCCGATCGCTTCATCCCGCCGGACCCACACACCCCGGGAGGCGCGCAGGCGGGCTGCGCGGTGTATGTCGACCGCCAGCTGGCCGGCCCCTATGGCAGGAACGCCGGGCTCTACGATCGGCCACCGTTCCAGAAGGGGACGCCCTCGCAGGGCGAACAGTCGGCGGTCACGCCGGCGCAGCTCTATCGCACGGGTCTGCCGGCGCTGGCGAGCTGGTGCCAGCAGCAGCGTGGTCATACCTGGGTGCAGCTGCCGGCTGCGCAGCAGGATGAGGTGCTGCGCGGATTGGAAGCCGGGCAGATCCAGCTGCAGGGGGTCAACGGCGAGACGTTCTTCCAGGCGGTGCTCAAGGACGTCAAGGAAGGCTTTTTCGCCGATCCGGTCTATGGCGGCAATCGCGACATGTGTGCCTGGAAGATGATTGGTTTTCCGGGTGCACGCTACAACTATCGCGACTGGGTCGGGCGGCACAACCAACGCTATCCTTATGCACCCGTGAGCATCGCAGGCAGCCCGGAATGGTCAGAGGGCGCCTGAGAGCACCTGGTCATGGCGCGCACCCTGCCTGCCCGTGATGTGGTCATCGTCGGTCTGGGATGGACCGGATCGATCCTCGCCAATGAGCTCACCGATGCGGGACTGTCGGTGACCGCCATCGAGCGCGGGCCGTGGCGTGATGCAGCCACCAATTTCCCGCCCAACGCGGCCCAGGACGAGCTGCGCTACCGCATCCGCCACGAGCTGTTTCTGCAGACGGCGCAGACGACCTTCACCTTCCGCAACAAGATGGGCCAGACGGCGCTGCCGATCCGCACCTGGGGCGCCTTCATGCCGCCCAACGGTGTCGGCGGCGGCGGGGTGCACTGGAATGCCGAGACCTGGCGCTTCCTGCCCTCGGACTTCGAGCTGCGCACGCATCTGACGCAGCGTTACGGCGCGCGCTTTCTGCCTGCCGACATGACGATTCAGGACTGGGGCGTGACCTACGAGGAGCTCGAGCCGCACTATGAC
>DATBPG010000077.1:0-21870 GCA_036561485.1 Steroidobacteraceae bacterium | reverse complement strand
ACCGCAGCGGATGGCAGATGTGGCGTGCACCGCTTTACCCCGATGCTGTATGGATGTACAGTCAGCGCATGGAACGCTATCGCGGTCGCGGCGCCCTCAGCAACCCTGCGCCGCGCTATCTCGCCGACCGCACCGAGCAGGTCGACGACGGCTGGTATCGAGAGGAACTGCCGGACTCGATCGCGACGCAGGTGCGGCCCGAACCGGCACGCTCCATCATCACCCGTAATGACTCGCCCGACATCTCCTTCGAGCAGTCGATCAATCCCTACCGCGGCTGCGAGCATGGATGCCCCTATTGTCTGGCGGGCGACACGCCGATCCTCATGGCGGACGGCTCGTTGCGTCCACTGGCACAGATCCGTGCGGGCGATGCAATTTACGGCACCGAGAAGCAGGGCTGGTACCGCCGTTACGTCCGTACGCGCGTGCTGGCGCACTGGAGCGTGATCAAGCCTGCTTACCGCATCCGTCTCGAGGACCGGAGCGAGATTGTCGCCGGCGGCGATCACCGTTTTCTAACGGAAAAGGGCTGGACATTCGTGGCCGCCGCTGCACCCGGACAGCCGGCGCGGCCGGCGCTTACCACCGCCAACAAGCTGATGGGAACTGGCGCCTTCGCGCAGGCCGTCCCGCAGGACGAGGACTATCGACGCGGCTATCTCTGCGGGCTGATCCGGGGCGATGATGGGCTGATCGCTCAATACGCCTGCCCGCCTGGCGAAGGCGGCCCCTGGAGCCGTCGGCAGACACATTTTCGGCTGGGGTCCTGTGATGAGCCTGCGCTCGAGCGCGCTGCCCGATATCTCGGCACGGCCGAAGTCCAAACGCAGCGCGTCCTGTCCAGCCGAGGCTCCGAGCGGTATCGGCCGGTGCAGGCGATTCGGGCGCAGGCTCGGCATAACGTTGAGCGCGTACGAGACCTCATTGCCTGGCCGAGCTCGCCGCAGAGTGCGGCCCGGAGCTGGCACGCCGGCTTTCTAGCCGGGATCTTCGACGTGGAAGGCAGCTATGGCGATGGGATGCTGCGCATCTCAAACACGGGTCCCGAGATCATCGGCTGGATCGGCGAGGCGCTCAGGGCTTTGGCTTTCCGCTACTGCATCGAGCACGCTGACAGCACGGTCACGAAGCCGACCGATGTCGTGCGCGTCCTGGGGGGGCTGCCGGAGCATCTGCGATTTTTCCACTGTGTGGATCCTGCGATCGGCCGCAAGCGCGACATTTCGGGTCAGCCAGTCAGGAGTTCGGCCCAGCTCAGCGTGATCGCCGTGCAGCCTCTCGGTCGGGCAATGCGGCTCTACGACATCACGACCGGCACAGAGGATTTCATCGCCAACGGCGTCGTCAGCCATAACTGCTACGCCCGGCCAAGCCACGCTTACATGGACCTCTCCCCCGGCATCGATTTCGAAACGAAGATTTTTTATAAAGCCGATGCAGCCCGCCGTCTCGAGGAGGAACTGGCGCGACCCAGTTACGTACCCAAGCAGATCACGCTCGGGGCAAACACCGATCCCTACCAGCCGCTCGAGCGAAAACTGCGCGTCACGCGCTCGGTGCTGGAAGTGCTCGAGCGCACGCGCCATCCCCTGAGCATCGTCACCAAGGGAGCACTGATCCTGCGCGACCTGGATCTTCTGGTCTCGATGGCGAAGGACAGCCTCGTCAACGTATTTGTGAGCGTTACCACGCTCGATGTGGATCTCAAGCGCCTGCTCGAGCCGCGCGCCGCCTCGCCGGCGGCGCGATTGCGCATCGTGCGCGAGCTCTGTGCTGCGGGAGTGCCCACCGGCGTGCTCGTCGCGCCGATCATCCCAGCAGTCAACGACAGCGAGCTCGAGCGCATCGTCGCGAGCGTGGCGGCCGCCGGGGCCGCGAGCGCCGGCTATGTACTGCTGCGTCTGCCCCATGAGCTCAAGGAGATCTTCCGCCAATGGCTCGAGACGCATCTGCCCGATCGCGCCGAGCACGTCATGGCATTGGTGCGTGACGCGCGTGGTGGGCGCGAGAACGACCCGCGCTTCGGCACGCGCATGGTCGGCACCGGTGCCTGGGCAGAGCTGCTTCGAGATCGTTTCGCCCTCGCCTGCAAGCGCCACGGTATTCAGCGTCGCATGCCCGTACCCTCGACGGCCCACTTCCGTGCACCCGGCCGCGGCGGACAGATGACATTGCCGCTCTGAGCGCCGACGGCATTGTTCGCGCTTGCGGTCATTGCAAATTGAGCGACGTTGCGTCAATTTGCGCCGCGCATGAACGCCAACGCAGGCAGTGCCGTCAAGCCGGGCCCAGTGCCCGCCAGCCGCATCGCGCTCGTCGCGGGCGGCAGCGGCATGATTGGCCGCCAGCTGCTGCCACTGCTGCTCGCGGCGCCCGAATATGCACGCGTACAGGCGATCTCGCGCCGTCCGTTATCGATCGAGCACGCGCGCCTCGCCAACCGCGTGCTGCGCTTCAATACCCCGCTGGAGCCGCAACTCAAGGGTCTGTCCGTCCAGGATGCCTTCTGCTGTTTGGGTACGACGCTGCGCGCGGCCGGCAGTCAGGCAGCCTTTCGCGCCGTCGATCACGATCTGGTGCTGGCGTTTGCGCGCGCCGCCAAGGCGGCCGGCGCAGAGCGGCTGGTGGTCGTGTCTTCCGTGGGGGCCGACGCTGAGTCAAACAACTTCTACCTGCGCGTCAAGGGAGAGACCGAGCGGGATCTGGAGGCGCTGAAGCTGCGCTCGCTCGACATCCTGCAACCCTCACTGCTGCTCGGCAGGCGACCCGAATGGCGCACTCTGGAGCTCGCAGCGCAGATCGCTGGCTGGACACTAGGTCCGCTTCTCATGGGACGCTGGTTGCGTTACCGGCCGATCGAGGCGTCGATGGTCGCCGCCGCCATGTGCGGCGCGGCACGCAGCGGCCGGCTGGGCGTCACGCGACATAGCTATCAGGCGCTGCGCCGTCTGGCCGGCAGCAGGAACGGACGCAGCGCCTCTGCATGAGCGGTTCCAATGCGTGTCCGACGCCGACTCGCAGCCTTCGTTGACCTCGCCGATCGCGTTACCAAGGGCTCAGATTTGACAGATTGCAGCGATGCAAACACCGACTGTGCGCAGTGTGAATGGCGTCGACTTCGCGAGCCTTGATTTGTAGCGCGGCACTGGCACACTCGTGGAGTGACTTAAAGGGCAAACCTGTCGTGAGACAGGGACGCAAAGCCACCGGTCCCGGAGACAGAGGGATAGCGGGGTTGCCACAGCATCGCGGCGGTCAGCCGGGATGATGGTGCTGCTTCGCGAAGGTTCTCCGGCGACTGCGAATCGCTACCGTAGCTGGGGAAGCCATCATGTCATCAGCCAGTCTCGCGAAGATGCCGACGCCGACGCCGACGCCACCCGCGACGCCACCCGCGCTCGCGGGCAGCGCGCCCAACGCCTTCGTCATCAATCTGGTGTCTTCAACCACGCCGGTGGCGCTGACGCGTCCGGATCATGCCGGACTCAAACGCTTCACCTTCTTTGTTTCGCGCCGTCGCGAAGACGGGCGCGAGCGCTTCCGCCTGCACATGGGCTACTTCGATACGCAGGAACAAGCCGAGCAGCTGCTCGATATCGTGCGCACCATCTATCCGGGTGCCTGGGCCGGACTTGCGCCCGGCCGCCGGCTCGCGGCTGCCGCAGCCGCCGCCGCGGAGGCCGCCGCCGCCGAGGCCACGTCGGCCCCAGCCGCACCGGCCCCTGCGATCACAAGCGCCGCCCCCTCGGCATCGACTGCCCTGCCGCCGGCTGCGAAGACCACTGCGGAGATGACCGTCAGCCGCCTGGCGCTGATGCCGGACGAGGGCCGGCGACCACTCGCAGACGTGGAGGACGTGCTGCCCGTCGGGGCGCCCGCTGCCGTGTCCGCTAGCGCCCCCGCTGCCGCACCCCTCAAGGCCGCCCTCGCGTCCGCCACTGCCCGGCGGACCGAGACTGCCGCGGGTGCCGAGCACCGTGCCGCGCGTCATTCGCTGCGCAATATTCGCGATGCGATTGCGAGCCTCGAAGACAGCGGTATCCACTCACCGGTACTCGATTCACTGCCCACGCTCTCGCCGGCAGTCATTCCCGTCGCACAGCCGGCCCGGGCAGCGCCGACCGCGCGGGCGGCCGAGGTGTCCGATGCGGCCAGCACGCTGAGCAACACCGCGACACTGCGCCTGCTGGAGGCTGGTACGGCGATACGCGAGACGTCAGCGTCTTCAGCGGCTGCGCCTGTGCTCGCGCCGGCGACGGCCACGCAGGCTGCCGCAGCCGCGGCGCCGCCCATAGAGGCGGCCGCAAATGCGCCGCGGGCTGAAAAGCCATGCTTCGCGGTGCAGCTGGTATGGTCAGTGCAGCCCATCGATATGGCACAGATCCCACAGCTGGCGATCTTCAGCGCCTACTCGCTGTACGGGGCGGAGGGGAATCGTGACGGCCGGCGCTGGTATGGGCTGCGGCTCGGGTTCTTCACCGACGCTGTCTCCGCCAAGCAGGTCGCGCAGTACGTGCGCAGCGACTTCGCGACGGTCTCGGTGGTTCCCGTCACCGCACGCGAGCGCGAGCAGGCGCTCAAGAGCACGGGTGCCGCGGCCGCTGTGACTGCCGGCGACCCTGCGAAGGCGGGCAGCGCCTCGCACACGGCGGCGGACACGGTGCGCGCTGTTCGTGCGCAGGCCGCCGCCGCCCCCAAGGCGCGCGGCAGCTCACGTGCAGCTGCCAAGCCGCCGGAGTTCGCCTTCATCGAGGGCACAGACACGCCGGCCCCCAAACCCGGCAGCCCGAAGCCCGCGTCCGCGCCGTCCAGCCCCGTGGCGGCCCGCATGATTGGCGGCCGCCCGACGCGCGGTGCGCCCGGCAAGCGTGCCAAAGTGCGCAAGCCCGGACAGGTCAACGCGAGCACGCCCGTGAAACCGAAGACCCTCGAGGAGACGCTGGAGATTCTTGGGGCGAATCAGCTGCAGATAGACGATGAGACGGCCGCTTCCATCAACGATTCCGGCGTGCGACATCTGAGCCTGCAGCCTGGCAAGGCGCGTCCCTCGAAGCTCTCGCGCCTGATCGGCCGTCTCTCGGAGCGCATGGGCAGCTGAGGGGACTGCGCACCTGGGGCTCAGGCGCTGCGGCGGCGCGCGTTTCAGGGCCGTGCGCTGAGAATGTCGTCCAACCGCGCGGGCTGAGCCGGATCGCGTTGAAGGTGCGGGTAGCGCAATCCGCCGTGATAGTCGATGCTCACGATGCGATAGCTTTCACCGGTCTTGACGATGAGCTCGATTGCTGAGGCGTTAGAGCGTGCGGCGCGCACTTCTTCGGTCAGCAGTTCCGCGCTGTAGCTCATGCGGTCCACGGCGATGATGCGGCTGCCGGCGGCGAGACCTGCTTTCCACGCCGGGCTGCCCCAGAGCACCTCCTGGATGGCCCCGGGTTGGTCGCGATCGTCCAGATAGAAGCCCAGCGAGTAGAACAGATCGGTGCGGTGCCGGATCTGCTGCGCATCGTGCTGGTAGGTCCCCTGGGTGTCGGTGAACACCAGGCGATAGCCGCCGCGCTCAAGTCCATCGAGCGTGGGCGCAGCGACCGCGTTCACGCGCCGGCGCAGAAAGACAGTCCAGTCGTAAGGCTGCACCGCATTGAGCGCTTTGACCAGATCATCGAAAGTATAGGTGACGGTGACGATGCTGCCGTCGTCGATGCCGAAGAAGCGGCGCGCGAAATCGTCCAGCGAGCGTCGTCCACCCGATTGCTCGCGGATCAGCGTGTCGACATCCAGCCAGATCAGCAGCCCTTCGTTGTAATAGCTTTCGTACAGCTGCCAGTTGCGCCAGGACATCGGACGACGCGGATTGATGATCTCATCGTTGGTGGTGTCCTGCAGGGGGCGCCACTGGTGGCCAGGTGCGGCCTGCACGTAAGCCGCGAGCATCGCCAGCTGCTCGAGCGACTGCGCGCGCGTACGCAGCCCCGAGCGCGCCGCGAGCACGTGGCCCCAGTACTCGGTCTGCCCCTCATAGACCCAGAGCAGACTGTTCTGCATCGGCACGTTGAAATTGGGAGTCCACAGATCCCAGGGGCGGCGGAATTTGCCGTTCCAGGAGTGCGTGTATTCGTGCGCCAGCCGGTCACGCTCGGGCGCATTCTTGTCCCAGTCGGTGAAGGAATCCGCAGCGCTGCCGTCTTCGCTGGACTGGTGGTGCTCCAGGCCGGCCTGCTGGATCTGATCGCTGAGCGAGTAGAGAAAATCGTAATGCCGGTAGTGATGTGAGCCGAACAGCCTGTACGCCTGCTGGATCAGTGTTCGGTACGCCTGCAGCGCCGCGGGTGCTACCGCCAGCTGGTCGGGCCGATCCGCAAACAGATTCAGGTGCACCGGCACGCTGGCGCCGGGGTCGAGGTCCAGTCGCTCGGAGTAGCGGCCCGCGTAGAGCGGGCTGTCGACGAAGGTCGCAAGGTTGGTGGATTTGAACAGCGTGTGAGCGCCATCGCGCTGCTCGATCTCCAGTGCCGTGCCGAAGTCCCAGCCCGCCGGCAGCGTGACTTCCGGCTGGATGCGGATCTGCCGCGAGTAGTAGCCTGCCGGATAGAGCACCACCTCGTTCCACTCGATCATCAGCAGGTTGGGACTGATCTCCAGATCCCCGACCTCGGCACTGATGGGCGAGAGGTAGTCGAAGTCGATCTGCAGCGTGCTCACACCGCGCGGTACCTGTACGCGGAAGGCAAATACATTGGTGGGGTCGCGCGTCCACTGCAGCGGCACACCCTTGGCACTGATGCGCAGCGCCGCGAGCCGGTCGATGGTGCCCTCAGGCGCATGCGCGCCGGGAAGCCACTGCGGATAGAGCAGTATCGTGTCCGGCGTGACGCCGCTGAGTGTCTCGTGCACGTGCTCGACCCGGCGCAGCACGTCGGTGGCATCCACAGCGAGGTGGATCTGCCCGGGATAGGGTGTATCGCGCGGCGAGGGGAGGGCGTTTACCGGGGCGGTGACGCCCGGCCCGGGGCTGGCCGCCGCCGTGCTCATCCAGGCGCAGCTGAGCGCAGCAACAATGGTCGAGGCAAGTGCCCGCGCCAGCGTCCTGTTTGGCGGCAAAGAAGCCCTCATCGCCGGCTCTGCAGTCTCGGCTGGCCTGCGAGGTAGGCATCGACCGCGGCGACCAGGCCGGCCTTCTCGCGCACACGGAAGTGGACTGCCTGCATGCCGCGCGCGAGCGCCGGCAGCATTTCCGGCGGGATGCGCGAGCGCACCCACGCCTCCAGCTGCTCGGGCGGCAATGCATCCCAGAACCAGGTGGGAACATACTGCGCCGTGTACAGCGGCACGAACGAGCCCATCGGATTCAAGAGCTCGGCACTGTGCGTGCTGAAGGCCTGCCAGCCCAGTGCCGGATGACGCAGCGCCAGCGTCACCACCAGGCCCAGTCGCAGTTGGGCATCCTGCGGAGGAATTTCGGCCGACAGCGCGATCTGCACGGCCTCGGCCGCGAGTGCCGGATCGCGCACGCTGATGAGCGCGTCATAGAAGCGCTGCCGCTCGGGCTCATCGCGGGCCGCTCTGGCCAGCGCGTGCAGCTGCTCGAATGTGCGCGCGTCGGCGTCCAAGGCGGTCAGGGCGAGGACCGTCTGCTGCAGATCGGGATTGATGCCGGCCGGATTGGCCAGGAAGCGCTCGAAACGACGGTGCGCCTCCTGCAGCACCGCTCTATCGCCCCAGCTGCCCAGATCCAGCAGCACCAGGGCGCGCAGCTGCGCGGCCTCGGGCGCCTCGCCGGGACGGGAGTCCCAACCGAGCGCGCGCGCCGGCGCTGCGAGCAAAGAGCGTGCATAAGCGGCGAATGCGTCGTGGCCGGCCGTGCCGCGCTCATCGAATTCGATGCGGTTCAGCGCCGAGCTGATTTGTGTCCAGGCGCGGATGTCCAGATCAGCTCCCATGCGCGGCGGCAGCGCCAGATAGTTCGCGAGCGCGTCGCGATTGGATTGGACCAGCGCCCACTGGTCATCGAGCAGTGCGATGCGATCGGCGTCCGGCAGGGTACCGAAAGCGCCGATATCGAGCGCGAGCGTCGGTGCGTCGTAGTGCACGCGATAGAACCCGATCGCGTCGGCATCCAGGCTCAGCGGCTGATCGCACCGTCCCGCGGGCAGTGTCTGCCCGTCCTTTGTCAGCAGCACCGATTGCGCGGGCCCTGTGACACCGACGCGCACCTGCAGAGGAACCTGCCAGTGACCCGGTGCATGTCCCTGCAGTAAAAAGCGCTCCTGCGTCAGCTCTACGCTGCGCGTGCCGTCGGTGGCGCAGCGGCTCTGCACATTCAGCAGCGGAAAGCCCGGGCGCTGCGTCCAGGGCGCCGCGATGGCCTCCAGATCCTGGCCGCTGGCCGCATGCAGTGCCGCCCACAGGTCGCCCGCGGTGGCATTGGAATAGGCGCGCGCGCGGATGTAGCGACGCACCCCATCCCGGAACGCCGTCGGGCCGAGGTAGGCCTCGAACATGCGCAGCACCGCCTGTCCCTTGCTGTAGGTGATGTCCGGATCGAACGCGCTGCTGGCCTGCAGCTCGTCGGTCACACGCTGCTCGATGGCTGGCGAGGTGCTCTGCGCATCCGCGCGCATCGCCGCTTCGCGATCGGCATCCTGCGTCTCCCACCACTTCCACTCCGGATGGCGCAGCGCCGTCTCCTTGGCCGACATCCACGAGGCGAAGCTTTCGTTGAGCCACAGGTCATCCCACCATCCCATCGTCACGAGATCGCCGTTCCACTGGTGCGCCATCTCGTGAGCCTGGGTGGAATAGACCTGCTGGCGATCACCGAGGGAGGACCCGGCCGGCAGCAGCAGCAGGCTGTCCTGGTAGGTGATGGCGCCCCAATTCTCCATCGCACCGCTGAACCCGCCGGGAATTGCGATGGAGTCGAGCTTGGGCAGGGGATAGGCAGAGGCGAAATAGTCGTTGTAGTCGGCGAGAATCTGCTGCGCATTGGCGAGCGCGGTGCTGCCATCCGAGGCGCGACCATTGATGGCCCAGACGCCAAAATCGACGCCGCCGGATCTGGCCTGCAGATGTTGCAGCTCTCCGGCCGAGAACTCCACCAGGTAGGAGGGCATCAGGGGGGTGAGGCCAAAGGTGGTGGTCATGAGCTGCCCGCTGCGCGCCCGATGTGCCACGGGCATGTTGGAAACCACCGACCATGCGGCCGGCACGCTGACGGTCAGGCGAAACCTGGCGCGAAAGGCCGGCTCGTCCCAGCACGGAAACATGCGACGCGCATCGGTGGCTTCCATCTGCGTCGAGAGCATGGTATGCGGCTGGCCGTGCGCATCGCTGTAGGGCTGCAGGAACAGGCCCACGGCACCCTGCTCGATGCGGGCGGTGTATGCGAAGGTCAGCCGGTGCATGCCGGCGGGCGCTGCGCCCGCGAGCGTGATCGTTGTGAGCTGCGCCTTGTCATCGCTGTCGACGGCGCTTACGGCCTGATCATCGAGCCGTACATCGCGCAGCGTCTCGTTCAGCGAGTTCAGTTCGATGCGATCGCTCGCGCTGCGAAAGCGCAGCATCACGGACTCGCTGCCCGCAATGCGCCGTTGACCGACATCGGTCGTGATGTCGATGTCGTAAGTGAGCGGTACGATGTTCTTGGGCAGCCGCCCTGCCGCTGCATCGAAGGAGAAGGGTGCCTGCGCATCGGCCTGATGTGCCGCGAGGCTCCCGGCCAGGGCAATGAGCGCGGCAGAGAGCGTCAGCCACCCGGTGCCCCCGGGTGCCCGGCGAGCGCTCATCCCGGCTAGCCCTTGCCGCCGAAGAGCCGCTCGAGCTCGCTGCGCGCGCGTGTGGCCGCGGCAGTGTCCGCCGGCACGTAGGCGCCCGCACGCGGCTTGAAGAAGTCACAGAAATTGGCGGCGGTTTTGTCCGAGACTTCTTCGGCCGTGGGCTCACGGCATTTCTTGGCGAGCTCCTCGGCGTAGTCGACACACATGCGGCACACGTGCAGTTCCGCACGGCACCTGGGACACTCGTCACGGCGCGACAGCGGCAAGGTGAGGGCCGCCAGGTCGGCGCCGCATTTCCAGCACACCAGGTTGTGCCCCATGGACCTTCTGCGCCTCGAGCGCTGCGCTACGCTGCGCGCTCGGCCAGAAAGCGGGCGAGCGCGGCGCCAGTATGCGAGCGGCTCTGCCGGGCCGCAATGCTCGCCGGGGTGCCGGCCGCGACCACGCGACCCCCGCCCATGCCAGCCTCCGGACCGAGGTCGATGATCCAGTCCGCCTCGGCAATGACGTCGAGATTATGCTCGATCAGCACGATCGAATGCCCGGCGTCCACCAGCCGATGCAGCACGGTGATGAGTTTTTCGACGTCGGCCATGTGCAGGCCCACCGTCGGCTCATCGAGCACGTAAAGGGTGTGGGCCGGGCGGCCGCGCGCGTTTTCTGCGAGCCGCGCCAGTTCGGCGATCAGCTTGATGCGCTGGGCCTCGCCGCCCGAGAGGGTCGGGCTCGGCTGACCGAGCGTCAGATAGCCGAGGCCGACATCCGACAGCAGTCGCAGCGGCCGTGCAATGCGCGGTTGTGCCGCAAAGAAGGACACGGCCTCCTCGACGTTCATCGCGAGCACATCGCCTATCGAGCGGCCGCGCCACTGGATCTCGAGCGTCTCGCGGTCGAAGCGTCGTCCCCCGCAGCGCTCACACAGCACCTTCACGTCGGGCAGAAAGCTCATCTCGATGGTGCGGATTCCCGCACCCTCGCACTCGCTGCAGCGTCCGCCGCTGGTGTTGAACGAGAAGCGGCTCGCCTGGTAGCCGCGCACACGTGCTTCGTGTGTGCCGGCGAACACGCGTCGGATCTCGTCCCAGAAGCCCACATAGGTTGCCGTACAGGAGCGCGGTGTGCGCCCGATGGGCGTCTGATCGACTTCCAGCACCCGATCGATGAGCTCCACACCGTGCATCGCTCGCGCACCGACCGGCGTCACCGCGGCGCGTGTCCCGAGCATGGCGTGCAGATTGGCGTAGAGCACATCGCGCGCCAGGGAGGATTTGCCCGAGCCGGACACGCCGGTCACGACGACGAGACGCCCGAGCGGCACGCGCACGTCCACATCGCGCAGATTGTGCAGGTGGGCCGACTCGATCTGCAGTGCCGGGGTGCGCGGTCCGGTCGCGCGCCGCGGTGCCGCCGGATGATGCAGGGGCCGCGCGAGAAAGCGGCCGGTCACGGAGGCGGGGTTGGCCTGCAGAGCGCGCGCGGTGCCGGCCGCGACCACCTGCCCGCCGCGCACCCCGGCGCCGGGACCGAGATCGATGATGTGATCGGCGCGCCGGATGGTGTCCTCATCATGCTCCACGACCACCAGCGTGTTGCCGGCGGCAGAGAGCTGATCGAGTGCATCGAGCAGCACGGCGTTATCGCGCGGATGCAGCCCGATGGTCGGCTCGTCCAGTACGTAACAGACCCCCTGCAGATTGGAGCCCAGTTGTGCGGCGAGGCGAATGCGCTGCGCCTCACCGCCCGAGAGACTGGGCGCGGCGCGATTGAGCGCGAGATATCCGAGGCCGACGCGGGCGAGAAAGTCGAGGCGGGAGCGAATCTCCTCGAGCGCGTCGCGCGCGACGGCCTGCTCGCGGGTGCCGAGGCGCAGGGAGCGGAAAAATTCGGCCAGCTCGTCGACCGAGCGCGCCGTGAGCTCGCCGATCGACCGATCGCGAAATCGCAGATGCATGGCCAGCGGGTTGAGCCGCTCGCCCTGACAGCCCTCGCAGACCAGCGACCCCGCGGCGTCTGCGCCGCCGTCGCCGCCGTCGCCGCCGTCGCCATTTTCCCAGGAGCGCGCCTCGTGCTCGTGTTCGTGCCCGTCGGGCTCGTTGCCGCTGAGGTCCTGCACGCCCGTGCCGTGACACTGCTCGCACCAGCCCTGGCTGGAATTGAACGACAGCAGGCGCGGATCGGGTTCCGGAAAGCCGCGTCCACACTGCGGACAGGCGCGCCGACTGGAGAACACGGCGACCGGGCCCTCGCCGGCGAGCACATGCAGCACGCCCTTGCCGAGCTCGAGCGCCTCATCGACCCTCTGGCGCAGGCTTGCTTCCTCGCGCGCCGTACACTCCACCTGCGCCACGGGCAGTTCAATGTTGTGCTCCACGAAGCGCTTCAGCGACGGAAAGGGCTCGCACGGCACGAAGCGGCCATCGACGCGCAGCTGCGTTGCGCCGCGGGCGCTCGCCCAGCGTGCCAGCTCCCGGTAGTGACCCTTGCGATGAGTCACCAGCGGCGCGAGCAGCTGGATGCGCCGGCCCCGATAGTCGCGCAGCAGCGAGGCGACGATGGAGTCGGCGCTCTGTGGGGCGATGGCGACCTCGCAGTCCGGGCAGTGCTGCGTGCCCAGGCGCACGTAAAGCAGGCGCAGAAAGTGATAGATCTCGGTGAGCGTCGCCACCGTGCTTTTGAGTCCACCGCGGCTGGCGCGCTGCTCGATGGCCACGGTGGGCGGGATGCCGTAGATGGCATCCACGTCCGGCCGCGACGCCGGCTGGACGAACTGCCGGGCATACGCGTTGAGCGATTCGAGATAGCGTCGCTGCCCTTCGTTGAAGAGGATGTCGAAGGCGAGTGTGGACTTGCCCGAGCCGGAGACACCGGTGATCACGCTGAAGCGATTGCGCGGGATGTCGACGTCGATGTTCTTGAGATTGTGCTCGCGTGCCCCACGTACCACGACGGCATCGGCGGGCCAGGGCGAAGGCGGCTCGGCGACGTGCGCCATAGCGCCCGGGGCCGGTGTCCAGGCTGGCGATGCGGTGGCCTGCCCCGCGGTGGCACGCGGCTCGGCAGCCGAGGGCGTGGCCGTCGTGTAATCGCGCAGCGCCCGGCCGGTGTGCGAGTGCGGCAGCTGCATCAGGGCCTCGGGAGTCGCGGCTGCGATGAGCTGGCCGCCGTGAACGCCCCCCTCCGGTCCCAGATCGATGATCCAGTCTGCGGCGCGGATCACGTCCAGGTTGTGCTCGATGACCAGCAGCGAGTGTCCAGCGGCCAGCAGCAGGCCGAAGGCATGTACCAGGCGCGCGATGTCCTCGAAGTGCAGGCCGGTCGTGGGCTCATCGAAGATCAGCAGCTTGCCGAGTGCGGCAGACGCTGTGCCGCGCCGCTTGCGCGCGGGCTGCTCAACGGCGGCCAGGTGTCCGGCGAGCTTCAGGCGCTGCGCCTCCCCGCCCGATAGCGTAGGCACGGGCTGTCCGAGTCGCACGTAGTCGAGGCCGACGTCCCCGAGGGGTTTGAGGCGCTGCTGGATGGCGGGAACGTCGGCGAAGAAGGCCAGCGCCTCGGTGACCGTCAGATCGAGCACCTCGGCGATACTGGCACGTCGTCCGTCCGCGCCGGTGATGCGGATCTGCAGGGTTTCGGGCCGATAGCGCCGTCCCTGGCAATCCCCGCAGCGCAGGTACACATCCGAGAGGAACTGCATCTCGATGTGCTCGAAACCGTTGCCGCTGCAGGTGGGGCAACGCCCTTTGCCGGCGTTGAAGCTGAAGGTTCCAGCGCTGTAGCGCCGCAGCTTCGATTCCGGCTCGGCGGCGAAGCGTGCACGGATCTCATCGAATGCGCCCACATAGCTCGCCGGATTGGAGCGCGTGGTGCGCCCGATCGGCGACTGGTCGATCAGGACGGCTGAATCGATCAGCTCGGCGCCTTCGAGCTCGCGGTAGCTGCCGGGCGCTTCGGTGGGTCGACCATGCGCCTTGAGCAGTGCAGGGTAGAGCACATCCTGCACCAGCGTAGATTTGCCCGAGCCGGACACACCGGTCAGGCACACGAGTCGGTGCAGCGGGATGTCGACGTCCAGCTCGCGCAGGTTGTGCTCGGCCGCGCCGCGCAGCCGGATGTACTGCTGAGCGCCGGCGGCGCGGCCCATCGCCACTGGCGGGGCCGCGTGCCGTGTCGGGGCGGCAAGCTTGCGCCGTCCGGACAGCCACGCGCCGGTGGCCGACTCCGCGTGCGCCATGACCTCGCGCGGCGTGCCGTTGCAGACGATGCGTCCGCCATGCTCGCCGGCGCCGGGTCCCAGATCGATGATGCGATCGGCTTCGAGCATGATCTGCGGATCGTGCTCGACGACCAGCAGCGTGTTGCCCGCATCGCGCAGCCGCTTCATGACGCCGATGACACGCTGCATGTCGCGCGGATGCAGCCCGATCGAGGGCTCATCGAGCACGAACAGCGTGTTGACCAGCGAGGTGCCGAGCGCGGTCGTCAGATTGATCCGCTGGACCTCGCCGCCCGAGAGCGTGCGCGACTGCCGGTCGAGCGTGAGATAACCGAGCCCGACATCGCACAGGAAGCGCAGGCGCGTGCGCAACTCACCGAGCAGCAGCAGCCCGGCTTCATCCAGGGTGCCACCGAACTGCAGTGTGTCGAAGAAACTGCGGCACTCCTCAATGGGCAGCTGCATGACCTCGTGAATGGCGAGCGTGCGCCGGCCTTGCATGCCGAGTCGCCACAGCAGCGCGTCCGGCTTCAGCCGCGCCCCCGCGCAGCTGCCGCACACCGTGTAAGAGCGGTACTTGGACAGCAGCACCCGGATATGCATCTTGTAGGCGCGGCTCTCGAGCCACGCGAAGAAGCGCCGCGCGCCGTACCAGACCTTCTTCTCCCAGGAGCCCTCGCCCTCGATGACCCAGTGGCGCTGTTCTTCGCTGAGCCCGCGCCAGGGCACATCCGTGGGAATGCCGCGCCGCGCCGCGAAGCGCAGCAGATCGTCCTGGCACTCCTGGTAGGAAGGCGTCTGCCACGGACGGATGGCACCCTGCGCCAGCGATTTGGCATCGTCGGGCACCACCAGCCCGTAATCGATGCCGATGACGCGGCCGAAGCCGCGGCAGGTGTCGCAGGCGCCGATTGGGGAGTTGAAGGAAAACAGTCCCTGCGTCGCGTCCTGGTAGTGCAGATCGCACTCGGCGCAGTGCAGATCGCCCGAGAAGCGCAGCGTGCGCAGCTCGGCCCCCTCTGCATCGAGCGCATGTACGCTGACACGGCCGTGGCCGCTCTTGAGGGCCGACTCGAGCGCCTCCACCAGACGGCTGCGATCCCCGTCGGCCCCGGGCAGGCGCAGGCGATCCTGCACCATCGTCAGCAGCTTGGGCTCTTCGCAATGGATTCGGACATAGCCGAGCTTGCCGAGCTCGGCCTTGAGCTCGGCGAGGGTCAGGTTCGCCGGCACGGGGACCGGAAAGCACACCAGCAGCAGTGGCTGCGCCAGACCCGCGAGCAGCGCGGGCAGTGCGGCGCAGATGCTCTGCGCATCATCGCGACGCACCTCGCGGCCGCAGCCCCGGCAGTGCAGGTGCGCAAGGCGTGCGTACAGCAATTTCAGGTGATCGTTGATCTCCGTCATCGTGCCCACGGTGGAGCGCGAGGTGCGCACCGGGTTGACCTGATCGATGGCGATGGCCGGCGGAATGCGCTCGATGCGATCCACCTGCGGCTTGTCCATGCGATCCAGGAACTGCCGCGCGTAGGGGGAGAAGGTCTCGACGTAGCGGCGCTGACCTTCGGCATATAACGTGTCGAAGACCAGGGACGACTTGCCCGAGCCCGATACGCCCGTGACAACGATCAGCTCGTTGAGGGGAAGATCGAGGTCGAGATTACGGAGATTGTTCTGACGCGCACCGCGCACGACGATCGCGTCATGCGCATTGCGGGGCATGATTGGCCCGATTTTACCGTATGAATGTCATCGCACTGCCACCGTGCCGCGGGCGCCTTGCGGCCCCGGGGGTGGGGTCCCGGGTGGGAAACCCTATAATGTCCGGATGCCCCCCGCGATGACCCCCGCCCGCGACCTGCGCAGCTTCGGAGTGCCCGCCGCACCGCCCGCTGCGGCCCCCGCCGCCTTGCTGCAGGACGGCGTAGCGCCGCGGCCGCCCGGTACGCCGGCGCCCTTTCTGCCGACCAGCGCCGAGCAGATGCGCGCGCTCGGCTGGTCCGAATGCGACGTGATCATCGTGACCGGCGATGCCTACGTGGACCATCCGAGCTTCGGCATGGCCATCATCGGCCGCGTGCTCGAGGCGCAGGGACTGCGCGTGGGCATCCTTGCGCAGCCCGACTGGCACAGTGCCGAGCCGTTCCGGGCGCTCGGGCGCCCGCGCCTGTTCTTCGGCATCACCGCCGGCAATATGGACTCGATGGTCAATCGCTACACGGCCGACCGGCGCCGCCGCAGCGACGATGCCTATACCCCCGGAGCTGCCGCCGACCAGCGGCCGGACCGGGCCGTGATCGTCTACGCGCAGCGCGTGCGCGAGGCCTATGCCGAGGTGCCGCTGATCATCGGCGGCATCGAGGCCTCGCTGCGACGGATTGCGCACTTCGATTACTGGTCGGAGAAGGTGCGCCGCTCGGTGCTCGTGGATGCGCGCGCGGACCTGCTGGTTTACGGCAACGGCGAGCGCGCGATCTGTGAGATCGCCTGGCGCCTTGCCGCCGGCGAGCCGATCCGCTCGATCCGCGATGTGCGCGGCACTGCCTTCATCGGCCGGCCCCCCGGCGCATGGATCGAGATCGACTCGACGCATCTGGACGCACCCGGGCCGATCGGCCCGCCCCTGGATCCCTATGCCATGTCCCCGACGCCTGCCGGGCCGGCTGGGGCTGCTGGGCCGGCCGTGGCCGCCGAGGCAGCCGCAGCCGTGCTCGCCGGTGAGCGCGGCGGCGCTGAGCAGGCCAGCGACCCGGCGCAGCACGAGCAGGTGGTGCGCTTCAGGCGCGGTGTACGGGGTGCCGATCGTGAGCACAGCGTGATCCGACTACCCTCGCATGAGCAGGTCGCGCAGGATGCGGTGCTGTACGCGCACGCCTCGCGGATCCTGCATCTGGAGGCCAATCCCGGCAACGCGCGCGCGCTGGTGCAGCGCCATGCCGATCGCGACGTGTGGCTCAATCCGCCGCCGCTGCCGCTGTCCACCGCCGAGATGGACTGGATCTACGATCTTCCGTATCAGCGCCGTCCGCACCCGCGCTACGGGCAGGCGTTGATACCTGCGTACAAGATGATCCGCTTCTCGGTGGCGATTCAGCGCGGCTGCTTCGGCGGCTGCACCTTCTGCTCGATCACCGAGCACGAGGGTCGCATCATTCAGAATCGCTCCGAGCAGTCGGTGCTGCGCGAGATCGGCGCGATCCGCGATCAGGTGCCTGGGTTCACCGGTGTCATCTCCGATCTGGGCGGTCCGACCGCCAACATGTATCGGCTCGCCTGCAGGAGCCGTGAGATCGAGAGTGCCTGCCGCCGTCCCTCGTGTGTGTTCCCGGCTATCTGCCCGAACCTGAACACCGATCACTCGGCGCTGGTGCGCCTGTATCGCAAGGCGCGGGCGGTGCCCGGCGTGAAAAAGGTGCTGATTGCCTCGGGCGTGCGCTACGACCTCGCAGCCGAGTCGCCCGAGTACGTGCGTGAGCTCGCGCAGCATCATGTCGGGGGCTATCTGAAGATCGCCCCCGAGCATCTGCGCGACGGCCCGCTGTCGAAGATGATGAAGCCGGGCATGGGCAGCTACTATCGCTTCAAGGAGCTGTTCGATCGCTTCTCGCGCGAAGCGGGCAAGGAGCAGTACCTGATCCCGTACTTCATCGCCGCGCATCCGGGCACCACCGATGAGGACATGCTCGAGCTGGCGCTGTGGCTCAAGCGCAATGGCTTTCGCGCCGATCAGGTGCAGGCGTTTCTGCCGAGCCCCATGGCTACCGCGACCGCGATGTACCACAGCGGCAAAAATCCGCTGAAGCGCATCACCCGTGACAGCGAGACGGTGGTCATTCCCAAGGGGATGCGTCAGCGCCGACTGCACAAGGCGTTCCTGCGCTATCACGATGCGGAAAACTGGCCGACGCTGCGCGAGGCGCTGCGACGCATGGGGCGGGCGGATCTGATCGGCTCGGCGAAACATCAGCTGGTGCCGGCGTTTCAGCCGCCGGGCACCGGGCGTGCCGAGGCCGGTGGTCGCGGAGGTGGCGGCCGCGGGTCGCCGCGCCCGCCTCGCTCCGGCGCAATGGCGGGCGCCGCCGCGGCGGCGCCGCTAGCGGGCCGCTTTCGTACGCAGCACGTGCGCAGCGCACCTCGCCGACCCCGTCCACCGCGCCCATGACGGCGCCGGCGCGCACGTTTGCCATGACGGCCGCGCTGCTGCTCGCACTGGCCACTGTCGTCGGGGCGTTCAATGCGCATGCGCTGTCGGGCCGGCTGGGCCCTGATGGGGAGCGCATCGTGCAGACCGCCGTGCAATACCAGTTCTATCACGCGCTCGGGCTGCTCGCTCTGGCGGTGCTCATGAGCCATCTGCCCGCGGGGGCGCCGCGCGGGGTAGGCTGGCTGCAAACCGCCGGCTGGCTGCTCATGGTGGGCGTCGTGCTGTTCTCCGGCAGTCTGTACGCGCTCGCCGGTGGTGTCAGCGGCACGCTGCGCCTGGTGGTCGGCGCACTCACGCCGCTCGGCGGTCTGTCGCTGATCCTTGCATGGTGTGCAGCGGCGACGGGCATCGCCCGCCTCGCCATGCCGCGCTGAGATCCGGCGCGTGCCAGCGGTGAGTGCGCCGCTCTTTCTGCAGCAGCCGCTCGTGACGCAGCTGCTCACTGCCGCCGCGGCGCACCGGGACGTGGTGCTGCAGGCGCCCACCGGAGCAGGCAAGAGCACGCTCGTGCCCCTGGCGCTGCATAGGCAGCAACCGGCGGGACGCATCCTGCTGCTCGAGCCGCGCCGGCTCGCGGCACGCGCGGTAGCGGCACGCATGGCTTCTCTGCTGAACGAGCCGGTCGGCGCGACGGTGGGCTATCGCATGCGGCTCGATACGCGCGTGTCCGCCGCGACCCGCATCGAGGTCGTCACTGAGGGCGTGCTGACACGCATGCTGCAGGAGGATCCTGCGCTCGAGGCGGTCAGCTGGCTGATCTTCGATGAGTATCATGAGCGCAGCCTGTCTGCGGACCTCGGTCTTGCGCTCGCTCTCGATGCGCGAGAGCAGCTCGGGGCAGCCTATCGACTGCTGATCATGTCGGCGACGCTGGAGATCGCCGCCGTGGCGCAGCTGCTCGAAGCGCCGGGGCTGGTGCAGGTGCCCGGACGCGCGTTCGACGTGCAGCTGCATTACCTCGGCCGCGGGTTGCCTGCATTGCCCGGAGGTGTATCCACGGCGTCCGCTGCTGCTGCAGAGCCTCTGGAGCGCAGCGTTACCCGCGCCGTGCAGCGCGCACTGCAGGAGACCAGCGGGGACGTACTGGTGTTCCTGCCAGGAATGGGGGAGATCCGGCGTGCCGAGAGGCAGCTGCTCGAGCGTCACATCGATGCGCAGGTGCTGGCGCTGTACGGCGAGATGCCGCCGGCCGCACAGGATGCCGTACTGACAGCGCCTGCCGAGTCGGCTCGGCGTGTCGTGCTCGCCACCAACGTCGCTGAGACCAGCGTGACGATCCCGCGCGTGACGGCGGTGGTCGACAGTGGGCTGGTCCGACGCAGCCGTTTCGACCCCGTCAGCGGCATGAGTCGCCTGTTACTCATGCGCATCTCACGCGCCGCAAGCGAGCAGCGCGCCGGCCGCGCCGGCCGCCTCGGGCCCGGGGCCTGCTATCGACTCTGGGGCGAGGGCGCGCATGCGCAGCTCGCGCCGATGACTGCGCCCGAGCTGCTGGAAGCGGATCTGACGCCGCTGGCACTGGAGCTGGCGCGCTGGGGCGCCCGGGAGGCCTCGGCGCTGCGCTGGCTGGATGCGCCGCCTGCGGCGCATCTGGCCCAGGCGCGCGAACTGCTGGGTCGTCTGGGCGCGCTCGATGAGCACGGACGACTCACTGCCCTGGGTACGCAGATGGCGCAGCTGCCGGTGCACCCGCGCCTCGCCGGCATGCTGATGGAGGCCGCGACGCTGGGCGCGCTGCCACTGGCGGCGCAGCTCGCGGCGCTGCTGTCCGAGCGCGACGTGCTGCGCTCGCAGCCGGCGATGGCGCGCGATCCGGATCTGCGCACGCGCCTGGCGCTGCTGAATGCCGATGCATCCAGTCCGATGTTGGAACGCGTGCGCCGATCGGCGCAGCAATTGCAGCGGGTGACGCGTCAATCGGCGCCACGGCCGGCAGCATCACACGTGGCCGTATCAAGCGAACCCGGTGCGCTGCTGGCGCTCGCGTTTCCGGATCGTATCGGCCAGCGTCGCGAGGGCAGCGAAAGTCGGTATCTGCTCGCCAATGGTCGGGGTGCCATCTTCAGGGCGGCCAGCGCTCTCTCTCGCGCGCCCTTCATCGTGGCGGTGGAGCTCGATGATCGCGAGCGCGAAGCGCTCATCGAGCTCGCCGCGCCGCTGGAGGTGGCCGCCATCGAAGGCCTGTTCGCTGCGCAGATCGTCAGCGAGGAAAGCGTCGCGTGGGACGAGGTGAGCGGCACGTTGTCGCTGCGGCGCCTGCGCCGGCTCGGGGCACTGCGGCTCGAGGAGCGCACGCTGCCGATTGACGATGGGCGCGCCGATGAGGCCATGCTGGCGCTGCTGCAGCGCTGGGGCGTGCAGGCATTGCCGTGGGACGAGGAGGCGCGGACGCTGCAGGCGCGCATGGAATTCGTGCGCTCGCTCGGGCGGCAGGACCTCGAGCCCTGGCCGGCCAGCGATGACAGTGCGCTGGCCGCGATCCTGCCGCAGTGGATCACCCCGTACCTCGCCGGGGCGCGCAGCCGCGCGGCGCTGTCCCGCCTGCCGCTCTCCGAGGCACTGCTGGCGCGACTGTCGAGCGCCCAGCGGCGCGCGCTCGAGGCGCTCGCCCCGCGCCGGCTCGAAGTGCCGAGCGGCTCGCAGCTGCAGATCGAATATCGTGGCGAGCGGGCACCCAGTCTTGCAGTCCCGCTGCAGGAGATGTTCGGCCGGCGAGACAATCCGCGCGTCGGCGGCGGCACGGTCCCCGTCACGCTCGAGCTGCTCTCGCCTGCGCGCCGCCCGCTGCAGATCACCCGCGACCTCGGGGGCTTCTGGCACGGCAGCTACGCCGAGGTCCGCCGCCAGATGCGCGGGCGCTACCCCAAGCACGACTGGCCGGAGGATCCGTTGCAGGCGCCTCCCTCGCGGCGACCTCGGCGGCCCGCACGGCGCTGACAGCAGCCCCGCCGGGTCATGGCGCGCAGCGTATACTCCCCGCGACGGGCCTGTAGCACAGCGGTTAGTGCAGGGGACTCATCAACAAGGTGCCTGCGCGCGGTAACGCGCGCAGTGGACGGGAAGAATTCAGGGAACCCTTCGGGTACGCCCATGGCAACCCTGAGCCGAGCCGGCGGTACACCGCCGGAAGGTGCAGAGACTACCTGGGGGCTGCAGTGCCCTTAATGACAGGCTCGAGCATCCCGCACCCACCCGCACGTAACGTGCGCGGGTGAAGAGATAGTCCACGCCCGGCGGAAACGCCGGGGTCGCGTGAATCCCTTGGTCGTAGGTTCGAATCCTACCGGGCCCATTTTTCCATCGTTCGCCGCGCTTCGCCGAAGAGCATTCGGACCGGCGCGCGCGCCATCAGTAACAACACCATCAACGCCGCGCTCCGCAAGCTCGGGTATACGGGGGCTGATCTGTTAGTCGATCTGAATCAGACCGCGGTTCACCATCCCGTGGGCGTGATGCGGGTTGCATATCGACCGCAGGCGGTCACCGCGATCGGTCGCGGCGAGAATGCCGGGCGCAAACAGACGGAATTCAACATCGTTCGGGCCACGTACGCGCTTGGTACGTGGGACGGTCGCGCCCACACGTTTACGCTCTTGATCCTTACCCAAGGACGCAACGTCCATTGCGGTGCTGATTCAGGAGCCGAACCAGCAAGCCATACTCGGCGCTGCAACGTATCGAAT
>DATBPG010000076.1:0-6444 GCA_036561485.1 Steroidobacteraceae bacterium | reverse complement strand
GGCCCTGGGGACTCTCCGAGCAGCCGGACTTCGTCAATGCCGTGGCGGGTCTGCTGACGCAGCTGCCGGTACGCACCTTTTTCGACGCCCTTCAGGCGCTGCAGGGACAGCTCGGGCGCGTGCCCTCGAGTGTGCGCTGGGGCCCGCGCCGGATCGATCTGGATCTGCTGCTGTTCGATCAGATGCGTCTGCAGACGCCGGAGCTGACGCTGCCACATCCCGGAGTAGTGAGCCGCAGCTTCGTTCTGTATCCTCTGTACGAGGTGGCCCCCGGGCTGCGCGTGCCCGGCGGACTGCGCATCGCTGAGCTCCTGGAGCGCGTAGACGCTTCGGATCTCTGGCGTCTGGATAAACAACCGATCACACATGGCGCCTGATCCGTTCCCGCATCGCTTCATCGTGATCGAAGGGCCCATTGGCGTGGGCAAGACCACCCTGGCGGGCAAGCTGGCGAATACGCTGGCAGCCGAGCTGATCCTCGAGCGTGCCGATGAGAATCCATTCCTGGAGCGCTTCTATCGCAACCCACGCGCGGGCGCGCTGCCGACGCAGCTGTACTTCCTGTTCCAGCGCGCACAGCAGATGAGCGCGCTGAAGCAGCAGGATCTGTTTGCACCGCTGCGCATTGCCGACTACCTCATCGACAAGGACCGGCTATTCGCCCGCACGACGCTGGAGGACGAAGAGTACCGGCTCTACGAGCAGGTGCAGGCGAAGCTTGCCATTGATGCGCCGCGTCCCGATCTGGTGGTGTACCTGCAGGCGCCTGTGGACGTGCTGCTGGCACGCATCGGGCGGCGCGGTATCCGCTACGAGCAGTTCATCGATCGCGACTATCTCGAGCGGCTCAACGATGCTTATGCGCGCTTTTTCCACGAATTCGAGGCCGCCCCGCTGTTGATCGTCAACGCCGCGGCCATCGATCCCATCGGCAGCGAGGCGGACTACGAGGAGCTGCTCGCGGCCATCCGCCGCATGCGGCGCGGCCGGCTGTACTTCAATCCTCTGCGCCACGCGGCGCTCTGATTCTCAGGCGGCGGTCGGATCCTCTGCCTCGGTGCAGTACAGATCGCCGCTGCCGTAGCGACAGCCGAGCTCCAGAAGTACATCGCGCTGCGCGCTGTCGTCTACCCCGGTCGCGATGGAGGTCAGGCCCAGCGCGGTGGCCATGGCCACGCCCGCACGGCACACCTTCAGGGCAACCGGGTCGCTGCGCAGTGCGCTCACCCAGGCCCGATCGAGCTGCAGACCCCACAGAGGCGAGCGGGCGAGGTAGTCCAGTGACCCCATTCCCCGTGCGACCTCGTCCACCACCAGCTGCACTCCCATCCGGCTCAGCGTCTCGAGAGCCGCCGCATCGCAGCCGATGAAGGTCTTCTCCGCAATGCGCAGCTCCAGCGCCCCGGCCGGCAGCACACCTTCGGCCAGCAGGCGGCCGATATCATCGACGAAATCCCCGTGCAGGATGTGAGAGCGCAGCGCTCCGAAGGAAATGCGCACGTTCCCGCCCCAGCGCGCGCGCAGTGCCGTGGCCTCTGCGCGCAGGCACCCGAGCGCCGCGCGCGATAGCGCCGTGGCAAGCCCGGTGGCCTCGGCCATGCGCAGCAGCTGCAGCGGCCGGATCTCTCCGCGCAACGGATGCATCCAGCGCAGGTACCCCACCTGCGCTACCAGTGCACCGCTGGAGAGGTCGTGACGCGGCACGAACCGCAGGCGGATGTCCTGGCTGCCGATGGCTGCCTGCAGCTCGCGGCTGATGTCAAACTGCGTCAGCGGTTCGAGTGAAGCGCCGTCGCTGAAGAACAGTACCTGCTCGGCACCGCTGCGCCGTGCTTCGCCAGCGGCGCTGTGGGCGCGCGCCAGCAGCGTTTGGGCCGCAACGGCCGTGTGCGTCATGACCGCGACGCCCGCGTAGGGCGTGAGCTGAAAGGTGCTGGCACGGATGCTCAGCGGTTCGCGCAGGTTGGCGCACACCTCGCGCACGCAGGCGCCGACCGCGTCGCGATCGGCCGACTCCACCAGCAGCGACAGACAGGTGTCGCTGAGCTGACCGAGATGGCAGCGAGGTGACGCGGTGTCGGCTGCGCTGGCGAGCCCCGCCAGCCGCAGGATCGCCGTGTCCATGATCTCCTCGGATAGCTGGGTATCGATGAGCTCGCTGATGTCGGCAATTCCATCGACGTAGATGACGGCCACCGAGACGGGACGCTCGCGCAGCAGCGCGAGCGATACCGACTCGCGGAAGCGACGCAGGAAGCCGCGCCGATCGAGGCGCGGCGCGCGCCGCTCATCGGTCAGATCGAGTGCTTCGGCGCTGGAGGCCGCCAGCATCTCGCGGATGACGCACACGGCGCGATCGGGTCCCTGGGCACTGACGCGTGCGTCGTAGTTGCGGCCGCTCTCCTGGAAGCGCGCCTCCACCGGCGCGCGCTGCGCGATGGCCTTGCGTGTCAGCTGCACCAGCAGTGTGGCCAGCGATTCGGGCCAGACCGCCTCCAGGGGTTTGCCGGCGCAGTCCTGTGCCGCGCCCCGCGCCGGCCTCAGGGCCATCCCCTGGCCGGCGCTGAGACTGAGGATGACGCCATCGCGGCGCAGAACCACCACCAGCTCGGGCAGCGTATCGATCAGCGCATCTGCGGCCATCGACTCTTGCACGGCGCAACATCCTCACCCGACCAGCCTCGATGCTATCGATGGACGCAGCTGGATTCCTCGACGCAGGTCCGGTCCGGACGCTTCGCGGGCCGGCCGGGCGGCAGTTGCCTGGCGGCAGGCGCTGCTTCATGCTGCCGTTGTGTATACCCATTTGCAGAACCGGGACTCAAACCGTCCCCCGGTGACCCTCAGCACGCTGGCGCAGATGACGCAGCGGGGCGAGAAGATCGCCTGTCTGACCGCTTACGATGCCAGTCTCGCAGCCCTGGTCGATGCCGCCGGTGTGGACGTGGTGCTGGTCGGGGACTCCCTCGGCATGGTCATTCAGGGACATGACACGACCGTGCCCGTCACGATGGATCACATGGTCTATCACTGCGCGGCGGTGGCCCGCGGGCTCATGCGCCCGCTGCTCATCGCCGATCTGCCCTTCATGAGCTATGCGACCCCCGAGCTGGCGCTGCGCAATGCCGTGCGTCTGCTGCAGGAAGGCGGCGCGAGTATGGTGAAGCTGGAGAGTGGACCGGGCCAGCTCGACACGGTGGCGTACCTGGCGCGCCATGACATTGCAGTGTGCGCGCACCTGGGCCTGAAGCCGCAGTCGGTGCACAAGACCGGCGGTTTTCGCGTGCAGGGGCGCGGCGAGCAGGCGGCGCAGGCAATGATGCAGGATGCCAAATCGCTCGAGTCTGCCGGCGCGGATCTGCTGCTGCTCGAATGCATCCCCAGTGAGCTGGGTCAGCGCATCACCGCCGCGGCCGAAGTGCCGGTCATCGGCATCGGTGCCGGCCCGCATACCGACGGACAGATCCTGGTCCTCTACGACATCCTCGATCTCACCCCGGGGCGCAAGCCTCGCTTCGCGCGCAACTTCATGGCCGGCAGTGAATCGCCGCAGGCAGCCATCGCTCGCTACGTGCAGGCGGTCAGAAGCGCGGAATACCCCGCGGCGGAACACAGCTTCTGACGCGGCCGATCCGATGGAGACGGTAGAGACGATCGATGCGCTGCGTGCGCGCGTGCGCGGCTGGCAGGGCGAGCGTGTGGCGCTGGTGCCGACCATGGGCAATCTGCACGCCGGCCACATGAGCCTGCTGGCGGCCGCGCAGGCGCACGGCTCGCGCAGCATCGTCAGCGTGTTCGTCAATCCGCTGCAGTTCGGTCCGCACGAGGACTACGCGCGCTACCCGCGCACGCTCGAGCGCGATACGCGAGCCCTGGCGCAGGCAGGCTGCGATCTGCTGTTCCTCCCCAGCGTCGCCGAGATCTATCCGCTGGGTCCCCCGGCGACGCGCGTGCAGGTGCGCGGGCTCTCCGAGACCCTGGAAGGGCGCTTTCGTCCCGGACATTTCGACGGCGTGGCCACGGTGGTGACGAAGCTGCTGATCCTGGCCGCACCGGACGTGGCCGTCTTCGGCGAGAAGGATTTTCAGCAGCTGCTGATCGTGCAGCGGCTGGTCGCCGATCTGGCGCTGCCGGTGCAAATCGTGGGCGCACCGGTCGCGCGCGATGCCGATGGGCTCGCCCTGAGCTCGCGCAATCAGTTCCTCAGCCCCGCCGAGCGTGCCGTGGCACCGGGCCTGCATCGCGCACTTGCGGACATCGCCGCGGCGCTGCGCGGCGCTCTGCCGGATGAGGCCGCGTGCGCCGCGCTCGAGCAGCAGGGTGTGCAGTCACTGACCCAGGCGGGCTTTCGCGTCGATTACGTGGCCATTCGCGATGCGAGCGATCTCACCCCGCCGCGCGCGGGCACCCCGGCACTCGTAGTCCTCGGTGCGGCGTGGCTCGGTGGCACACGACTCATCGACAACGTGCGCGTGGGCCCCTGACCCGAATGTGCTACATGCGCGTCGCGCAGTCCCAGTGCTCGTCGGCCTTGCCGTCCTTGAAACGCCACATGTCGAACCAGGTGGTCGTATAGCTCTTGGACGGGTCGCTGGAGTCGCGAACGACGCGCGGTGTCGTCACGATGACCAGATCCCCCTGCGCCACCACCGCGACCACGGGAATGCCGAGCTTTGCAGGGATGGGCTTGGCGAGCACCTTGCGCACTCGCGTGAAGTAATTGACCACGGCTGCCAGCCCCGAGGCGGCATTGGGATTGTGCTGCAGATAGCGCGCCGTCAGATAACGATCCGCGAGTTCCCAATGATTGGCCTCGAGCAGGTCCTTCTCGATGTGATAGGCCACCTGCATGTTGGCGTTGAGCCTGGGGTTTGAGCTGTGGAAGAGCGCATCCGCATCGGCGGCACCGACCACCGGCTCCTGCGCCACGGCGCTTTGCGTCAGTGCGAGCGCACTACAGGCAAGGGCTGTGCCGGCCAGCCATGACAATCCCGACGCACGCATTCGCTTGTTCATCTGACTCCCCTCCGCCTGTCTATTGAGGCGCTTTGGATGCCGAGTGTAGCGCGTCCGCGCCGTGGGCGCCGTGGGCGCCTTGGGCCTCGAGGGCGCCGTGGCGGCGCAATGCCCAGAGCACATGCTCGCGCACCAGCGGATCGTGATGCTCGCGCTCGGCGGCGCGCAGCGCCTCGATCACGGCAGGGTTGGTACGCGCGTTGCCCAGTGCCACGGCGACATTGCGCAGCCAGCGCGCATGCCCGATGCGATGAATGGCCGAGCCGCGCGTGCGCTCCTCGAACTGTGCAGCGCTCCAGCCCAGCAGCTGCGTGAGCCGCGGGCTGTCCAGGCCATGACGCACACGGAAGTCCGGATGTGCGGCATCGCGTGCGTACTTGTTCCAGGGGCACACCAGCTGACAGTCATCGCATCCATAGATGCGGTTGCCGATGGCCGGGCGAAGAGCCTCCGGAATCGGTCCCTGCAGCTCGATCGTCAGGTACGAGATGCAGCGGCGCGCATCGAGCTGGTACGGCGCCACGATGGCACCGGTCGGGCAGGCGGGTATGCATGCGCTGCAGCTGCCGCAATGTGCGCTCGCCGGGGCGTCGGGCGGCAGTGGCAGATCGGTGTAGATCTCGCCGAGGAAGAACCAGGAGCCTGCCTCACGTGACAGCAGATTGGTGTGCTTGCCAATCCAGCCAAGCCCCGCATTGCGCGCCAGCGCCTTCTCGAGCACCGGTGCACTGTCGACGAATGCGCGGTGGCCATGAGGCCCGGCGAGGCGCGTGATGGCCTCGCCGAGCCGCGCCAGCGCGCGGCGCATGAGGCGGTGATAGTCACGTCCCAGTGCATAGCGTGATACGTAGCCGAGCTGATCGTCCGCGAGCACCTCGGCGCTGGAGCGTGCCTCGGGCGGCCGGTAGTTCATGCGCACCGAGATGACGCGCAGTGTTCCGGGCTGCAGCTCGTCCGGCCGGCTGCGGCGCACGCCGTGGCGCTGCATGTACTGCATCTGCCCATGCCAGCCCCGCTCGAGCCAGCGCAGCAGATGACGCTCGTCCTCGCCGAGCTCGATACCGGCGATGCCGACCGCATCGAAACCCAGTGTGCGTGCTTCAGCTTCGATCGCGCGGCGCAGTGCGATGGCGGCGGTAGCGTCGATGCGCAGGGCGGGCGCTGCAGGGGATCGATCGGCTTCGGTCGGCGACGCAGTGGTGGGCAGCGATGGGTGCATGGGGGGAGCCTTTGAGGCGACCAGTATAATCGGGCCATGACCTCTCCCCAGCTGCTCTACTCAGTGGATCAGGCGCGCGCTCTGGATGCGCTGGCCATCGCCCAGGGTACCAGCGGCTATACGCTCATGCGCCGCGCCGGGGAGGCGGCGCTGCGCATTCTGCGCAGTCGCTGGCCGCGCGCGCTGCAGATCTGTGTCGTCACCGGTGG
>DATBPG010000075.1:0-4928 GCA_036561485.1 Steroidobacteraceae bacterium | reverse complement strand
GAATATCCTTCCAACAGTCGCCCAATCGTCATCCCGATCGAATGGCGCAAGTACCACGCACGTCTGGTGGTCTGCCTGAACTAGGCTCCCGGGCCTAGGCCCCGGTGGTGCCGGAACGCTGCTCCGCGGGCTTCTGTGCGTGATAGAGGTTGTGGGCGGTATTGACCAGCGCGATGTGCGAGAGCGCCTGGGGAAAATTGCCGATCATGCGCCGCTCGCTGGGCAGATACTCCTCGGAGAGCAGTCCCACGTCATTGCGCAGGCTCAGCAGCCGCTCGTACAGACGCTGCGCGTCATCACGCCGGCCGATGAGCACGAGGTTGTCCGCCAGCCAGAAACTGCAGGCGAGAAAAGCCCCCTCCCCCGGCGGCAATCCATCGTGTCCGGAGCGCGTGTCATAGCGCATCACGAAGCCATCGGCCATCAGATGCGTCTCGATGGCCTCGACGGTGCTGCGCACGCGCGCATCGGTGGGCGGTAGAAATCCGACCAGGGGCATGAGCAGCAGGCTCGCATCCAGCTCGCGCGAACCATAGCTCTGAACGAAGGCGCCGCGCTGCGCGTTGTAGCCCTTGGCGCACACCTCATCGTGGATGCGCTGGCGCACGGCGCGCCACTCTTCGATCGGGCCCGTCAGACCGAACTGCTCGATGGCCTTGATGGAGCGGTCGAAGGCGACCCAGGCCATGATTTTCGAATAGGTGAAATGCTGCGGACCTCCGCGCACTTCCCAGATCCCCTGGTCGGGCTGCTCCCAGATCTGTTGCAGGTGCGCGAGCATGGCCTGCTGCAGGTTCCAGTCGGCCTCCTGATCATTGTGGCCGTTGGCGCGGCTGTGATGCAGGGCGTCCATGGTCTCGCCATAGATGTCCAGCTGCAGCTGCTGGGCCGCAGCGTTGCCGACGCGTACCGGGCGCGAGCCCTCGTAGCCGCAGAGCCAGGGAACCTCCCATTCACTGAGCCGGCGCTCCCCGCGCAGTCCGTACATGATCTGCACCTGCGAGGCATTGCCGGCCACGGCGCGCAGCAACCAGCTGCGCCAGGCCATCGCCTCCTCGTAGTAACCGGCATTCATGAGCGCCAGCAGCGTAAAGGTCGCATCGCGCAGCCAGCAGTAGCGATAGTCCCAGTTGCGCGGGCCGCCGGGCTGCTCCGGCAACGACATGGTCGGTGCAGCGACGATGCCGCCCGTGGGACGGTAGGTCAGTGCCTTGAGGGTGATCAGCGAGCGCAGTACCGGCTTGGACCAGTCTCCGGCGCCGGTGAAGCGCTGCGCCCACTGCTTCCAATATGCTTCGGTGCCCGACAGCGCCGCCATCGGATCGATGGGCGTGGGTGCAGGCAGGTGCGAGGGGCCGTACGTGAGCACGAAGGTGACCACCTGGCCGGCGCTGACGGTGAATTCGCCGACGGTCTTGAATTCCTCACCGCGCAGGGGCACTGCGGTTCGCAGTACCAGCATGTCCGGACCGCAGATCGCCTGCATCGTGTACGGATCGCTGCGCGTGACCCAGGGCACCAGGGATCCATAGTCGAAGCGCACGATCAGCTCGGTGCGCATGCGCAGCTGTCCGCGCCGGCCGCACACCATACGCACCACATCCGAGGCTTCCCCGCGCGGCGGCATGAACTCGATCAGCGTCGCGGCGCCCTCGTCGGTCTCGAGTTCGGTCTCCAGAATCAGCGTGTCATCCCGATAACGTCGCTGGCGGCGGACGGACGGCGCGCACGGCTCGATCAGCCAGCGGCCATTGTCTGCGCTGCCAAGCAGCGCCGCGAAACAGGCCGGGCTGTCGAAGCGCGGCCAGCAGAGCCAGTCGAGCGAGCCGCCACGTGACACCAGTGCTGCGGCCTCGCAGTCCCCGAGCAGTGCATAGTCTTCCAGGGGAAGAGACATGGGTGTTCAGTGAGCGTTTGCGCCGTTGAGCGTGAACACCCAGAGTGTCGTGCCACCCGACGGGCTTTGGATCTCGGGCGTCATGACGCCCACGCCACCATCCAGCGGGCCGCCGCCACCCGTCACGACGGCGACGTATTGCTGACCCCCGGCGCTGTAGGAGACCGGCGTTGAGTTGGGTGAGGCGTTGAGCGTGGTTTGCCACAGCGGCTTGCCGCTGGCCGCATCGTAAGCACGGAACACGCGATCGTGTGAGCCGCTGAAGAGCAGTCCGCCGGCCGATACCAGCAGCGAGCTGGACATGCCCGCGCGCTGCCGGTAGGTCCAGACGATCTTGCGCGTCTTCAGGTCGATGGCCTCGATGCGGCCGAATTTTCCGTCACTGTTGGCGACCGGTACCGTCGCACCGCGGATGTCGTTACCGCCGGCGGCCACCTCCGCCGGGGAGCGCTTCACCCAGCTGTACTTCATGCAATTCTCGAACAGCGGTACATAGAGAATGTCGCTGGTGGGATCGATCGAGGTCGCGATCCAGTTGCGTGCCCCCTGCGTGCTCGGACACACGAAGTCGGTTCTGCCTCCCTGGCTCGTGGGCGTGAACTTCGGATCAATGATCTTGCGCCCCGTGACAGGATCGATGCTTGCGACCAGATTCTGCAGCCCCGCGTCCTTCGAAAACTCGTACTTGCCGCTGGCGCGATCGAGCGCATCGAAGATGGCGAGCTTGCCACCGGTGACCAGCAGCGGGGTTGGCTTGCCTTGGATGGGCAGGGTGATGAGTGACTGTTCGAAGACCCAGTCCAGGTCCCACACATCGGCGTTGAAGTGCTGGTAGTACCAGGCGAGCTTGCCGGTGTCCGGATCGAGCGCCAGCGTCGAATCGGTAAAGAGCGCGTCGTTCGACTGACCTTTGTGCGGCTCCTGCAGCAGCGTGCCGACATCGTAGGTATTGCCGGTACCAAAATAGACCAGATTCAGATCCGGATCATAGCTGCCCACGGTCCAGACCCCCGAGCCATAGCGCTGCGTGACCGGTGCACCATTCCAGCTGTCAGCGCCGCGCTCACCCGGACGCGCTATCGTATGGAAACGCCACAGCTCCTTGCCGCTCTGGGCGTCCAGGCCGACGATGAAATCGCCGCCGGCAATGTTGATTCCAAGGCTGACCCCAATGACGATCCTGCCATGCGCGATGATCGGGCCGCCTGACATGTGATAGGCAACACCGTCCACTTCGCCGGCGTGCATGCCCTCGGCGGGTGTAATGATGTCCTGATCCCAGACCAGCTGGCCGGTGTGCACATTGAGCGCCACGATGTGTCCATCGACCGTCGGGGCGATGAGCCGGTCCTCATAGATCGCCATGCTCTTGATGCGCCCATCACGACCACCGTGCAGGCCTTCAGGCAGCTGACGTACGTACTGCCATAGCAGTGTGCCGCTGGCACCGTCCAGCGCTTCGATGGTGTTGGCGCTCTCGACGAACAGCACCCCATCGTGCACCAGCGGGGTGATCTCATTGGCGCTGACGGGCAGCGACAGCGTCCAGGCCACGCGCAGATCGTGCACCGTCCTGCGATTGATCTGCCGCAGCGGCGTGTAGCCGAGGCTGCCATACGTACCGCGCCACATCAGCCAGTCACCGGGCGCCGGCTGGCGCAGCATCTGGTCCGTGACGGGCGTCAGCGCCTGCAGCTCATCATGCCGGCGCTGCTCGACCATGCGGTAGAAATCATCCTGATTGGTCAACGGCACGAAGGCACGGCCCATATTGGGCCCCTGCCCTGCAGCGACCTCCGCGGCCCCGCGTGCGGGGATCTGAGCGCCGGCGAGTTCGGTTGGTCCAGGCTGCTCGCCATTCTGCTGCAGTATGTAGGCCTCGATGTCTGCGTACGCCTGATTGTCGAGTCCGCCCGGGCCGGATGGCGGCATTTTCGTGGCCATGAATGCCAGCAGCGAAAGGGGCGACTGCGCATGCCACTGTGCGCGAAAGGCAGGTCCCTTGACGGGCGGACCGAATTGTCCGTCGTCGAGATTGCCGCCGTGGCAGGAGGAGCAATTGTCGTTGTAGGCGAGTTTGCCGCGATCGGCCTGCATCGCGGAGAAACTGACCGGCCCGGTGTCAAACAGCCCCTGCGCCTGGCTCTGGCGCTGTGCCTGCGCCCCAGCGCTCACGCTCAGCAGCGTCGCGGCCGCGACGCTCGGCAGCACCGCCGCCACAGCCTTCGTGGCCAGCTGCACCGCGTCCGACAGGTTTCGCATTGGCGCACCCGGCATGGCATTCCCCCGCTGCAATCCACTGTGTGAGATTCGACCGGATCGGTCGGCTACTTTATATCAAATGCCGGCAGCGCGAGTACGTGGCCGGATTGGCGCGCACGGATACTGATTGCGGTGCTGCCGGCGATCGCGGTCGCGCAGTGATGCTTCATCAGCGCGCGGCCAGCGCGCGCTCAGCCCCGAAATTCGCGAATAACGGCCGGTATCGCCGTCTCGTTGAGCGGCGCCATGAGATGCACGCCCGCGACGCCGTGGACCTTGCGCAGCGCGTGCATCAGCTCGATGCAGATGCGCTGCCCCTCAGCGCGTGCATCGGCCGCCGCATCCAGGCGCTCGATGACCGATTCGGGAACGATCGATCCGGGCAGCTTGTCGCGGATCCAGCGCGCCGAGCGCGCGCTCGCGAGCGGTGCGATGCCCACGAGGATGTGGATACGCTGCAGCAGGCCGGCCTCGCCCAGGCGCGCGAGGTAGCGCTGCACGATGGCTGCGTCCATGCAGAATTGTGTCTGCGCAAACTGCGCGCCAGCCTCGATTTTCTTGGCCAGGGCCGTGGGCTGCCAGTCTGGCGCGGGATCCAGCGGCATGTCCGCACAGCCGAGGAAGAATTCGAGCTGCCCGCCGATGCTGCGGCCCGTCGGCAGCTCGTGACGCTCGCGCATCGCGCGCGCGGTCGACAGCAGTGCGTTGGAGTTCAGATCGAACACCGGCTTGGCATCGGGTTGATCACCGGCGCGCGGATCATCGCCCG
>DATBPG010000074.1:0-3590 GCA_036561485.1 Steroidobacteraceae bacterium | reverse complement strand
GGCACGCAATGGCAGCCCGGTGGCGCTCGGGATCGGCGAGCACGAGATGTTCGTCGCCTCCGACGCCGCCGCGTTCGTGCGCTACACGCGCAGCGTCGTGCACCTGGATGACGGCGAGGTGGCCGTGGTGCGCGCGGACGGCTACGAGACCTCGGACCTCGAGGGCGGTACGGTGCACAAGACTGCACTGACCCTGACGTGGTCGGATGAGAGCCTGGAGAAGGGCGCATTTGCGCACTACATGCGCAAGGAGATCGCCGAACAGCCCGATGCCGTGCGGCGCACGCTCAGCGGCCGGCTCGAGCCGCGCTTCTGTACCAGTCATCTGGGCGGGGTGGACCTGGCGGCCCGTGAGCTGCTGGAAGTGCGCCGCATCAAGGTGCTGGGATGCGGCTCGGCCTACATTGCCGGCTGCCTGGGCGCGCAGCTGATCGAGCAGCTCGCGCGTATACCGGCCGACGCGGAGGCGGCCTCCGAGTTTCGTTATCGCAACCCCGTGGTCGAGCAGGATACGCTGTATGTCGCCGTCAGCCAGTCGGGCGAGACCTTCGATACGCTCGGCGCGGTGCGCGAGCTCAAGCGCAAGGGCGGCCGCGTACTCGGCATCGTCAATGTGGTTGGCAGCAGCATCGCGCGTGAGTGCGGGCGCGGCATCTACATCCATGCGGGACCTGAGATCTGCGTGGTGTCGACCAAGAGCTTTACCTGCACCGCGGTTGCGTTCGCGCTGCTCGCTTTGCACATGGGGCGCATCCGCGATCTGTCGAGCGCGCGCGGCGAGCGGCTGCTCGCGGCGCTGAATGAGCTGCCGCAGCAGCTGCAGGGCATCATCGCGCGTGAGGAGGAGATCGCGCGGCTGGCTCGTCATTTCGCCGCCGCCGAGCATGCCTACTTCATCGGACGCGCCGCCGGTTACGCGGTGGCGATGGAAGGTGCGCTGAAGCTCAAGGAGGTGAGCTATCTGCACGCGGAGGCCTATCCGGCCTCCGAGCTCAAGCACGGACCCCTGGCGCTGATTTCGCCACAGTCTCCAACCGTGATCGTGATGCCGCGCGACGAGCTGTTCCGCAAGAACGTATCGACCATCGAGGAGATCCGCGCCCGCGGCGGCCCCGTGCTGGCCGTGACCCATCCGGGCGAGTTGCCGGTGGCAGTGGAGGGAGTGTTCGAGGTGCCGGCCTCCGAGCCCGAGCTGGATCCGATCCTGCTGAACCTGCCGCTGCAGCTGTTGGCCTATCACGTGGCGTTGCAACGTGGCCGCGACATCGATCGTCCGCGCAACCTCGCCAAGTCCGTTACGGTGGAGTAGCTCGACACGCGGGCGCGAGCGCCATCGGCAACATCCATCGTCGAGTGTACTGCTCAGGTGCGTGAGCACTATGAGGGGGTGTGCGTGCGGCTACAACATGTGATCGAGATGTTGTGCACGTAGATCCGATGAGCCAACGTGTCAGGCACTGCCGAGCCGCTGCCGCACCTCGCCGAGAAAATCGATGTGGGCCTGCGCCGTGGCGAAGCCCTTATTCATGGTATCGACGGCGACGTGCGTGCAGCCGAACTCGCGGCACCAGCGGATGCGTGCGGCCACCTCCTGCGCGGAGCGATCCTGGCGGCCGATGACCATTTCCTTGCCGAACTGTGCCGCCGGGCGGCCGGCCTGGGCCAGATAGTGCTCGATGCGCGCCCAGCCCTGTGTGGCCCGCTGCTCGTCGCCGATGAGTATGAAGCCATCACCGATGCGCGCGGCCCGCCGATAGGCGGGCTCGGAGAAGCCGCCGAACCAGATCGGAATGGGGTGTCCGGGGCGCGGATTGAGGCTGATGCGCTCGGCGTGATCGAATTCCCCCTCGAAGCTCACCAGCGGCTCGGACCACAGCTTGCGCAACAGCGCGACCTGTTCCTCGACGCGACGGCCGCGGGTGCTAAAGCTCTGGCCGAGCGCCTGGTACTCGACATAGTTCCAACCCAGGCCGATGCCGAGGCGCAGACGCCCGTCCGAGAGCAGTGCGAGGTCGGCGCTTTGGCGGGCCACGAGCACGGTCTGGCGTTGCGGCAGGATCAGCACGCCGGTCACCAGCCCGATGCGATGGGTAATGGCCGCGAGGTGCGCGAACATCATCAGCGGATCGTGAAACGGGTCCTTGTCGGTGTACGGCCCCGTGAGCTTCGGTTCGCGGTCGTGTGTGGCCCCGACGACGTGGTCGTAAGTCAGCAGGTAATCGTAGCCGAGGGACTCGACCGCCAGCCCGATGCGCCGGACCGCCTCGGGATCGCCGCGCAGCTCGATCTGAGGATAGACCGCACCGAGTTGCATGTGCTTGTTGGGTGTTATCGCGATGGGAGCAGACGCCGCAGCCCGTTCACCACAGCCAGCGCCCGGCTCACGCGGCGAAACGCCGGCACCGCGGCCAGGATCATTGGCAGCAGCGCGAACAGCGTCGGGGCCAAGCGGATCTTGCGTAGGGCACCGAAGCCGCGATCGATGCTGCGCAGGCGTGCCTGCACGGCGTCCGCCGCATCTGCAAGTTCCTCACGCTGCAGCGCGCAGCGTTGCCGCAGCACGGCGCGGCGCTCGGAAGTCTGCGTCGACGGCGCGCTCATGGCGGGATGTCCAGGTGCTGCCGGTCGCGTGCGAACTCTTCCAATGTCGCTGCGAACAGCGTATGCGGGTGACGCAGCGTCGAGACGATGACAAGTGCGGCCGCCACGGCCAGGGCGCCGAACAGTCCCGTCAGCAGCAGTGCCGCCAGGATGCGGTGGGTGTCCCAGAATATGAAGATCACCGCGAGCGCTCCCAGCAGCACAGTCATGGCCGCCGCCAACAGCCCGACCAGGCTCCAGATGATCAGCCTCAACAGGCGCGTCGAGCCATCCTGCAGATCCAGGAACAGCAGCTCCAGCCTGGTATAGATCGCATCCGCGAGCGTCGTGAGCAGGTGATTTACGTCCGCCAGGAAGCCCGCGACAGGACCCTGCTGCTTGTCATTTTCCAACGCGGCCGGTTCGCTCATAACACGCTCTGGGGCTGGCTGCTCAGGCGGAGCCACGACGCGTCAGCACAACGCCGACCACGAAGCCGATGCCGGCGGCAACACCAATCGCCGTCCAGGGGTTCTCGCGCAGATAGGTCTCCCCGGCGTCGAGTGCGTCGCGCGCGCTGCCCAGCGCTTCGCCGGCCTTGCGCAGAATATCCTCCTGCAGCTGCGCCAGGCGCCCCCTGGCGGCTGCCAGCGTGTCTTCGGCCTGCGCCCTGGCCTGCTGCATCTGCTCGCCGGCGTAATCACTGGAGGCCGACAGCAGCGCCTCGATATCGCGGATGACGTTTTTGAGGTCTTCGATTACCTGATCGGGCGACTGCGGCTCTGTCATGGCATTCGATCCCTCGGAAGGTCGTGCATTCCCGAGCATACATTGAACCGATCCCAGGCCCAACTTGGCGTGCTACGTCCGCGCGGCGATCCTATCGAAAATCCCGCGAGCGCCGCTGCAGTCCGCCAAGCCAGGCCGAGCGGTCGTGCAGCCGCTGCGCGACCACGTGGGCAACCGTCTCGCGCCGTTGCAGTGTGCCGTCGACAACCAGCAGGCTCGAC
>DATBPG010000073.1:0-3084 GCA_036561485.1 Steroidobacteraceae bacterium | reverse complement strand
CGAGAGCGGCAGCCAGCGCATCCTCGATGCCATGAACAAGGGCACCACGGTCCCGCAGATCCTCACCGCGCGCGAGCGGCTCAGGGCTCAGGGCATCCGCGTCGGCTTCTTCATCCAGCTCGGCTACCTCGATGAGCAGCTCACGGACATCCTCGCCACGCGCGAGCTGCTCGAGCGCGCCTGTCCCGACGACGTCGGCGTCAGTGTCTCCTACCCGCTGCCGGGCACGCAGTTTTACGAACTGGTGAAGGAGCAGCTGGCAGGCAAGACGCACTGGCAGGACAGCGGCGACCTAGCGATGATGTTCCACGGTACATACAGCTCGGACTTCTATCGCACGATCCGCAACCTGCTGCACGAACAGGTCTCCATCGGACAGCTGGACGTGGCGCGCCAGTGCCCGCGCTACCAGCAGGCGCAGCGGCGCCTGGCGCGGCGCTGGGAGGCGCTGCAATGGCGCGAAAGCAGCTACCGCACCGCTCAGCCGCACGCGTGACAACGCGGCCGCCAGCCGAGGCGCTGCCGGGGAACGCAGCTGAGGAGAGCTGCCGGCCCATGGCCATGCAGACAGCCTTCGGCAAACTGGGCGACGTACCCGAGCGCGACTACGGGCGCAAGCTGCGTCTGTTCAACGCGTTTGCGGAAACTGAGCTGCGCGCCGCCATCGCAACTCTTGACCTCAAGCCGGGCATGCGCGTACTCGATGCCGGTTGCGGCACCGGCGAGGCACTTGGTTGGCTGCAGGCCGCGGTGACTCCGGGCGGAGCCGCGGTGGGTGTTGACCTCGCCGCCGAGCACCTGCGCGGCGCACGCGCCGCGCTCGCAGGCGATGCGCTGCTCCTGCAGGCGGACCTGCGCAAGCTGCCTCTCGCCGGCGCTAGCTTTGACGCCATCTGGTCGGTCAACACCCTGCACCACCTGCAGGATCCGCTCGCCGGGGTGCGGGCGCTCGCGGCACTGTTGCGCCGCGGCGGCCAGCTGGCCCTCGGCCAGAGTTCGCTGTTGCCGGATATGTATTTTGCGTGGGACGCGCGGCTCGAGCGTGTCACCAACGAGGCGGTCCGCAGCTACTACCGCGAGCGCTACGGTGTCAGTGAGCGCGAGCTGGCCGCGGTGCGCGCCCTGGTCGGCGTGCTGCGCGCGGGCGGCTTGGCGAACGTGTGCGTTCGCACCTTCGTGATCGAGCGCATCGCTCCGCTTGACCCGCCCGCGCACGCCTGGCTCGTCGAGGCGATCTTCCGCGGGACCTGGGGCGAACGTCTGCGGCCGTACCTGGCGGCAGCGGACCACGCGGAACTCATGGCGCTTTGTGACCCTCAGCATCCCCGCTTCGCGCTGGCGCGTCCGGACTTCCATTTCCTGCAGACCTTCACCCTGGCCCTCGGAACGGCCTGAGACATCCCTCAGTTGCGCGCGGTGAGTCGCGCGTATAGCGCGCGAAAGCACTTCGCCGTGTAGTCGGCATCCTCAGCGAGAGCCCGCCGTTGGGCCTCGCCAGCGATGCCCAGGCGCAGCTCCTCATCGCCCAGCAGCTGCTCAATTGCAGCCGCCAGGGCGGCCCAGTCGCCGACCGGAACCGACAGTGCCGCACCCGGGGCCCACTCAGCGATGTGACCCACGCGGGTGCCGACCGTGGGGACCCCGGCCACGGCGGCCTCCAGCGCTGCGATCGGGCCGGTCTCATGTCGAGATGACACGACCATCAGGTGGGCTGCCGCCACGATGGGCCGCAGTTGCTGCCGGGTCAGAAAGCCGTGGAACTTCACCCGTGGCAGGAGACCCAGGTCCGCCGCGAGACCCTGAATCGCGCCGTGCAGCGTGTCCTCGCCCACGATATCCATCTCGAAGCTCGCACCTCGCCGCCCGAGCGCCGCGAGCGCGTGCAGCAGCGTCGACTGATCCTTGACCCTGTTGAGGCTCGCCACGTGTACGAGACGCGCGGGGCTGTCGATGGAGCGGCGCATCGGTGCGCACACCGGCCAGGTATCGAGATCCACGCCGAGCGGTACACGTTCGGCGGTGAGGCCGAGCTGCGCGATCATCTCGATGACCGGCAGACTCGCGGCGGTAACCGCGGATGCGGCCCGTAGCGCCAGCCGCTCGCTGACACGCCCCCGCCAGCGCAACCAGCCGCCGTAGCCGATGTCGGGCACGGCAACGAGCTCGCCGCCGGCAACGTGTATGAGGCTCGGAATGCCCGAGAGCGCTGCCGCCGCTACGGCGACCTGACCGCCGGGGCCAGACCAGATTGAATGCACGAGCGAGAGTGGCGCCGCGCGATGCAGCGCGCAGATCGAGCGCACGGCTCGCAGTCGCGTATGGCGCGCACCCACGTTGTGGATGCGGGCGCCGGCGAGGTCCCAGTCGCCCGCGCGCTCTTCCTGGCGCAGAGCGAAGACATGAACCTCCTCGTGCATCGCCAGGCGACGAATCAACGCCATCAGCGCCGGGATCACCCGGTACTCGCCGGAACGGTCGACGCCCCCCGGCACTACCAAGGCGATGCGCACCGGGCCTCGCGCTCGCGGATGGTCCGCGCTCGAAGTCGGCACTGCCGGTACTTCACCCACCGCGCCGGCGTTCCCCATAGCGCTCGAGCAAGTGGCGCGGCAGGTGCGGGCGCAGCACCGCCTTCAGGCCGCCGAGCCACCACCGTGGATAGGTCCAGCAGAACGGTAAGCTCTCCCACAGCGTGCGCAGCATGCGCGCATGAGCGCCCTGTTGTGCGTGGGTCGCGGCGCGTTTCAGCGCGTTTCTCATGCGCTCTTCACGCAACAGCGAACGCCGTGCCGGGTCGACGAGCGCCTGTCCTCGGCTGAGAGAGCGATCCCGACCGAGGTACGCGCTTTCCCATTCGCGGGTATGATTGTCATCGTGCAGCCGCACGTAGACGAGCGGCTCATCGACGATCGCAACCTCGCTCAAGAGGGCCAGGCGCATCCACAGGTCATAGTCCTCGGCTGACCGCATCGCCTCATCGAATCCGCCCGCCTGCGCGATCAGCTGCCGGGTCGCCAGCACGCTGGGAGTTCTGATCGAGGCGCGGGTGGTCACCACCTGCTCGAAAATGTCGCCCTCGTAAGG
>DATBPG010000072.1:0-5976 GCA_036561485.1 Steroidobacteraceae bacterium | reverse complement strand
CTTGATCAGCGCGGTCACCAGGATGATCGCAATGCCCCAGTTGCCGATCGCGCCGTGCACCTTCTCGAGCAGCCAGAACAGTGGCTTGGAGAGAATCGTCAATATTCCATAGTCGGCCACGCGATCCAGCGCCGGATGAATCGCATCCAGACGCGACTGCAGCTTCGGTCCCACGTACAGCGTGTCGTGCACCGTGCCGGTGGCACCGGCAGCGACGCTCTGCGTGGGGCCCACGGCCTTGAGCAGAAATTCGTCGCCCTGGTGCTGGAAGCTGTACTGAAAGCTCTCATCGCGCGGCGGCAGGATGCCGGCAAAGAAATAGGGCTCGAGTGCGGCGAGGTAACCGCCTCGCACCGACATGTCGAGCGTGCCGCCTTTCTGATAGTTGATCTTCTCGAAGCGCGTGCCGTCGAAGTAGGCCGGCCCTTTATATGCATAGGTGCCGGGATTGAAGTACGAGCGATGCAGTGGCTCATTCAGCCTCAGGATCTGATCGTAGGGCGCGAAGCTGAAAGCCATGTCGCTCGCGTTGTGGATCTCATAGCTCACATCGATCGCGTAGGCGTTGCGATGCAGGGTCAGCGTCTTGGTGACCGTGAGCCCGTGCCCGTCGCTCCAGGTCAGGGGCAGCGACAGCTCGTCCTGTCCCGGTGCGAGCGTCAGGCTCGTCACCGGACTCGTGTAGTGGGCCAGATGCGTCGGGGCCGTCTCTCCGGCGCTGCCGGCGAGCCCGCCTTGCAGCTCGAACACCGGTGGCTGTGCCTGCAGTAGCTGCACGGGGTTATTGGGCTGGTTCTTCTCCACCGGGTATGCGAGCAGCTTCGCATCGATGAGGTTGCCGCCCTGCAGGCTCACCCTCAGATCCAGGACATCCGTGTGCACATGCACGCTGCCCGCGGCCGCGGCGGCGCTGGCGGCAGTGGCGGCCGCAAGCCCGGTGGCGCTGGTGGCAAGACTGGCCGGCGCGGCAGCGCCAGATGCAGCGGCGCTCGGCGGGATGGCGCTCGGCGCAGTGGAGCTGGGGGCGGCGCCTGTAGGGCTGCTCGCGGGTGCGGGCGCGCCCGCGACCGGGGCACTGCTGCCGAGCGAGGGCTGCGTGGACGTGCCACCCGGGACAGGCGCTGCGACGCGCGAGGTTGGCGGGAACTCACGCGTGTACAGCTGCACGTTCACGATCAGTGCGATCGCGAGCAGCGCCCAGAGCATGATGCGAAGATTGAGTTTAAATGGCATGCGAAGCCTGTGCGGCGCGCGGTCTGCGCACCGTTCCTGCAGTTAGTGGGAACGCACCGGGGGCACCGGGTCGTAGCCGCCCGGGTGCAGCGGATGGCAGCGCAGGAGACGTCGCAGCGCAAGCCAGGTGCCGCGCGCCGCCCCGTGTGTGTCGATCGCCTCGAGCGCGTAGTGCGAGCAGGAGGGATGAAAACGGCAGCGCGGGCCCAGCAGCGGGCTCACGAGCAGCTGGTAGCCGCGGATCAGGAGGCGGAGGAGCGCTCGCATGAGGCGTGGATCTTCTGCCAGAGTTTTTCCAGCGATCGGCGCAGCTGTGCATTATCGACATCCTGCGGGGAACCGCGCAGCCCCACCACGATATCCAGCGCCGGCAGGCTTTGCTGGTGCTGACGAAAGCTCTCGCGAATGATGCGGCGGATGCGATTGCGCTGCACGGCCAATCGCAGGATTCGCGCCGCCACCGACAGCCCCAGACGCGGCCTGCCCGTGCCATTGGGCTGAATCACGGCCGTGAATCCATCGGCGGCGAGCCGGCGGCCCTGCGCATACAGCTGCTTGAATTCGGCTGCGCGCCGCAGTCGCTGTGTGCGCGACAGCCTGCGGCGTGGAGTGTCTGCGCCGGCGCTCACGGCGCGATCTGCGCGCGAATGCCGCGCTCAGGCGGCGCGGCTCATGGGATGAGGCGCTTGCGCCCCTTGGCGCGGCGGCGGGCGAGCACGCGACGTCCCGTCTTGGTCGCCATGCGGGCCCGAAATCCATGCGTGCGTTTGCGGCGCACCTTGCTCGGCTGATACGTACGTTTCATGACTTCGGGCCTTGAAAGCTCACGGAAAAATGGGTCGGCAGGGTACGCAGTAGCCTCTGCCAAGTCAATACGAGGCGCCCGGGGAGCTCGCGCTGCGTGCTTCCGCGCGCTTCTCTCATGGGTATAGACTCCCGGCCCCTCTCTCCCCGGAAGTGCTCAGGTTGGAAGCGTCAGTCTGGTCTCGCTGCCTGCGCGTGCTCGAGAACGAGCTGCCCGAGCAGCAGTTCAACACCTGGGTCCGACCGCTCCAGGCGGTCGAGAACGAGGGCGGGCTGAAGCTGCTGGCGCCCAATCGATTTGCGGTGGACTGGGCGCGCGCGCAGCTGCTGCCGCGACTGACGGCGCTGCTGCCCGAGCTCGGCATCAGCGTCACGGGCATCGCCGTGGAGGTCGGCTCGCGGCCGCCCGAGCCCAGGCCCGCGGCTCACGCGCTCAATGGTGCCAGCGCAGCGCTGCGCGCCGTCAAAGCGCCACAAGCCAAAGCCGTGGGCGTGCCTCTGAATGCGGAGTTCACCTTCGATCGCTTCGTCGAGGGCAAGAGCAACAACCTCGCCAAAGCAGCCGCGCTGCAGGTGGCCGGCAACCCCGGCAAAGCGTACAACCCATTGTTCATCTACGGTGGGGTGGGCCTGGGCAAGACGCATCTGATGCATGCGATCGGGCACGCCATGATGGCGCGCGATCGCGAAGTGCGCGTGGCCTACGTGCACTCGGAGCGCTTCGTCAGCGACATGGTACGCGCGCTTCAGCACAACCAGATCAACGAATTCAAGAACGCGTATCGCTCACTGCATGCGCTGCTGATCGATGACATTCAGTTCTTCGCCGGCAAGGAGCACTCGCAGGAGGAGTTCTTCCACACCTTCAACGCGCTGCTGGAGGGACAGAACCAGATCATCCTGACCTGCGATCGCTATCCGCGCGAGGTCGATGGACTCGAAGAGCGGCTCAAGTCGCGCTTTGGCTGGGGGCTGACGGTTGCCGTCGAGCCTCCGGAGCTGGAGACCTCGGTTGCGATCCTGATCTCCAAAGCCGCTGCCACCGGCATGGAGCTGCCGGAAGAAGTCGCATTCTTCATCGCCAAGCGCATCCGCTCGAACGTGCGCGAGCTCGAGGGCGCACTGCGGCGGGTCATTGCCAACGCCAATTTCACCGGCCGGCCGGTGACCGTCGAGTTCACCAAGGAGGCGCTGAAGGACCTGCTGTCGCTGCAGGCGCGCCTCATCACCGTGGAGAACATCCAGAAGACGGTCGCAGATTACTTCAAGGTGCGCGTTGCGGATCTGCTCTCCAAACGACGCAGCCGCTCGGTCGCGCGGCCTCGCCAGGTCGCCATGGCGCTGGCCAAGGAGCTGACGACGCATTCGCTGCCGGAGATCGGCGATGCCTTCGGTGGACGCGATCACACCACGGTGATGCACGCCTGCAAGCGCATCAAGGAGCTGCGTGCTACCGAGCAGCGCATGCAGGAAGACTATTCAAACCTGTTGAGAACCCTGACTGGATAACGGTGCATGGGCTGTGGAGTAAATTGTGGGTAAGGTTACCCACAGTCCACGCACAGCTGTTCGCGGCGGTTATCGACGTAACCGCGGCTTCACGTCATCCCTGCATTTGCGCAGTAAAAGCCCCCAATCGCGCTGTCATTCCCGCTCTCCACAGGCTTAGTATTAGTTATTGGCTTCTCTAAGAAAGAACATTCATATAGAGATCGGGTGGATCCCTTGGCGCCCATAAGGAACCCTGGCACATGAAAGTCTCCGCGACGCGCGAGCAGCTGCTCGAGGCCCTGCAGAGTGTCATCGGCGTGGTCGAGCGCCGGCAGACAATGCCGATACTGTCGAACGTGATGTTATCGGCACGCGAGAATCGCCTGCGCATCACGGCGACGGATCTGGAAGTCGAGCTGGTGGCGGCTGCGCAGATCAGTCTGCAGCAGGCAGGGGATATCACCGTGCCGGGCCGCAAGCTCTACGACATCGTGCGCACGCTGCCCGAGCGCACCACGATCACGCTGACACGCGAGTCCGACAAGGTGGTGCTGCGCGCTGGGCGCAGCCGCTTCACACTCTCGAGCCTGCCGGCGAGTGAGTTTCCGGTCATCGAACAGATCAACGCCCAGCACCGCCTGTCGCTCGCGGCCAAGGACTGCCGGCGACTCATCGACAAGACGCACTTTGCGATGGCGCAGCAGGACGTGCGCTACTACCTCAACGGCACGCTGCTGGAGACCGATGGTCAGGCGCTGCGGGCCGTGGCCACGGACGGGCATCGACTGTCGCTGAGCGAGCTCACCCTGGGCGGGGCGGCTGGAGAGCCGCAGCAGATCATCGTACCGCGTAAGGGCGTGCTGGAGCTGCAGCGTCTGCTGGACGGCGAAGGAGAGATCACGATCGAGCTAGGATCGAACCACATTCGCATCCAGATCGGCGAAGTTCGCCTAACTTCGAAGTTAATCGACGGTAAATTCCCGGAATACTCGCGCGTCATCCCGCTGAACCCCCCGCGCGTCATGACCGGCCCGCGTGAGGCGCTGCGCGCGGCCCTGCAGCGCACGGCGATCCTCTCCAACGAAAAGTACCGCGGTGTGCGCCTCACCTTTGCCAGCGGTCTGTTGACCGTGCAGGCGCATAACCCGGAGCACGAAGAGGCTGAGGACCAGGTGGAGGTGCAGTTCAGCGGCGAGCCGATCGAAATCGGCTTCAATGTCGGCTATCTGCTGGACGCCCTGGGGGCGATCGAGACCGACACGGTGGAGGTGTGCCTGACCGGCCCGGACAGCAGCTGCCTGATTCGGGCGCCGGGCGATACCACGGTCAAGTACGTGGTCATGCCCATGCGCCTGTAGCACGCGGGAGCTGCGCGCTCCGGTGCCACTGAGCGAACTGCGGCTGCAGGACCTGCGCTGCCTGCCGGCCGCGCAGCTGCAGCTGCACCCCGGGACGAATCTCATTACCGGCGAAAACGGCGCCGGCAAGACCACACTGCTCGAGGCCATCTACCTGCTGGGCCGCGGGCGCTCCTTTCGGACACGACAGATGGCGCAACTGATTCGCCATGGGCAATCGAATTGCTGGGTGGCAGGGCGCGTGCAACGTCAGGAGGGCCTGGGGGAGAACACCGAACCGGGCGCAGCTGTCGCTCGGACCGCCGAGCTTCCGGGCGATGTTCAGGGTGAGGCGCCCAGGGGGACGGCCGGGCCGGAGAGGACATCCGACACCGCGACGGCACAGAGCCTCCTGCCGGCGGTCGGCCACGCGCCCGGGCAGCGGCGAGTCGATGTTTCGTGTGACGCCGAGGGCGTGCGTGCCCGAATCGACGGACGGGTACTCGATTCCCTGGCGGAGCTCTCCGTGCTGCTGCCGGTACAGGCCATCGATCCGGGCATTCACCGGTTGGTCGAGGAGGGCCCGGCGTTGCGGCGTCGATGGCTCGACTGGGTGGTGTTCCACGTGGAACCTGGCTTCATGGCCCAGTGGCAGGGCTACACGCGCACCCTGCGTCAGCGCAACGCGGCCCTCCGCGGCGGTTGGGACCCGGCCCCATGGGAGTCGGAGTTGGTGCGCTTGGGCGAAGCGCTCACGGCGGCCCGCGAGCGTGTCATGGCCGAGCTGAGCACTGTCTGGGAATCGACCTCGCTGGACATGGGCGCCGTCGCGACCACGCTGGGGCTGGCACGAGGATGGTCGCGCGAGGAGTCACTGGCCGATGCGCTGGTGCGGCATCGAGAACGTGACCGGGAGCGTGGACTCACCGGCCAGGGACCGCATCGCTGCGATGTCCTGCTGCGAACCGAGGGACGCCCCACGCGCGATGTGGTCTCCCGTGGCCAGCAGAAGGTGCTGGGCGCGGCCATGGCGCTGACCGCCATGCGTTATCTTGCCGCCCGGCTCGGAACGGTACCGATGCTGTTGCTGGACGATCCGGCCGCCGAGCTC